>NZ_CP134050.1:897500-1015000 GCF_031583145.1 Brevibacillus brevis | reverse complement strand
CCCATCCCTGTCGCGCTGAACTTCGTCGGGTCGAGGTTGGGGTTTTCCAACAAGACCTTGAGGAAGTTCACCGCGCGCTTTGCGCTCAAATCCCAGTTCGAAGGGAATTCCGAACGATGAATCGGGACGTTGTCCGTATGTCCGGTTACAGTGACCTTCTTGGGATGCGGCACCAGCATCGAGGCCATCTCGGCCGCGAGCTTTCGCGCTTCCGGCTTGAGGTCCGCCTTTCCCGAGTCGAAGAGGGCATTGTCGAGGATCGTGATCAGCAGCCCCTCTTCGGTCAGCTTCGTCTGCAGCTTGTCCTGCAGCTTGTTTTGCTGAATATAGCCTTCGAGCTGCGTCTGCAGCTTTTTCAGATCCTCGGTTTCCTTGCGTACCGCTTCCTCCAGCTTTTTCTCCGCTTCGGTCTTCGGCCGTTCCGACTCCTGCGCCCCCTTGTGGATCGTCTGCTGGGCCATGTTCGGATCGAGCGGCACCGGGCTCGGCTGATTGAGAACGCCCACCCCGCCGTTTAACGCCACGTTGAAGGACTTCACCAACTGGTCAAACTTCTTGGCGTCCATCTCGCTCGAGGCAAACAGTACGATAAACAGGGCAAGAAGCAGAGTGAGCAGGTCGGAGTAAGGTACCAGCCAAGTCTCGTCCATATGCTCTTCATGCTGAGCATGTCGCTTTGGTCGCTTAGCCATTTACCGTCGCTCCTTCCTCCCCCTTTTCTTCTTTCACCTCGGCACGCTCCTGGAACGGAATGTACACGAGCAGCTTTTGTTCGATAGCAGCCGGCGATACGCCTGCCTGTATGGAGAGGAGACCTTCTACCATGATTTTCTTGATTTCAATCTCTTGCTTCGATTTGCGCTTGAGCTTGGTCGCAAAAGGATGCCACAGCACATACCCGGTAAAAATACCGAGGAGCGTCGCCACGAAGGCCGCGGCGATGGATAGGCCGAGGGCATCGATGTCGCTCAGGTTGCCGAGAGCGGCGATCAACCCTACTACCGCCCCCAATACCCCGAGGGTCGGCGCGTAGCTGCCAGCCTGGCTGAATACGAGTGCGCCCGCTTGATGACGCTCTTCGATAGCGTGGATTTCTTCATTCAATACATCGCGGACGAAATCCGGCTCTCCACCGTCAATGATCATTTTCATGCCATTGCGCAGGAATGGATCTTCAATTTCATCCGATGTGTTTTCAAGGGCCAACAAGCCTTCCCGACGGGCGATCGACGCCCAATTCATAAACTGACCGATCAGTTCGCGCTTGCCAGGGAGTTTTTGCTCTGTAAACAGTACCTTGAAAAGGGCGGGAATCCGTTTGATTTCCGAGAGCGGAAACGCGTTGAACACCGCGGCAGCCGTCCCTACGATAATAATCATGAATGCTGCTGGATTTAATAAGGCGGAGGGACTGGCGTGCTTCAAAATCATCCCGACAATTAATGCGACGAGACCTAGTACTATACCTATCAAGGTCGACTTTTCCATCGTGACACTCCCTACTTCCATAATCGAAATCTCTCTATATATGGTTTCGGTAAATTCGGTCCGATTTGTGAGAGGAAGTTGGTGAAAAAATGAAAACAGCCGCAAGGGCCTGCCCGTACATAAGCAAGCAGACCCAAACGGCCCACACTCAAAGAAAGAAGGTTTCACCCGAACTGCTGGACCATTCCGATCATCACCAGCAGCCCGATAATGAAGGAAAACGTGGCGGATCGCGCATGGCCGTCGCCGTGGCTCTCCGGGATCAGTTCCTTGTAGACGATAAACAGCATGGCTCCTGCGGCAAACGACAGGCCGTAGGCGACCAGCCCTTTCACTAATGCCGTCAGGTAGAAGCCGATGACGGCGGATACGATCTCTACCGCTCCCGTCAAAGTCGCCAGCAGAAACGCCTTGGCTCGGCTGACGTGCTGGTTGATCAAAAACAGAGCGACGAGAAAGCCCTCCGGCGCATTTTGGAGGCCGATCGCAAACGCAACCAGCCCACCGAGTCCCGCCTGATCGCTCGAATAGCTGACGCCGACGGACAGTCCTTCCGGGATGTTATGCAGCGTAATGGCTGACAAAACGAGCAGCGCTTGGGAATCCATGGACAGGTTAACCCGCGAATGCTCCAGATCGATATGCGGAATGAAGCTCTCCAGGACCGTGAGCGCCAGCGTCCCGGTCAGCACGCCCAGGCACACGATATAAAAAGGGGCGGTCTCCATCGCTTGCGGGATCAGGCTGAACGTGGCAGCCGCTACCATGATGCCGGCGGTAAAAGCCAGCAGGATGTCGCGCCAGCGATGCGTGACCGTCCTGAAGAACAGGATGGGCAGCGCCCCCGCTCCCGTCGCCATCGCCGATAGAAAACTCCCCATTAAAAGTTGCTCCACTTCGATACCTCCACCTCTTGATTCCCCTCTTGCAAATCATACCATCAAGAAGATCCGGAAGAAATCGCGCCCGTGGAAAAACGACTACCCGATGTCTTTCCCGGCCTGGATCAAGTCTCCG
Source organism: Brevibacillus brevis (assembly GCF_031583145.1). Classification (NCBI taxonomy): domain Bacteria; kingdom Bacillati; phylum Bacillota; class Bacilli; order Caryophanales; family Paenibacillaceae; genus Brevibacillus; species Brevibacillus brevis. The sequence goes on along the minus strand of NZ_CP134050.1, from coordinate 1,012,495 downwards.
ACCGGTAGCTTTTGCCCAGCTCGTCGGTCAGCCCGAAGTAATGCCGAAAGCTGTAGATGAGCGGGTTCCAGGCCTTGGGGTTTATGTACCGATCCCCGATCGCGATCTGCTCGGCTGCGTGTACGCGGCGGACCTCCGTTTCCACGATGGCGAAATCGTCTGCATACGAGGGAATGCGAATATCGCGAACGACCGCCTCGAATTGCAGGGGACACTCCGCGATCCGCTCGGGCCGAATCTCCTCCGAAGCCACGGACGTGAGAGCGGCCGCGGCAAACTTATCCTTTTCATGGCGGAAGCCCAGCTCCTGTTTGTTGGGCGGCACCGGATCGCGGCCGGTCAAAGGAGCAAGCGCCTCTACCTGCCGCCACAATCCGGCGTCGGGGAGATTGATGACACATTCCCGACGCTCTCTCATGTTTTCGTAGGCTTGCGAGCCAACTCCCAAGCCGAGGATGACGTACCTCCCCAATGCCCAGGACGAGGAAATCGGACTGATGTTGGTGGAACCGTCCGTATTTTCGGTCGACAGCAGGATGACGGGAGTTCCGTAGTACAAAATTTTGGGATGGATGGTAATGTGACTCATCTGGATCAAGCTCTCCTTTGGAAAAAATGGCATTTTACTGTTTGCTCGCTTATTTTACCGCGCCATCATTTCCATCTCCCTCGAAGTATGCCCGCAAGCTTCTTTCGGAAATTTCGCAACAATCATCTCGTTTTCCGACCGTTCTTGTAGGATAATAAAATCAATGACTTGCAAGGACGTGTTTACGTTCAACGAATCGGAGGGATTCACATGGAAAACTACGAGGTGATCGTTGTCGGGGCAGGATCGATGGGCATGGCAGCCGGGTATTACCTGGCCAAGCAGGGTGTACGCACACTGCTGCTGGATGCTTACGATCCCCCTCATACGATGGGCAGCCACCATGGTGACACTCGCATCATCCGGCATGCCTACGGGGAGGGCAGAGGGTATGTGCCCCTCGTCCTGCGCGCCCAGCAGCTTTGGCTGGAACTGCAGGAGGCTGCCGGTACCAAGCTGTTCGAAAAGACAGGAGTCCTCAGTGCGGGTCCTCTCCCTTCTCCGTTCCTGCGAGAGCTGCGGGAAAGCGCCGAAGCATACAGCCTTCCCTTGGAAGTGCTCGGTGCGGATGAAGTCAATGCCCGCTGGCCGGGGATCCGCTTGCCCGCCGGTTTCTACGGCTGCCTGGAGACGAATTCGGGAGTCCTCTACCCCGAAGCGTGCATCCGCGCTTACCGCGAGCTGGCAATCGCCGCCGGCGCAACAATCCACACCGGGTCTGCCGTAACCGATCTGAAGCCGGACGGCGAGGGCGTGATCGTCGTGACCAAAACCGCCACGTACAAAGCTGACAAGCTGCTGCTCAGCGCAGGTGCATGGAATCCGGCGCTGCTCGCTTCTCTCGGCCACGTCCTGCCTCTCGTCCCGACTCGAAAAACTGTCGCCTGGTTCGGTGCGGACGAGGAATTGTACAGCTCTGATCAATTTCCTGCTTTTATTTTCCACCTGGAGGATTCCTCCTACTACGGCTTCCCCAGCATCGATCAAGCGGGTGTCAAGATCGGCAGGCACGACGGCGGACTTGCGGTCGATCCCGACCAGCTGGAACGCACGTTTGGCGCACTCCTGCCCGATGAATGCGACGTGCGCTCGTTTCTGGAGACGTACATGCCCCAGGCTGCGGGACCACTGCGCCAAGGGCGCGTCTGCCTCTACACGATGACGCCCGACGAGCACTTCGTCATCGACCGCCACCCTGACTATCCGCAGATCGTGCTGGCCGCCGGCTTCTCCGGGCACGGCTTCAAATTTGCGAGCGCAGTCGGCGAGGCTGCCAGCGAGCTGCTCACGAAGGGTTCGGCCACGCACGATCTCTCCATGTTCTCAATCAGCCGTTTCAAGTAGCATCGAGTGCAAAACGCCTCGTTTCCCTTTTGTGGAGACGAGGCTTCTTTTTGGTGCTACCCCCTCCAGACCGTCGATCCGATCCGGGCCGTGATGTGCGTGCTCACCTGGTTGATCGGGCCCGGCGCCCCCGGTGGGCTGTCGCTGAACCGGGATAGATAGGCGAAGCCCGGCCTTGTCGCCTGATTGACAAGATAAGCCGAGCGGAACGCTCCCGGCCGCCTTTCATCGTTCAAAAAGCCAACGACCTCTTCGGCAGTCTTGATCCCTGCTCCGTGCCCGTAGTACAGACCCCTCCCCAGATCAACGACATTCTCTCCTTGCCACCACGGCTTCTCCGGGTTGTAATCGGGGTTGGCGAAATAAAGGATATCTCCCGGCAAAAACGTGCTCGTCACAGCCGTTTGCAGATCCAGATCCTGGTCGTAGCGCCAGTCGTAGAGCAGGATGTCCGCAAACAGCCGCTCAAAGTCTGCCGGCCGGATCGATTTCAGCGTCGCATGATACAGGATGATGACCATGGCTGTGGCGCACTCCGTCGCGTACAGCCTTCCATTTCGAAAAATATCAATGATGCCTTGCGAAGGCAGTATGCCCTCCCGCAGACGGAACCCGCCGAGCTCGGTCCGGTTCCAGTACGCTTCATTGCAGCGCGAGTCCACAAACGTGGAAAAAGCGATCCCGCTGGCAAAAAGCGCCTTGGCTGACCTGACGAGATGGTCTCTCATCTTCAATTCGAATTGCAGCAAATCCGCTGACGAATATTCAAACACTTCCGGGCTTGCTGCCATCCTGGCGACGACTTCGGCCTGCACCGCGTTCAGTCCCCTGTCTGCCGCCAATGCAGACGGGCTCACCTGATTTCCGGCAATCACAATCATGGGTATCCCCCTTCTCGCAGTCCATCATGATTATGTCTATGCGGAAGTCCAGGTCCACGTGTGAAAAGAAAATCGACTTTCTGTCCAGCGCGAAAAACCCCGCCTGAAAAACAGGCGGGGAGCCACGTTAGCATTTCGTTATAGATCAGCCTGCCTGACGACAGACTTTCCCTTCAGCGAAACATTTTTCAACCGGGAAAACAGGTAACAGCCGGCAATGACGATGACGCTGCCCAGCAGCTGCACCCCCGTCATTCTTTCGTCCAGCAAAAGGAAGGCGAGGATCGCCGTGAAAATCGGGTTGAAGTTGAGAAACATGCCGGCGGAGGTAGCCCCTACCTTTTGCACACCGACATTCCACAGCACCATGCTGACCACCGTCGCCATTACCCCGACGTAGAACAGAGACAGCCAGAACGACCAGCTCGTATTTTGCACAGTAAAGGTCGTCAGGTTGAACGGCAGCATCAGCACGACTCCAAACAACCCGGAATACAGGGTCGACATCATCGGGCTGACGCTCTTCATCGCCCAGCGCCCGCATACGGAATAAATTCCCCACATCGCGACCGCAGCCAGCATCCAGAGATCGCCCACGTTGAAATGCAAATTCGCCAAGTGCGTCATATCGCCCTTGCTCATCACCACCAGCACGCCTGAAAAGGAGATGAGCATCGCCACAATTTGCAGCGGTCTGATCTTTTCTTTGATCAGCAGGAACGAAAAAATCGCGATGGACACCGGATTCAGCGTAGACAACAGCCCGACGTTCGTGGCATCCGTTTTCTCCAGCGCCCAGAACATGAACAGATTAAACAGGGCAACACCGGTCACCCCCATCAGAATCAAGGGAAGTACAGCCTGTTTGGACGGCAAAATCCGCTTTTCCCGAATCCAAACCAACGGGATCAAACAGACGACCGCAATGATCCAGCGCAAATCGGTCAACGTCAGCGAAGAGGCATGACCGACCAAAAACTTGCCGACGACGAAGTTTCCTCCCCAAAGCAAGCTGGTAAAGAGCAAGAGGACGGCATAAATCGGTTTCATAGATCCTCCTTGGTAGTATGAGTTCATTGTTAGTCTGGATCTATCATACACCTTTCGCGGAATTTTAGGTGGGCTTTATCCACTTTTCCATGAAGATTAACTCGTCTCGTGAAAAGCCCAGTTTGCGGTAAAACGACTGTACCGCCCCATTCTCCGGCTCGATCAGCAGATTTACCTTGTCGCAGCCTACCGCGGCAAGTCTTTGTTCCAGCTCCTGCATCAGCTGTGTCCCCAGATTTTGCCCCTGGCAGTCAGGGTCGACCGCCAAATGATTGACCCAGCCCCGGCGGCCATCGTAGCTTCCCATCACCGCTCCGACAATGCTGCCGTCGTCCGCTCGCGCCACCAAAAACAGCTCCCCATCCCGCTCCAGTTTTCGTCGAATGCCTTCCGGCGTATCCGAACGGGACAAGTTCAGTCCGGCCCGCCGCCACAGGGCGGTTACTTCCTCGTACAGCTCCATCGTAAATGAATGGATGCGCATGGTATTCCCTCCAAAGCTACTTATATTTATACATCATTATAAATATTTATACGGTTATTGCCAGATTAGAAAACCTGGCTACGCCATGCCTTTTGGCGGAGCCGCGGTTACCCAAAGGGCACAAGTCTCGCTATCTCACTGTGTTCGAAGTCTCGCTATGTTGCCCTTGTACTGGATAGGAATTTTATATATTCCTATCTGTACAAAAAGAGGCCAGCCCCATGCCGGCCTCTTTACTCCCGTTCACTCTTACTATACCGCCAGCCATGACTGGATGACCGGCAGCAAAAGAAATGCCCATACCACTGTCATGACCGCACCGGCAATCAATGCGAGCGTGGCGCTGCCTCCTTCCAGCTCGCCCCGCTCAAACGCCTTGGACATCCCCAGCACGTGAGCCCCCATGCCGTACATCAAACCGACCGAGACCGGATGCCGCAGCCTCATTTTTCGGATGAGAATCGGCCCCCAGAAGACGCCGGCAAAGCTGGTCAGCATGACGAACAGCGCCGTCATCGAAGATATCCCCCCGATCGATTCGGACAGTCCCACCGCGATCGGCAGTGTGATGGAGCGCGGGATGACGCTGATCGCCGCTTCCTTTCCCAGCCCGAGCAGCATCGTCGTCGAGACCCCGGCCATCACCGCAATCAGCGAGCCGGTGGCCAGACTGAGCACAATCATCCGCCAGTGCGAGACGAGAATGGGCCAGTTGCGGTAGAGCGGGATGGCAAACGCGACCGTGACCGCTCCAAGCATCTCATTGAAGAGATCGGTTCCTTTTGCATACTCCTGAAATGGGGTGCCGGTCGCCACCAGCAGCACGATGATGCCCGCAGGGGCGAGAACGGCCGGCGAAAACAGCAAGCCCGGCTTCATCCGATTCAGCCGTTTTGCCGCTGCGAATAGGAGCACGGTCGCGAGGATGCTACATATTTTCCACAGAATCATGCTGCTTCACCTCTCCGGCCCTGAACACACGCTCAGCCAAGACGCCTGTCGAAATCATCACGAGCGCAGCGCCGCTCACGACGACAATCAGGACGAGCAGTCCTTTGATTCCGAGCAGCCACGGATATTGCATGATCCCCGCAATCGCCGGCACAAAAAACAAAATCATCTGGGAGAACAGGAGCGTAGCGCCCGCCTCTACCCAATTCAGCCGTATCCAGCCCAGTTGCAGGCACAGAAACAGGAGGACCATGCCGATCAGACTGCCGGGCACGTGAAGCTGCCATACAGCGGACAGCCATTTTCCCGCCCAGGCAAACATCAGCAGCAGCAAGATTTGCGGCAACGCCGAGAGCCATCTCTTCATCCAAACCACTCCGCTTTCACATGTTGTGGTTTCATTCTAATTGCTCTCGGCACTATTCGTACAATACATAACTATCATAGAATCGATTCCGTTTGGTTATGGAGACAAATGCTGCCTAGCAAACGCGATGAAGGCCCGCGCCGCGTGCGACAAATAACGGTCTTTGCGGTAAATGAGCGCGTACTGCCAATCAATCGCCGGCTTCGAGATCTTGACCGTGACCAGCTCACTGTTGTTCAGCCTCCGCACAATTGAACGCGGGACAAGCGAGATTCCGAGCTCGGTCGCCACCATCTCGCCGACGAAATCCCAAAGCGAGCTCATATACGCGACTTTCGGCTCGAAGCCGGAGAGCTGGCACGCCTTCTTGACCACATCATGGATAGCGTATTCTTCCGTAAACAGGATGAATGCTTCCTCTTTGAGCTCCGCCAAATTCACCGACTCCCTTTCGGCGAGCCAATGATCCCGATGGGCGATGGCGACCAATTCTTCCGCCACCAACGGAACCGCAGTGAACTGGTCCGTATCGGCTGGCAGAACGGTCAGGCCGGCGTCGATGCTGCCCTGCTCCACCTGGACTTCCAACAGCTTGGCGCTGTACTCCTTCATTTCGATGTCGATGCCGGGGTAGCGCTTTTTGAACAGCGCGATCACATTCGGCAACAGAAACGATCCCACAGTCGGCATCATCCCGAGCTTGACCCGTCCACGCTCCATGCCACGTATCTCCCCGATAGACGAAGACAGGCTGTCTATGAGCTGGAGCATTTTCACCGCGTGCTCGTAGACCAGCTGTCCCCCGTCCGTCAGCTCCATTTTCCGCTCCGTCCGATCCAGCAGCACGATCCCCAACTCCTCCTCCAGGGCCTTGATCATCTTGCTGATGCTAGGCTGCGAGACGTGCAAAGTGCCGGCTGCTTTGGTAAAGCTCTTCTGATTGACCACTTCTACAAAGTACTGCAACTGCCTGATGTCCATAAAGAAACCCCCGTCTGTGTCTCCTCGTTGGTACTACCAGCTTACCACAGGAGACGCCGGGGGGGCGTACTCCGCCAGGAATGAGCGGGGACATATCACCCGCAGCATGATTTTAGTTGTGCTCGACAAAATTCAGCCGAATCGTTTCACTTTGCTCATTTCCGAGCTCATCCAGCCAAGTGATCCGATAAACGGGATATTCTCCAAAGAAACGTTTGATTTCCTCTTCCGTCACACCATTTTGAAAGTCTTTCCTTGCTTGATCCGTATTCGGGATATCTTCAAACAAAACGATGAATCCCTCTGTAAAAACAGGGTTTTCAAGCTTTCCTGAAAGCTGGCTCGTGCTCGTCACCTCGGCCTGATACTCGATACGTTTGACTTTTTTATCGGTACCATTTTTGATTTTCCCTATGAACCGGGCACCGGTTTCTTGATCCGGGACGATTTCAGCGACCGCAATCCAGTTATCGGTCTTCCCCTCATAACGATAGGACCACTCGGTTGAAGAGCATCCTGCAACAAAAATAAGCAGGACAAACGCCACACAAGCTTTGATCATTTTTGGCAAGAGCTCCGCCTCCATCACCCATATTTTTCCACATCCTAAATACGTTATGTTCAGCAAAACTCCTACTATATAGAAAATCAATTCGACCACAAAAAAGCCGCCTGGGGAGGCAGCTTTTCCATGAATGCTTGCGTGTCATTACTTTTGCTTTTGCTCTTCCACCGTGACCTGCACATTGGCCCGTTTTCCATTGTACGTAGCGACGATGGTAGCCTTGCCGGCCTTGACCCCAAGAATCTTGCCGCCTTCTACCACGGCGACGGATTGATCCAGCGATACCCAGTACGCCTGTTCCGTCACGTCTGCTTTCGTTTTGTCCGAATAGGTGACCATTGCTTTGACGTCTTTGCTCTCCCCTGGCTTCAGCGTGAGCTTTTTCACTTCCGCCTCGAACTTGGAAATGACGGCGGCTTCTACGGGCAGAGTGACGGTCTTCCCGCCGTATTTGACAGTCAGCTTAGCTTTGCCGGATCCGACGCCTGTCACGACGCCGCCTTCTACCGTGACGACCTTGGCATCGCTGGTCGTCCACTCGGCTTTTTCCGTGACGTCCACTTTGCTGCCATTGGACAGAGTCGCCGTCAGCTTCAACGTCAGGAAGTCGCCTGGTTTGACGTAGACTTTCTTCTGATCGAGCTCCAGCTTGGAGATGACGTCCACTTCTACCGGGATCGTCACCGTCTTGCCGCCGTAGGCAACCGTTACTTTCGTTTTTCCGGAGCCGACAGCTGTGACGACACCCTTTTCGACTGTCGCGACTTTACTGTCCGCAGTCTCCCATTCTGCTCCCTCTGTGACGTTGGCTGTCTTCTTGTCCGAGAAGGTCGCGGTGGCGGCGATTTGCTTGGTCTCTCCGCTGCTCAGCGCCAGCTTTTTCTGATCTAGCGCCAGCTTGGAGATGACGTCCACTTCCACCGGGATCGTCGTCGTCTTGCCGCCGTAGGTGACCGTTATTTTCGTTTTTCCAAAGCCGACAGCTGTGACGAGACCCTTTTCGACTGTCGCGATTTTACTGTCCGCTGTCTCCCATTCTGCTCCCTCTGTGACGTTGGCTGTGGCCTTGTCCGAGTAGGTCGCGGTGGCGACGATTTGCTTGGTCTCTCCGCTTCTCAGCGCCAGCTTTTTCTGATCGAGCGCCAGCTTGGAGATGAGCTCAATCTCGACCGGGATCGTCACGGACTTGCCGCCGTAAGTCGCTTTGATTTTTGCCTTGCCGGATTGGAGGGCCGTCACCAGCCCAGCTTCCACGGTCGCTATCTCGCTGTCCGAGATGCTCCAGTCTGCCTGCTCCGTGACGTTCTCTGTCGTCCTGTCATTATAAGCGGCGGTCAGCGTCAGCTGCTGTGTCCCTTCTTTTTTCAGCTTGACCGTTTTGGCATCGACGCTCAGCTTGGTCAGCTTCTTCTGGGCAGCTTCCGCCTTTTCCGTCTTGGCGTATACCGGTGTGTGTGCCGCGCCGGACAGCGCCACTCCGAGCGCAACTGCCGCGGCGAGAGCTGCTTTCTGCCATCCCCGCAAGACGCCATGGGTCTTTCTCATCTCGATCTCTCCTTCCACTTTTTCCTACCACATTTTTCTATATCGGCATTTGGATACGCCGATTACAGTATGTACCTGCCCGTTATCTGCCGCCGCTCGCATTGATGATTTCTCCGGTGATGTAATCCGCTGCGTCCGATGCCAGAAACGCGATCATTTCCGCGACGTCACGCGGGGCGCTGCTTCCGCTTCCTCTGCTCCATGCTGGTTGGCATGATAATGAAGGGCTACTTTCGCCCCACGTGCTGCTAGCAATTCCGCTGTCGCCCGCCCGATTCCAGAGCTGGCCCCCGTCACGAGCGCTACCTTTCCCTGCAAATTGTTCATGTCCTGATCCCTTCGGTCATGGCGTGTCCGCCGGATCGCAAGGCATGGGAGTCGTCCATGCGGCAAGCTCCAAGCGTCCATCACCGATTGTCGTTTCCATATTCTGCATTCTGCCCGCCCTGCCTTTTCCCTGCACGACGCCGATCCTGAAATAACGAAAGCCACCCGATTGATGCGGATGGCTGTTTTCTTTTATCTGGATGTTTCCGCCTGCTTGACGGGGTTCAACTCGTACGGCGTCTCCTGGTAGACATAGTAGTTCAGCCAGTTGGAGAACAGCAGATTGGCGTGGGCACGCCACGTGACGATCGGCTCGCGGGTCGGGTCGTCCTTCGGGTAGTAATTGCGCGGAACCGCGATGTCCAGCCCTTTGTTTATGTCCCGCCGATATTCATCCTGCAGGGTCGTCGGATCGTACTCCGCGTGCCCTGTCACGAAAATTTGCCGCCCGTCTGTGGTAGCCACCATGTAGACCCCCGCTTCATCCGACTCCGACAGGATCTCCAGCTCCGGCACTTTCTCGATGTCCTCGCGGCGGTTTTCCGTATGCCGCGAATGCGGAATGTAGAAGTAGTTGTCAAACCCGCGCAGCAGCTTGACGTTTTTCTTGTTCAGCGTGTGCGGGAATATTCCGAACATCTTTTCCGGCAGCGGATGCTTGGGAACCCCAAAGTGATGGTAGAGGGCAGCTTGTGCTCCCCAACAGATGTGCAGGGTCGACGTCACATTCGTCATTTTCCAGTCGAGAATTTGCTGGAGCTCCCGCCAATACGTGACCTCCTCGAATTCGAGCTGCTCGACCGGCGCTCCCGTGATCACCATGCCATCAAAGCGCTCATCCTTGATTTCCTCAAACGTTTTATAAAATAGGGACAAATGTTCTTCCGATGTGTTTTTGGAGGTGTGGCTGGACATGTGCAAGAGCACGATTTCCACCTGCAGCGGCGTGTTCCCCAGGAGGCGGAGCAACTGCGTCTCCGTGGTTTCCTTGAGCGGCATCAGGTTTAAGATGACGATGCGCAGCGGCCGGATGTCTTGCGTGAAAGCCCGGCTTTCCTTCATCACGAAAATATTTTCCTTCGCCAGTATCTCGGTAGCTGGCAACTCGTCAGGCAATTTGATTGGCATGAGTATCCCCCTTTCCATCCTTTGCAAATCAGGCAGAAAAACAATAATCCGACTAATTCGACAAAAATACATTCCTTCCTGCTAGGATAATGGCTGGAACCAAAAAAAGCAACGTCCATGGGCGAAGGTTTTTCCCCCAAGGACGCTGCTCTCCAGGCTACTTTTTCATATGCTCTTTCATCAGCCGATTTTTCGTTTCCCACACTTCGTCGCTCATGTACAGGCGGTAGTGCTCCGGATTGAGCATCCGCAAGTACTCTGGCCAGAACAAGCCCAGCTGCTCGCGGTGATACGTCCGGATTTCATCCAGGGACGGCAGATCGTAGACCAGCTCGCCGTCCTGGAAGATCGGAACCAGAAGCGCCTCGGCCCTGTACTTCTTCAACTGCTTGTTCAGGTACGGGTGGCTCGGGTTGAACAGATGCAGCGCCTCTCCCTTCGGCACCTGCTGCTCCTCCGGGAAGCACAGGTAGTCCGCAATGGCCTTGTTCGTCTCCGGATCGATCAGCCGATACATATCCTTGATCCCGGGATTCGTCACTTTCTCCGGATTGCCCGAAATCTTGATCGTCGGCAAGTAGCTTCCGTCCGCGCCTTCCCTTGCCACCAGCTTGTAGACGCCGCCCAGCGTCGGCTGGTCTGCGGCCGTAATCAGCTGTGTGCCGACCCCCCAGCTGTCTACGCGTGCCCCCTGCACTTTGAGGCTCAGTATCGTGTGCTCGTCGAGGTCGTTGGAGGCGACGATCTTCACGTAGGAAAGTCCCGCTTTATCCAGCATCTCCCTAGTCTTGATGGACAGGTAGGCGAGGTCCCCGCTGTCGAGCCGCACCGCATCCAGCTTTTTCCCTTCCGCCTCCAGCCGTTTGCCCAGGGCGATCGCATGGGGCACCCCGCTGTTCAGCGTGTCGTACGTATCCACGAGCAGCGTCACCTGGCCCGGCAGCGCCTTCGCGAACCGTTCGAACGCCTCTTCCTCGCTGTCAAAGCTCTGCACCCACGAATGGGCGTGCGTCCCTTTGGTCGGGATGTCGAACATTTTTCCCGCGAGCATATTGGAAGTCGCATCGAATCCGGCCAGGTACGCCGCTCTCGTCCCCCACAGCGCGGCATCGGCTTCCTGCGCCCGCCGCGTCCCGAACTCCATGAGAATGTCGGAGCCTGCCACGTTCTTGATGCGGGACGCCTTGGTCGCGATCAAGGTCTGGTAGTTCATGTAGTTCAAGAGGGCTGTCTCGACCAGCTGGGCTTCGATCATCCGCCCTTCGACGCGAATCAGCGGCTCATTCGGAAAGACCAGCGTCCCTTCCTTGACCGAGTACAGCGAGCCCGTGAAGCGCAGATTGCGCAGCTCTTCCAGAAATCCCGGGTCGTAGTTCTCCTCCATCTGGCTCAAATACGCAAGATCGCTTTCTTCAAAGCGCAAATTCTTTATGTAGGCGACGATCCTCTCCAGCCCTGCCGACACCGCGTAGCCATTGCCGAAGGGAAGCTTGCGGAAAAAAGCCTCGAAGACCACTTTGCGATTGTGTGTTCCGTTGATCCAGTGGGCGTACATCATATTGATTTGGTATTTATCCGTGTGCAAAACCACACCTGACGATTGCATGGTACGTAAGCCTCCTGTGCCTGCCTTTTTACCATCATACCAGAGTTGGGCACCTTTGTCCCCCGGGAGTGGTAAGCGGAGGGTGATTTGTTATAGTATGAAAGGAGTGCACAAGTGGGGAGTGGATGAAATGTCAAGCCGAAAAATCGTATACATAAGCAAGGGCTTGCCCAAGGAAAAGCAATACAACGGACAGGACTTCCGCTCGGGCATCTGGAAGGAGCAAGCCGACGAGCTGCACGTCCGCTCTCATCGCATCGAAGAGGACGACGTCGCCAACCATGCGTACCATGGCGGCCCGGATCGCGTCGTCTGCCTCTATCCTTTTGAACATTATGCCCATTGGGAGCGGGTCTTTGAGCAGCCCCTGGATAAATCCGCATTTGGGGAAAATGTAACCGCCGAAAATATGCGGGAGGACCAGGTGTGCATCGGGGACGTCTACCAGTTCGGGGATGCGATCCTGCAGGTAGCGCAAGGCCGCTATCCGTGCGGGACGATCAACAAGCGCAACGGCAACAACCTGCTGCTGAAGAAGATCATCGAGACCGGCTATACCGGCTACTTTTTCCGCGTCCTGCAGGAAGGAATCATCAAGAAGGATTCTCCTATCGTTCAGCTGTCTGCCCATCCGCTTCAGGTGACCGTCGCCTCGATCCATCACTTGTACTTCCACGAAAAATCTCCGGATCCAAAAGTGATCCAGCGAATGCTGGAAGTGGAAGAGCTCGCATTGCCCTGGCGCCAAAAACTGCTGGAAAAGCAGCAGAAGTCATGAAAGGAACGTTCCATGCGAATCAACAAGTACATTAGCGAAACCGGCTTTTGCTCGCGCAGAGAATCCGACAAGCTCATCGAAGCGGGACGCGTAACGATCAATGGCCGCCCGGCAGAGCTGGGCAGCACCGTCGATCCGGGAGACGATGTGCGGATCGACGGCAATCCCGTCGGCCCGAAGAAAAAAAATGTCTACATCGCCTTGAACAAGCCTGTCGGCATTACCTGCACGACCGAGCTGCACGTAAAAGGAAACATCATCGACTTTGTCGGACATCCGGAGCGCATCTTTCCCATCGGGAGACTGGACAAGGACTCCCAAGGACTGATACTGCTCACCAACGACGGCGACATCGTCAACAAGATCCTGCGAGCCGAGAACAATCACGAAAAGGAATACATCGTCACCGTGGACAAGCCGATAACGCCAACCTTCCTGCAAGGAATGGCCGGCGGGGTCCGCATCCTCGGTACAGTCACCAAGCCTTGCAAAGTGACCAAGCTCGGCGACCGCGTCTTTCAGATCATCCTCACCCAAGGCCTCAATCGACAGATCCGCCGCATGTGCCAGGCGTTCGGCTACCAGGTGCGGCAGCTGAAGCGGGTGCGGATCATGAACATTCACCTGGGCCATTTGCGGGTCGGGCAGTGGCGCGACCTCACCCCGGAGGAATTGCAGGAGCTGAATAAAAGCTTGTAGCGAAAGACAGGATGAGCGTGCCTCCATACGCTGTCCTGTCTTTTATTCGGCCTATTATTACGAATATTTCGCATTTACATCCAGGAGTCGTCCCGCTACTATAAAGGGCAGAAGCCGGTTTCTACGGGCCGGCAAATACAGAGAAAAGAGGTGGAGAGAGCCACCCGTTCCCTGGACGGGATGAATCTCACGTATGATGAAACTGGTTTGTGTCGACTGCCACAAGGAATCCCCCGCAGAATCCTTCGCCTATCAGTGTGAGTGCGGCGGACTGTTTGACATTGCTCACGACTTTCGGCACCTGGACGCCGAACAGCTCAAGCGCGTCTTTCACGATCGGCTGTCCGAGCGCATGACTCCTTACGCCAGCGGGGTGTGGCGCTACAAGGAGCTGATCTTTCCCGACCTGCCCGAAGAGTACATCGCCACCAAATACGAGGGCAACACCGGACTGTACGCCTCCGAGTTGATCTCGTCGTACACCGGCAACCGCCAGGTCATGCTGAAGGCGCAGAGCGAAAACCCGAGCGGCTCCTTCAAGGACAACGGCATGACCGTCGCTGTCTCCCATGGACGCTCGCTTGGCTACCGGCGCTTTACCTGCACCTCGACGGGTAACACGTCTTCATCACTCGCCATGTACGCGAGCATCGCGGGAGGCGAATCGTACGTGTTCGTCCCCAACAAGAACATTTCCCTGAACAAAGTGATGCAGACGCTCGCTTACGGCGCCAAGGTCATCAGCTTTGACGGCACCTATGACGACGGTATCCGCTTTTACGAGCAGCATAGCAAGGAGCTCGGACTTTACATTTGCAATTCGATCAACCCTTTCCGAATCGAAGGGCAAAAAAGCATCGTTTACGAAATCGCCCAGTACCTCGACTGGAAGCTGCCTGATTGGGTCGTGATCCCCGGCGGCGCACTCAGCAATGTCACCGCACTGGGGAAAGGCCTGCAAGACCTGAAATCGCTCGGATTGATCGACAAGCTGCCCCGTGTCGCGCTCATCCAGGCCGAGGGAGCCAGTCCGTTTCATCGCATGATGTCGGAAGGGCGCAGCGAGCTGATCCCTGAGCCTGCTCCTTATACCCGTGCATCTGCGCTCAACATCGGGAATCCGCCGAGCTGGAAAAAAGCGCTGCGCACGATCGAGGAGACACGGGGCGTGACCTGCTCGGTAACCGATCAGGAAATTTTGGATGCCAAAGCGCTGGTCGACAAGAGCGGGATCGGCTGCGAGCCGGCCTCTGCCGCGACTGTAGCGGGGCTGCGCAAGCTCGTATCCCGGCAGGTCATCGACAAGGACGAGACGGCTGTCTGCATCCTGACGGGGAATATGCTCAAGGACACCGACGCGCTGCGCGAATACCATCTGGACGAGTCGTCGAATGGTACTTTCCGCAATGCGATACACGGAGCCGAGCTCACATTGTCCAACATCGCCGGTCTGCTGTAAGGGAATAAGCAGCACCTTTTACGGCAAACGCAACCGTCACACTCCATCGCCCGACAGCAAGAGCTTTCTGTGTACGGAACGGCTTCGATTTATTAGGCTATGAACACCGATTCTTTTCCAGGACCGAATTGCCATCCCCGCTCAACTCCAATCAAGCGGCTTTCATTTTGGACTGGGCAGAGGATATCGCGACACCCGTCGTCAAATAAGGAAGACCAGCCTCCCATCCATCATGCGGGGCTGGTCTTCTTCTTTCCCCTGTCGAATCCTCAAAATCTTTCCCGGGAAATCGACAGCACGGAAAATCTCGATCTTGTCTAAAAATGTTTGCCGTTTGCGTAGTAGCTTTCCTTTTGGTAAGGGATGAAAGCCATTTCCACCTCGGGAATGCCGAGGGACAGGACATGCCTGGTCACGATTTCGGCAAACCGATCTCTTGTCTCCTGACCGCGCTCGAACCAACCTACCTCGATGAACGGATAGGATTCTACCACTTTTCCTCCAAACACGCCTGTCGTATGCAAACATTCGATGGTAAAATTGTCCGTTCCGCACCCGCAGAGCGCAGCCAGCTCCGTGAGCAGCGGCTCGCTGACGGTCGCCAATTGTTCTGCCTTGATCCCTCGCACGATTAATTGCGGCATAACGGTTCCTCCTTTTCCTTGCAGTAGGCAAATGACTGTCTTTATCATACCTTTCCTCTTGTTGTCTGAGTAGCCAATTTTTACGCCGCCTTTTTTACAGAAGACCTGTACCGTTTCCCTGGTGTGAAACGTATCTTCCTTTTGGTTTTCCCCTCCCAGCAAGGAAAGGCTTACTATTTTGCAGCATTTATATTAAAGTGTATGAGGGACAATTCTATTACACGTGCGCCCAAACTAGAGAGGCGTTTTTGGAAAGGTGAGTAACCATGGATCTTTGGCAAATTTTCGTGGCGTTTGTGTTGGGACTCGTAGAAGGACTCACGGAATTCGCGCCCGTCTCCTCAACTGGGCACATGATTATCGTCGATGATACCTTACTGCATTCAAAACTGCTGTTTTCACCGGAAGTCGCGAATACTTTCAAGGTAGTCATCCAGCTCGGCTCGATTCTAGCAGCCGTCATCGTCTTTAAGGATCGCTTTCTCAGTCTTCTCGGACTCAAAAAAATCTCCCCGGATGGCAACGGCCCAGGCCACAAGCTCCGTTTGTCTCAGGTGATCGTCGGACTTTTGCCGGCTGCCGTATTGGGATTGCTGTTCAACGACTACATCGATGAGTATCTGTTCTCGGTCAACACCGTATTGATCGGACTCGTGGCCGGCGCGCTGCTGATGATCGCCGCCGACTGGTTCCGCCCAGGAAAGCCGAAAGCGGCGAGTGTCGACCAAATTACGTACAAACAGGCATTCATCATTGGCTTGTTCCAGTGTATTGCGCTCTGGCCCGGTTTTTCCCGCTCCGGTTCCACCATCTCCGGAGGGGTCTTGCTCGGTCTCAGTCACCGGGCCGCTTCCGACTTTACCTTCATCATGGCGGTTCCTGTCATGGCGGGCGCCAGCTTTCTGTCGCTCCTGAAGCATTGGCAGTTCATTACGGCGGATACGCTCCCCTTTTTCATCGTCGGGTTCATTAGCGCATTCGTTTTTGCCCTGCTGGCGATTCGCTTCTTCCTGAAGCTGATCAACAAAATCAAGCTGGTGCCTTTCGCTCTGTACCGGATCGTACTGGCTGCGATCATTTTCTTCTTCGTCTGGTAAGCAAGCCCGGCGACTTCATGCAAAAAAGCTGCCTTTCCATTGAACTGCCCCCTCTGTTAGACAGGAGGCACCGTTCCATGCGGGCAGCTTTTTTCGTTGTCCAGAGCAGCTTTTTACGGCGATGCCAAGACCGCGCCGCTTGACGCAGCCTCCCCTTGCTGCAGCTGATACATCTGAAAGTACTTTCCGCGCTTCTCCATCAGTTCGTCATGCTTGCCCCTCTCCACGATGGTTCCCCGATCCAGCACCAGAATTTGATCGGCGTTTTTGATCGTCGACAAGCGGTGGGCGATGATGAATGTCGTCCGTCCTTTTTTCAATACCTCCAGCGCTTCCTGGATGATCCCTTCCGTCTCGGTGTCGATGCTCGCCGTGGCTTCGTCCAGCACCAGAATGGCGGGATCAAACGCCAGTGCCCTCGCGAACGAAATGAGCTGACGCTGCCCGGCGGAAAGCGTGCTTCCCTTTTCGATCACCGGCTCGTCGAAGCCATTGGGCAAGGTCTTGAGCAAATGGTCCGCTCCTACGTCGCGGAGGGCTTTCTCCGCCTTTTCCCGGGTGATTGCCGGGTCTCCCAGGGTCACGTTGGAGAGAATCGTTCCGGTGAACAAAAACGGATCCTGCAAAACGATGCCCATGTGCTGGCGAACCTGCTGGCGGGTCATATCCTGCACATTCCGCCCATCGATCATGACAGCCCCCTGACTGACGTCGTAGAAGCGAAACAGCAGGTTGATGATAGAGCTCTTGCCGGAGCCGGTATGGCCAACCAGCGCAACCGTCTCTCCGGGCCATGCCTCGAAGGATACGTCGCGCAGGACGTATTGGGAAGGCTGGTAAGCGAAGGAAACTCGGTCGAAGCGGACGTTTCCCTGATAGCACGGCATTTTTCCCCGATCGACTTCCGTGCCTTCCTCGTCGAGCAGTTCAAAGACACGCTCTGCCGCTACCCTAGCCTGCTCGAGCGTGGCCAGCTGGTTGACGATTTGCGTGATCGGCTGAAACAAGCGGTTCAGATAGTCTACGAATGCGTAGAGGACCCCCATCGTGAACAGGCTTCCTACCCCGCCGGACGCTCCGCCCACATACCAGATGAACAAAACGAAAGCGGTGTTGCGCAGCAGCTGGACCAGATTGAAGGAAGCCAGCGAGTTGAAGCGCTGCATCTTTTTTTGATAGGCGAAAATCTCTTCGTTGATCTCGTCGAATTCCCGCTTCGTCTCCGTCTCCCTGCGAAACGCCTGGATGATGGCCATGCCGTGAATCGATTCGTTGATCATGGCATTGATGTCACTCAGTCGGCTGCGAATGACCTGGTTGTAGGCAGCGGCGTACTTCCGGTAGAGGAAGACCCAGACCGCCATGATCGGCAGAATAAGGAGGCAAACCATCGCCAGACGAACATCCAGCAGAAACAGCGCCGCGAAAATCCCGATCAGATAGATGCAGCTGCTGAAAAACTGGTCCAGCACCTTGGTAAACAGCTCACGGACAGCCTCCGTGTCGTTCGTGACGCGGGCAACCACCTTCCCCGCAGGCAAATTGTCGAAATACGTGATCGGCAGACGCTGAATGTGCGCGAAGACGTCAATCCGCAGCCTTTGGATGACTTGGTTGGCCGACTTCTGCAGCATGAACTTTTGTCCATAATGAAAGACCGACGCCAGTGCGATCAGTCCCATATAGACGGCGGCCAGAGTCAAAAGACCCTTCGTCTCCGGGCGGAAGAACCCGAATGCCTCCTGGACGGACAGCTTTTGGGCCGGATACGTGGCGCTTCCGGAATCGCCCGCGACGGTGAGCAGACCATCCCGCACCTCCCTCGCACCATCCGCCGCGATCGGCTGCCCGATAAAGTAATAGTCCCGTCCGACCTGCAGCACGCGTACTTGCTGGCCCTGCCGCTCCGTCCCGCTCAAATGGTCTTGGCGGGTGTACCATTTCCCTTGATAAAAGGCGGAATCGCTTCGCTCCTCCGTCTCGTACCACGGCTGCTCGATCCCGAGAATGTGGGTATCGATCATCTTTTTGGCCAAAAAGGGACCTGTCAGCTCTGCCGCCACCGCCAGGGACAGCATCAGGAGGCCGAGCAGGATCGTTTTCTTGAAATAAGCCGCGTAGCGGAATAATCGCTTTCCTGTCGACATGCAATCACTCGCCTTCCGTCAATTGCGCTTCCATTTGCTGACGCTCGTATTGTTCCTTGTACCATCCTCCGCGCGCCATGAGCTGCTCATGCGTGCCTTCCTCCACGACTCTTCCCTCGTCCAGCACCAGCACCCAATCCGCATGCTTCACGGCGGACAGGCGATGCGTCGTGATGATGGTCGTTTTGCCTGCGCGCTCCCGGCGAATATTTGCGATCATTTCCGCCTCCGTCTTGCCATCCACGGCCGACATGGCATCGTCGAGAATCAAAACTTCCGGCTGGATGAGCAGGGCGCGCGCGATCGACACGCGCTGCTTTTGGCCCCCCGACAGAGCTACCCCTCTTTCCCCGACGAGCGTCTCCACCCCTTCCGGCAAAAACGTCACATCACGGGCAAAGGCGGCCAGCCGCAAAGCCTCCTGCAGCTCCTCCCGCGTACCGTCCTTGCTTCCGAACAGCACGTTTTCCCGCACGGTCTTGGAAAACAGGATTTGCTCCTGCGGAACGTAGCCGATCCAGCCTTTGAGCGTGTCGAGCGAGATTCTCTCCAACGGCGTGCCGGATATCGTGATAGAGCCCTTCCCGAGCGGAAATTCGCGCAAGAGCTGGCGAACCAGCGTCGTCTTGCCGCTCCCTGTCCTCCCGACAACGCCCAGCGTCTGTCCCCGCTCCAAGGAGAAGGAAACTTCTTTCAACTGGTCGACATGAGCGGTCGGATAACGGAAGGTGACGCGGTCGAATTGAATCGTTTGCGGAATTTGCGGAGATAGGGGCTCCGGATGGTCCGTCACATCGGCCTGATACGCCAATGTCTCCTGGACGCGGTCGAGGGAAGCGCTCCCCCGCTGCATGACGTTGATCAGTTCGCCGATGGCAAACATGGGCCAGATCAGCATCCCCAGGTAGACGTTGAAGGCGACGAGCTCTCCCAGCGTCAGCTCCTGGCGGAAGACGAGGTAGCCGCCGTAGATGAGGCCGATCATGTAGCAGATCCCCACGAGAATTTTTACGGTCGGTTCGATCAGCGAGTCGACTTTGGCTACTGCGATATTCTTCTCGTACACCTCGTCCGTCATCGCGCGGAACCGCTTTTCGTCCGCCGTCTCCTGTACGTATGCGCGAATGACCCTGACGCCTGCCACCGACTCGAGCACCTGATCGTTCAGCTCGCCGAAGGAATCCTGCGCCTTGGAAAACCGTTCATGAATGACCTTCCCGTACCGGTGAATCGCATAGGACATCAGCGGCAAGGGCAATATGGAGGCCAGAGTCAGCTTCCAGCTCACAAAAAAGCCCATCGTCAAGAGAATCGCGCCGGTAAAGCACGCCGAGTCCACCAGCGTCAATATGCCGAAGCCCGTTGTCATCGACACTGCCTTTAGGTCGTTCGTGGCCCTTGCCATCAAATCGCCCGTGCGGTTTTTTTGATAGAAGGTCGGGGTCATCTTCAGAAAATGGCTCATCAGCCTCGATCGCAGCGTCCGCTCCGCCAGAAACGCCCCTCCGAAGAGTTTGTTCACCCACACGAGATTGACCAAGTAGAGGACGACCGCCAGCCCTGCATAAAACAGGAGGATCTGGAGCAATCGCTCCCCGGTCATCGTCCCCATCTGCAGCTCGTCGATCGCCACCCCGATGATCTTCGGCGGAACCACTTCGAGAATGCCGCCGCAAATCAGCAGCAGAATCGCGACGATATACCGCTTTTTATGCTCCCGAAAAAACCAGTCGAGCTTCGATAATACTGAAAACATCCGCCCTCCGCTCCTCTCTTTTTTGTGGAACACCGCTGGTCAGCCTCGCTCCCCTCTGCGCTTCCGGCTTTGCCGCTACCAGAAGTCCTGCCTTTTTCCGAAAAAAAAGGCACATCGCCCATGGGCAATCTGCCTTTTCCCTCCTGAGAACAGAAAAAGCGCGGGTTACGAAGACAGGTAACCAGCGCCGCGTGTACGTGTACAGTAAAACGTGCTTACTTTACTCGCCCGGATCGTGTGGTACCGTCATGTATCCAATTTTGTCCGCATTGATGTACAAACCGAATCATGACAATCCCACCTTTCCACAATTGTTGTAAATTTCCAATAAATACATTCTGAACTTTACCATTGGCAGCACGCCATTGTCAACGGTTTGTTTTTGTCGACATCTCCATTTTTGCTCGCTCTCTTTTTTTGGTATGATTACCTTTGAAGAAAAACCAGGAGGCCATTCGTTTTGTTAACTTCCTCTCAAAAACGCCGTTTGACATCTGTGCAAATCATCGTCTTTTTTTATGTGGGGCTGATTCTGGTCTCTTCGGTGCTCTTGTGCTTGCCTATCTTCCACAAGCCAGGTGTGTCGCTGTCGTATATCGACTCCCTGTTCACGGCGACAAGCGCCATCAGTGTCACAGGTCTCACCGTCATCACCGTCCACGAAGTGTTCAATCAGTGGGGCATCCTGTTTTTGACTCTGCTCTTTCAGGTCGGCGGGATCGGGATCATGACGCTGGGCACTTTTTTTTGGCTGCTGCTGGGGCACAAGATCGGACTGGAGCAGCGCATCTGGATCGCCACGGACCACAATCGCGCCACATTGTCCGGGCTCGTCGATCTGATGCGGAATATTCTCGTCATTGCCATCATGATCGAGCTTGCGGGCACGATATTGCTTGGCGTCCACTTTCTGATCGCCGGTTATTACAGTGACTGGTATACCGCGTTTTACCACGGCTATTTCGCCTCGGTCAGCGCGTTTACAAACGCCGGATTCGACTTGTATGGAAACTCGATGCTCGGCTTCACCCACGACTACATTTTTCAGTCGATCGTCATGATATTGATCATCTGCGGCGCCATCGGCTTTCCCGTTCTCGTGGAGCTGCGGACCTACTTGTCGTACCGCCGGGCCAAGCTGCGGTTTACCTTTTCGCTGTTTACCAAAATCACCACGCTGACCTTTTTCTCCTTGATCGTAGCAGGCGCCGTGCTCATCTACCTGTTTGAGCGGCACGCCTTTTTCCAGGGGCAGACGTGGGATCAGATCTTGTTCTACTCGTTGTTTCACTCGGTCTCCTCGCGAAGCGGCGGGCTGGCGACCATGGACATCAGCCTGCTGTCTACGCCTACACTGATCATGCTGTCAGGGATGATGTTCATCGGGGCTTCTCCGAGCAGTGTCGGCGGGGGGATCCGGACCACGACGTTCTTTGTCCTGATCGCCACCGTGTTCGCGAACATGCGAGGCTACAAGGACGTCAAGGTATTCGGCAGGGAGCTGGTCGAAGAAGACATCATGAAATCATTTACAGTCTTTTTCGTCGCTGTCATCCTGGTCTTCAGTGCCGTCATACTCCTGGTCTGGATGGAAGATCTGCCCTTCCAGCACGTCCTGTTTGAGGTGTGCTCCGCCTTCGGAACGACCGGCTTGTCGACCGGAATCACCTCGAATCTCGGGACAGGCGGCAAAATCATCCTGATCATCACCATGGTCGTAGGGCGGATCGGGATTATCAACCTGCTGCTGTTCCTCAAGCGGAAAGAGCAGATCGTGCGCTACCACCATCCAAAAGAGCGCGTGATTATCGGGCAGTAGGGTGGCTTGTACACCTTCACCGCTGAGCGGCCGAGACTGTGCAAAGCAATCCTGCCGGTCTGGAATCACTGTTCAGTTCTGCGAGCCTGACAAAGAAATATGCCTGTGTGGGCTGCCGTCACACAGGCATTTCTTTTATTTGGCGCTGAATTGTCTTTCCCGCATTCTTGCACGCTCTCTTGCACGCCTGCCCCCTCAGCTGTATCCTCAGGGATTGCCGCTTCCTTTGTGCTTCCTTCCCCTGTGGGCATCCCTTGTATGGCTTACTTGTATGCTTCATGCAGCTGGGCAGCAATAATGTTTTTCTGGATTTCCGATGTCCCTTCGTAAATGCGCGTAATCCGGGCATCCCGGTAGAAGCGCTCGATGGGATAGTCCGCGATATACCCCATGCCGCCGTGGATCTGCACCGCCTTGTCCGCTACCCGGTTGTACGTCTCCGAGCCGAGCAGCTTGACCATCGCCGCTTCCTTGATCACTTTCATGCCTTGGTCGACCATCCACGCGACGCGGTACACCATCGAGCGCAACGCTTCCGTCTCCAACGCCATCTCCGCCAAGTAATGCTGAATGATTTGCTGTTCAAAAATCGGCTTGCCGAACTGGACTCGCGTGTGGGCGTAGTCGAGGGACATCTCCAGCAGCTTGTCGCAGGATCCCAGATTCCGCGCGGCCAGCCCTGCCCGTCCGTTGGTCAGGATTTTCAAGGCGTTCACATAGCCTTGCCCTTCTACCCCCAGCACGTTTTCCGCAGGAACTTCGCAATCCTCAAAAAACAGCTCGGCGGAATGGGATCCGTGCAGCCCCATTTTTTTCTCCTTCTTCCCGACGTGGAAACCGGGAAAACCCTTTTCGACGATGAAGGACGTGATGCCTTTCGATCCTTTGGAAGGGTCGGTGACCGCCATGACCGTAAAGACGTCCGCAATAAACGCATTGGTGATGTAGTGCTTGCTGCCATTGAGAATGTACTTGTCGCCCTTTTTCACGGCAGTCGTCTTGAGATTGGTCGCGTTTGATCCCGCGCTCGGCTCGGTCAGGGCAAAGGCGCCGATCCGGTTTCCCGCGGCCATGTCAGGCAAGTATTTGCGTTTTTGCGCTTCGCTCCCCATCTCGACAATGCCGACGGTACCGATGCCGATGTGTCCGCCGATGACGGTCGTATAGCCGTTGTGCGTGCGTCCCAGCTCTTCCGATGCCGCGCACTTTCCCACCATGCCTACGCCAAGCCCGCCGTACTCTTCCGGTATGCTGAGGCCAAACAGCCCCATTTCCTTTGACAGCTCCATGATTTTCCCGGGAATATCATCTTTTTCTTCGATTTCCATTGCGTACGGCTCCACTTCGTGATCGATAAACTCGCGTATGCCTCGCTTCAACGACAGGATCTCCTCTGACAATCGAAAATCCATCAGACTCACACTCCTCGTTAGATCAGGATCAGTGCAGATACCGCTATCGGTTGTTTTCGCCGCGTCTCCTCGTCTCCCCTCCTGCAAGCGCTTTCTCTGTTGTCCAACAATAGCCTTGGCATGAAGAAGCTCCCTCTTTGAGCATATGCTCGGTTCTTCACTTTTCTGCTGCTTGTTGTCCTCCTAATGGCTTCCTGTAAAATGGACTGGAAAAACAGGCTCCACCTTCTTGACTCTCACCTATACGTGAGGGTTTAGTATAGGTGGCGGGAGGTGCAACCAGAGATGTATAAAATTGGGCAACTGGCCAAAGAGGCCGGCATTTCGATTCGGACGCTGCGCTATTATGACGAATTGGGGATCCTGAAACCCTCCTACGTATCGGATACCGGTTACCGGTACTATAACCAAGACGACATCATGAAGCTGCATCATATTGCCATGTTAAAGCAGCTTGGCTTTACGCTCCCGCAAATTCGGAGTGTATTGGAAGAGGGGGCCGGGTGGTTTCGCGCGGAAACATGGACGCACGCGATTCGCATGCAATTGGAGATGCTCCGAAAAGAGAAAAATCGGCTGGATCTGCTCGAACGCATGCTGCTGACCACTCTGCGTACAATTGAACTTCGAAATGAGGTGCGGTCGGAGGAATTGCTCCTGTTCATCCATGCTCTTCAGACGAACGACGACGGCACGGCAGCGAATTCTACTCAGTTGGAAAACCGCATGAAGCAGTTTAATTCCGACGAGCTGACGATTATCGAAAGGCTGCCGAGGTTCGATGAAGACGACCCGCGCGCAGACGAATGGATCGGCTTGCTTCGGGACATTCGCGCCCATATCGGGGAGCCGCCGGATTCCCCGATGTCCAGAAGGTTGGCGAAGCGGGTGCTGGAAGTCGGAGAACAATGGTTCCAGGGCAGAGAGGACGTTTTGGACAAGTATTGGGAATGGATTCGTCCGGAACCCGGAGGCAGCGAAAAGGTCCTCGGCTTGGATGAGGACACGATGTCCTACATCGACCGGATCGTGGACGAATATTTGCGGCAAGGAAAAGCGAAAGAATCGGAATCGCAATGAAGGGAAGGGCGGGGATCATTTGAGCGGAATAGGAAAAGCAGCAAAGACCAGCAAACCGTTAAGCCAAAACAAGGCATGGGCATATGTCGTGGCCGGGGGCGCCCTGGAAATTGTCTGGGCAACGGGGTTTAAATATGACGAGATTCCTTCGATCCTCGTGCTGATTGCCCTTTTGACGAGCTTTGAACTCGTGATCCGCGCCACGAAGGTCTTACCGGTTGGCACGACCTACGCCGTATTTGCCGGAATCGGCACGATCGGAACGGTGGCGGTGGAGTCGTTCTTCTCCGGAGGGATCAGCCTGCTCAAAATCGGCATCATTTTGCTTCTGCTGCTGTTTATCATCGGGTTAAAATTGACCAGCGGGGAGGACCGCCACTGATGGCTTGGACGCTGCTTATTATCGCCGGGCTGCTCGAGGTCGTCGGCGTCATTGGAATCAAACGGGTATCCGTACACAACAACTTTACCAATAACCTCATTCTTCTTGGAGGTTTCATCACCAGCTTCGCCTTGCTGATACAAGCGATGGAGTCGATCCCGCTGTCGACGGCTTATGCGATCTGGACCGGCATCGGTTCAGTCGGTGCGGCAGTCGTAGGCATGCTGTTTTACAAGGAACCCAAAAACACGATTCGCTTGCTCTGCATCCTGGGCGTGATCGGTTGCGTAATCGGGCTTCGGCTTGTCGAATAGCCGGGGGAAAACGGGGACGGATTATTTGACCTGAGCAATCTCCTGGTTTTGTTCCACAGCGGATTTGAGCCTTTGCAGCATGTACCCGATGCCCTTGTCTTACTTTTTCGGGCTTCAGCGGCGGGGGCGGAAAAAGGGGAAAACGCCAAAGGGTAGTAGGGACACTTGCACGGATGTCCTCGCTGATCGGCTGCACTCCAAAAGTGGAACGGCGTCCAAAGCAGCAGTCTCAGGAGGCGTCTCATGGTGGACGCTCAGGCGTGTTCCACTTTTTCCGTTCCGCCTGGGCGGTGTCCTAATACCTTCGCTTTTTTCCCCTTTTTCCTGGACAGCTGGGGTGCTTGGGCGGGCTATTCTTTCCTCTTTCTATGAATACTCCCTCACTTTGCGTTTCACAGGCATGCTGTCTTGGGTTTCCCCCAATTTGCTGCGGCCCTTATCGCTTCTCCAAGTACTGCAAACTCTTTTCCATGACTTCTTTGAACGGCGGTGCAACAATTTTCTTCCATTCTATTCCCACATGAAGTTCAGTCTTAGGGTCATCGACTGCTACGTAAATTAGCAGTTTTGGATCATCGCTTGGTGCAAATCCGAGAAATGAAGCGATGTAATGTCCTTCCATGACCTTTCCTTGCTCATCGTACTTCTGGTTCACAGCTGACTTCCCGGCGACTGGGTATTTGTCGATATGAAATGCGCGCCCCGAGCCAACGTCGCTGTTTACAACCGATTCTAGTATTTCTCGTACCTGCTTGGCCGTCTCCTCTGAAACCACT
Source organism: Brevibacillus brevis (assembly GCF_031583145.1). NCBI lineage: Bacteria > Bacillati > Bacillota > Bacilli > Caryophanales > Paenibacillaceae > Brevibacillus > Brevibacillus brevis. The sequence continues at coordinate 986,314 of NZ_CP134050.1, read as the reverse complement.
CTGCGAATCTTGTAATCGTTAGCTGAATCCGCTTGCGCCTTTTTCATCAAATGTGGTTTCAACAGCTCCCCGCCATTGGCGATGGCACCGACAGCGGCTATCTGTTGAATGGCGGAAGCAGATCCTCCGTATCCGATACTGGCCAGGGCCACTTCCCGTGGACCTGTCATTTTGGGCAGTGCTCCGCTTTCTTCGCTTTGAAGCTCGATACCCGTCTTTTGTCCAAAGCCAAATCGATCCCAGTATTCCTGGAGCAAATGTTGTTGCAAATGTTCATAGGCAAGCTTGGCGAATGCGACATTGGAGGAGCGTCGAATTCCCTCTTCAAACGTAATCTTCCCCCACCCGATGCCGTTATTGTGATCTCTAATGGGGGCTCCCGGAATTTCCTTGTAGGTCCCAGACTCATAGATTTCACTCGGGTCAAACTTCCCCTCTTCGATCGCTGCCGCAAGGGTCACGATTTGAAACGCGGCAACCGGGTCGTGCTCCGCTTTGGCCATGTCCGCGGGATTTCCGTTCGGAGCATGCCTGCTGCGGTTCGCCATACCGAGAATCTCGCCGGTAATTGGATCGGATACGATGACCGTTATTTTTTCAGGGTCATAGGCGGCTGCTGTCTTGCCGAGCGCCGCTTCCACCAACGACTGAATCTGCGGATCGATCGTGGTGACCTTGTCGACAGGTTAATCCCGAAAATCTTCGCGCGAATGGATCTACTTGTTCTTTTAACCTTTATGCTGAAAGTATGATAGTTTTTGTACAGCATTATATTGTACTGAATATTCTGACTAATCTTTGCGTTTCCCGTTCCTTGTATTTTTTCTTCCTCGCATCAGCGTGCATGGCCAACAGCTCTTTGCATGATTGCGGATACGGAATCATTCGATCTTTTCCGGCCTTTCCGTTATTGATACATATTTGGCGGTAGTGAAAATCAATTTCCGAAAGGGAAGTTCATTTGCAATCCGCTTTTTTGCGAAGAACTGAAAGATACCCTTACTCCACTGATTGAACCACCGATTGCCGTGATGCCCTGCTGGACAATACAAACACAGCAATGATGGCGATGAGTACGCCGAGTGCCCCGAACCAGGTAACGGATGCCAAAGAAATACGGTTCACGATCAACCCGCCGATTCCTGCACCGACAGCCATGGCAAGCTGCATCATGGAACTGTTCAAGCTAAGCATGACGCCCGAGGATTCGGGAACAAGCGAAACCAGGTTGAATTGCTGCGCCGGAGCGGATGACCAGGCGGTAAAAGACCAAAAGATCAAAATGGCGAATATGGCAATGACCGACTGTCCGACTAAGGATAGCAAAATCAACGAAATGACGTGAAGCACCATCCCTGAAACGAGCGTGTATTTGATGCCCCGTTTATCCGCGCTGTAGCCGCCGACTTTCGAGCCAATCAAACTGGCAATGCCGAACACGAACAGAGCTGCGCTAATCAATGATTCATTGAAATGAGTCACCTCTAGCAGAAAAGGGGAGAGGTAGGTATAGGCGAGCGAATATCCTCCCAACCAGAAAAAAGTAATCGCTAAAGCAACCAAAACTTGAGTTCTTTTTAACAAAGCAAATTGGTTGATCAAAGGGACAGGCTTGTCGCCCTGCATACGTGGTAGAACCGCAGCAATGACAAGCATGGCGATGACCCCGACAATTGCGATGGCCAGAAATACCGCTTTCCAGCCAAAAGCCGAGGCTACCATTCTGCCGAGCGGAACGCCGATGATGAGCGATGCGGTAATGCCCATGGTGACGTTTGCGATGGCGCTGGCCTGCTTGCCTGGCGGAGCGATTTTGGCGGCGATGCTGAGCGCGTTAACGGTGACCACCCCGGCGCCTAACGCCGTAATGATTCTCGCGGCAATGAAGAGACCGAAGCCGGACAATATAAATGTCAGCAGATTTGCGGCAATAAAGAGGCCAAGCGAATAAAGGAGGAGCTTACGTCGGTCCATTTTGGCCGTCAGTGCCATCAAGATAGGCGTGCCGACCGCATAGGCCAGGGAATAAACCGTAATGAGCTGGCCTGCTGCCGCAACGCTTGTTCCCAACGTCGCTGCGATTCGGTCTAATATCCCGGAAATGATGTAATTGGATGTTCCCACTAAAAAGCTGATCAAGGCTAGAACATAAACTTTCCATGTGCTCTTCATAATTCATTCTCCTAATTTTTTTTAATAACGATATTTTTGTCGATAACGAGAACCCTCCACGGCGGCATGTTAGCGGCTGAGGTACCCAGCGTGCGGCTTGCCTCAATCTTTCGGTCAATTCCTCCCGCGAAATGTTGATCTCGGGATCATAGCTACGAACCGACAGGTGTTCTCGAATACTATCAAAAAAAGTTGGTGCTTCCTCGTTTGCGACGGTTGTGAAACCGACATGGTTCTCTCCTCCTTTTAAAAAAACGACATTCAGCATTTTGTATCAATCCAACATCAGTCGTTTGAACAACATCTGTTGTATTTGATGCTATAATAACAACCGAATGGTACGCAATCATCAATAACCATAAACCGTTGTATAGACAACACCATTTCTATAATGTCGTTTTACTGGGGAGATCTTAACCATGACAAGTAAAAAGAACCAGGCTGATCCTCGTGTGATACGTACACGGCGACTCCTTCAAGACGCTTTTGATTCATTAATTCAAGAAAAAGACTTTGAATCGATAACCGTTAGGGATATTGCAGAGCGGGCTACTGTTAACCGAGCGACTTTTTATGCGCACTTTGTAGATAAATTTGAAATTCTTGAGGCCAGACTAATGGAATCCTTTATGACAATCATAAATCGTAGAATACGCGGCCACGAAGTATTGAATGAAGAAACCATTCAAAGTATTTTTCTGGGGTTATGCGAATTTCACAAAGGTCTAGGCACTATGTGCAAAAGAAGAAATACATCGCTCGTCCCTGTATTCGAAATTCAAATAAAGGAAAAAATTCAAACGATACTTCTTTCCTTTATAGACAAGGACAAGATGCTAGCGACTCCAAACGCTCCATTCTTAATAAATACAGCAGCTATCATGTTAAGTTGGGGGATGTATGGGGCGGCTTACGTTTGGAACAAGGAGGGGTGTCTAATCAGTGCGGAATCATTCGTTGAACAGTCTTTGCCCCTAGTAATGAACGGAGCCAAAGAACTGCTGGGATAGGTCCTTTCGCTATTGCCCTGCCCGGCCCGTTCAGATGAAACCATTAACTTGAATCACCGATTCGACCGGTAAACTGCACGGTGACCGTGAACGGGAGGAACCACCAGAGCTCCCCAACAAAAACAGCCGATGCTCCCATCCTGTTTCCTTGGGAGACATCGGCTTTCTTCTACTTGGATAAGCATCTTCTACAAAACAGGATTGATCGACACCCCTGCAGCTTTGGGAGCGAGGCTTGGCATCGCCAGCACCGGCAGCGTCATGATGTTGCGCTGCTTGCCTGTCCCGTAGTAGTCCTCTTCCTTTTGCGCGAGCACAAAGCCAAAGGCTTCCAGCGCGCGAATGGATTTGATATTCGTTTCGCTGACGGTGACGAGAACCTGTTGGAGCGTGGAGAATTGGCGCAGGGCTTGCAAACGGGCTTCAACCAGCCTTTTGCCGATCCCTTTTCCCTGGTAGTCCTGGTGCACGTTGCTGAAAAGCAGCCAGCCTGTCGTTTGGTACATGTCGATTCCCGCACAGCCAAAGCCAATGAGCCGGCCCTCATGAGTCGCCTTGAAAATGAGTTCGGGAAACAGCTCGATGTACTTCTTCAGTTCATGCAGATTCATGCGATCCGGCAGCGTCAAATCCGCGAGTCGGATCATCTCTGAAAAATCGTCCCGCCTTACCGGTTCGATTCGTACGTCCATGTTTCCACGCCTCCTTCCCTTCGGTTATGTCTTTACTTTAGCAGAGACATGTAAAGCCTGAATGGATGCAGTGTGGAAGGTATGTAAAATCGGTGAAAAAGCCGGCGGTTCCTTTCATTCGGAACCGCCGGCTTTGGAAAGACTAGCTATTTCATCCTGATTACTTCTTCACGGAAGGCATGACGCCTTCCGGAATCGGGCAAACATATCCGTTTTCGCCGACGCGCTGTTTCAATTCGACTTTGGCCTTCTCGATCAGCTCCGGATTTTTCAGCATATCCACGGCTGTCGCTGCCATGACTTTCCCGGCGTGCAGCATTCCTTTGTGGCCGATGGAGGTCGCGCCGACCGAAACCCATTGCCAGGAGTGCAAGGTCGAGCCGTTGATGAAGCAGGCGGTCGTGCATTGAGCGGTTGGTGTGATCCAGCTCACATCCCCTACGTCGGAGGAGCCGTTCAGCGGTCTTTGCTCGCCGTTGTACGGATTGAGCCAGGTGACCATATCCACGTCCGGACCGTCCGGCGTCTCTTTTTCCGATGTGCGGAGCTCCGCCTCGGTCAAGGTAGCGCGCACAGATTTGGCCAAAGCCAGCTCTTCCTCGTCGTGCACCGGCACGCCCAGCTCCTGGTAGTTGCGGTACATGACCTCTTCCAGAGTCTGGTTTTGCACCAGGTTGGAGCACGCTTTGTCAAACACGATTTCCACTTCGGTTTCGGTCATGAGAGCCGCGCCCTTGGCGATTTTGCAGACGCGCTCGTAGATTTCCTGCACTTGCTCCACGATCGGTGCGCGCACGAGGTACAGCACCTCGGCATACGGCTGCACCACGTTTGGCGACAATCCGCCGGAGTTGGTGATCGCGTAGTGCACGCGCGCCTCCGGAATGATGTGCTCGCGCAGGTAATTTACGCCGACGTTCATCAGTTCGACGGCATCCAGCGCACTGCGTCCCAGATGCGGGCTCGCTGCTGCGTGGGAGCTTTTCCCGCGGAATTTGAAGTACACCTGGTAGTTGGCCAACGAGTTCATCGCCATGACGCTGTTGTAGCCCATCGGGTGCCAGCAGAGGGCGAAATCGACGTCATTGAACAGCCCGGCGCGCGCCATGAAGGTCTTGCCGGAGCCGCCTTCTTCCCCCGGGCAGCCGTAGTAGCGGACCGTCCCCGGCAGATTGTTTTCTTCCATGTACTGCTTGACCGCGACGGCGGCCGCCAGAGAAGCGGTACCGAGCAGATTGTGTCCGCATCCGTGTCCGTTTCCTCCCTGCACTTCCGCCTCTTGCACGGCCTGCCCTTTCTTTTGGCTCATGCCGGAGAGGGCATCGAATTCTCCCAAGATCGCCACAACCGGGCTGCCGCTTCCGAAGCTTCCGATAAAAGCCGTCTTGATCCCCCCGACGCCTCTCTCTACGCTAAACCCTTCTTCCTCCAGGGTTTTCGCAAGCAGTTCCGCCGACTGGAACTCTTCAAAACGAGTCTCCGCAAATTCCCAGATGCGGTCGCTCACTTTGATAAACTTTTCTCTTTTGCTTTCGATCATGTCTGCAATCCGTTGTGTATGCATGTAGAAACATCCTCTCTATTTTCCTGTGAATCCGTTCGCCTGTGACCAATAGAAGGGTTTCTTAAGTAAGAAGCCGTTTGGCGATGCGAGTAAGCAGCTCGACGCTGCGCGGCAAGATCTCTTCCTGAATATCGAATTTCGGATGATGGTGAGGCGCCGGGAGATCCGTCCCGATCGACATATAGGTCCCTTTGCCGCCGCGTTCCTGTACGCGCTTGATCATGAAGCTGGCGTCCTCGCTGCCCATCGCGTTGTGTTCGCCTTTTTTAAAGGAATGGAATCCATCGACATGTCTGGCTTCTTCCAGTGCCAGATCGGCCATTTCCTCGTCGTAGTTGATCGGGATGGCTCCCCCGATGACTTCGATTTCGTAATCGAGCTCGTGCATGGCAGCGCTGCTCGCGATGATGTTGCGCACCCGTTTTTCGACCTCGGCATTGACCTCTTCCGTCTCGGAGCGGGTCTCCACGACCATTTTCGCATAGGCCGGAATGATGTTGGCTGCCGTTCCGCCTTCCAGCACGCCGACGTTGATGCGGGTGGAAGCGGAGCTGAAGCGCGTAATCGCGTGGATGTTGAGCAAAGCAGTAGCCGCTCCCAAGAGCGCGTTTTTCCCATGTTCCGGAGAAGCGCCCGCATGGGAAGACACGCCGTGGAAATGAACCAGCATTTTCGTCGTCGCCAGGAGTCCGTGGGAGCCGCCGTGGATTTCGCCCAGCGGGACATTGACCCCCAGGTGCTGGCAGAAAATGTAGTCGACGTCGTCCAGAATTCCTTTTTGGACGATGGAATAAGCTCCGCGTACGCCTTCCTCAGCAGGTTGGAAGATCAGTTTGACGGTGCCGGAAAAGTCGCCGTCTGCCAGCTTTTCCGCCAGCCCCAGACCGATGGTGGTGTGTCCGTCGTGGGCACACGCGTGCATGTTGCCTTCATAGCGCGAGCGGAAGCCATTCGCTTGCGGGAAGTGGTCCGCGTCTTTGCTCTCCAGCACGGGGAGCGCGTCCATGTCGAAGCGGAATGCGACGGTAGGTCCGTCCGCCTTGCCTTTTTTCACGCCGATCACGGCCGTGTAGCCGCCGCGCATTTTCTCAAGAATGGCAGGATTGGCGCCGTCACGCAGCGCCCGTTCATAGGCTCCATCCAGGACTTCCTGCGCCGGCAGGCCTCTGCGAGAAGGCCCGTCCAGCGCGTCTTGTCCATAAATCACGTCATATCCGAGGGAGGTCAAAATTTCTACCACTTTGGAAGCGGTACGGAATTCAGTGAACCCCACCTCCGGGTGCATATGAAAATCTCTACGTAGTGAAACCAGATCCAACATAACACATACCTCCTGTTATTTCTGGGGCAATCCCAAAACTTACAGGTGCGGATAAACCCCAGGACCAATAGGCAAACCAAGGAAATACCATGCGACAAAGAGCAGCGTCCACAAAGTGAAGATGGCGATCGGATAAGGCAGAATCAAGGAATAGTAGGTTCCCAGCTTGGCGTCCTTTTTGTATTCCTGCAAGAAATTCAGGAACAGCGGGATGAACGGCGATACAATCGCGAACGGAATTACGGACGAGTCAGCAATCCGGAATGCGATTTGCGCGAATGCCGGGTGGAAGCCAAGTGCCATGAACATCGGTACGAATACAGGCGCCAAGAGCGACCAGATCGCAGAACCGCTGGCGATAAACATGCAGAGGAACGCGGACAGGAACATCAGACCGATGAAGACCGGAGCGCCTGTCATGTTCAGTTTTTCCAGCACATCCGTAATGGACAGAGCGAGGAAGCTGCCCATGTTGCTCCAGTTGAACATGGCGACGAATTGCGAGAGCGGGAACACCATGACGATGAAACCAGCCATCCCTTTGATCGGATCTGTCAGCAAAGCAGGAATGTCATTTTGCTTCTTGATCGCGCCGACTTTAATACCGTATGTGATTGCTACTGTGAAGAAGAACAACAGGATGACAGGAACAATCCCGGAAATGAAAGGCGAAGGAACCACTGTGCCCAGCTTCGGATCGCGGAGGATACCGTTTGCAGGTACAACCAGCGCCGCCATGACGGCGATGAACACCAGAGCCGCTACACCAGCTGCGCGAAGGCCTTTCTTTTGAACGTCGGACAAGTCTTCCAGTTTGCCTGCTTTATCGCCTTTGTAGACACCCAGCTTCGGCTCGATGAACTTGTCGGTGATAAAGCCGATGATACCGGACAGCAAGAATACGGAAGCCGCCATGAAGAACCAGTTGTCCAGAACGCTGACCGTGACATTCGGATCCACGGATTTGGAAATTTCCGAGCTGATACCGGAGAGCAGCACGTCGGTGGTCACGATGAGGATGTTGGCCGTAAAACCGGAACCGACACCCGCGATCGCTGCCAAGAGACCGGCGATCGGATTGCGCCCTACCGCCATGAAGATCAGCGCTCCGAGCGGAGGCATAATGACGAATGCAGCGTCAGAAGACACGTGGCTGAAAAAGGCGATAAACGCTACCAGATAGCTGGCATAGCGGGCGCTTACTTTCAGAGACATCTTGCGGATAACGGCTTCCAGGAGTCCGACTTTTTCAGCCAGCCCGACCCCGAGCATCAAGGTCAAAATGGAGCCTAACGGCAAGAAACTGGAGAAGTTTTTAATGATGTTGGGCAGCAGCCATTGCAGCCCTTCCTGGCTGAGCAGGTTTTTCACTGCTACTGGTTCGTTCTTGATCGGATCCATCGCGGTCACGTGGAACCAGGACAAAAGTGCGGTGACGACCATCAAAATGGCAATCAGATAAAGGAACAGCATGAATGGATTCGGCAGCTTGTTACCAATACGCTCGACCCATTTCAAAAGGCCTCCTTGTGCTTGTTGCTCATATTGGTCGGTTCTTACTGGTTGTGCACTCATAGAGCAATCCCCCTTGGGTCGTTTCTACTTCTTTCTCTTCCATACTTTCTCGTTGGTACTGATGGGAAACAACGCAATGCTGAGTGAGTGATCAGTCTTCTGCCGCGACAAAATTGAAAGCCCTTTCAATTTCGCTTCAGAAAATAGTAAGCATGTACTCCTTTCGTGATGATAGTCCGCTTTTCATTATGCGAATATTAAAAGACAATTTCGTTTAATTGAATTATATAGCGCTCTTTAATTTTTTTCAATACAATTGTTTGACTTCTTGCAAAATACAAAAGCGTCTTACTGGCATTCCGTACCTTCCCGTATTTTCAAAAATGCCCCTGAACCGCGAAAACACGAGGTTTTCTTCCTGATTCCTCTGTAAATATTTGATAGGAAAAATTGTGTAGGCTTTTTTTCCTGGGCGCTTTTCTGAGCCAAAAAAAGCCCCGGACGAGTTGGCGATTGCCCGACCGGGGACGTGATTCTTATCGCAGCGAATGGAATCCTCATGAACTTCTCCAATACCGCGCGATCATTCGCACGAGCTGGGCTGGGAACTCCTGCAGGTTGGCAATATCGAGAAACCTTTCGTTCCCGTAGATTTCACTGATGACCTCCTTGTCTTGACCGATTGCTGCCGCCAAAAACGTGATTCCTATCCGTTCGTATTCCTCTATGGTTTGCTGCATGTCGGCAACGGCATAGCTTCCGGTATAGTCGTCCATGGCTTTTGGCTGCCCGTCGCTGATGCTGATCAGCAGCTTGGTCTGCTGCGGTGAAGCCGCCAGCCGTTCCGCCATGATTCTAAGAGCCATCCCATCCCGATTGTTGGTCCTGGCCCGAATCCCCATGAGTCTGAACCGGTCATCGGGATCCATGTGCGCAAAGTCGGCATAGGCAAAGACCGACATTTGCTCCAGCTTCGACACATCCGCCGTATCTCCGTAGATCAAGATGGGAATCTGGCAAATCCGGCAAAATTCATAGACCGCGATGGCTGCTCGTTTTGCCGCTTCCAGTCTTCCAAAAGCCGACATCGACGCGGATTCGTCGATCCGAAGGCCGACGACCAGGGAGGGGGACTCCGTCGGCGGGCAGGGACGGTGCACGATCAGCCTGACATTCCGATGAATGGAATCGGACACGACTTCCCTCGCAGCCCGATTCAGCTTTTTCCGGAAGTCGCGGTTTCTTTGCCTCGCATCCTCAGACGCAGTCTCGGGGCTGTCCGGATGATAGCAGGGAGAGCCATCTCCCTCCAGACCGGAACGCTCCAAATGGAGAGATTCATCAGGGACACGGGTCGCGCTTGTGTCGCTATCCGCGGATTTTTTGAGGGCAATCCCTTTTTCCCCTTCTTTTCGGCCAGGCTCAAAGGCCGATTCGTCGATCGCCCCCCATGTCCTGATCTCCGTTGCATCGTTCCCCTTTTTTGGTTTGGCGAGCTCGGACCGGACTTTCTCCAGGTCGGCAAACAGCCCCTGCTTTTCAAGCGCTTCCTCCAGCAATCTGATTTCTTCGGAATCCGTCGTGATCTTGTAGATGACCTTGTGGTACAGGGATTCCTTGGCAGAGGCGCCCCAGGCGACCGCATCCGCCCAGTAAAAGTAGGAACGCATGCCGGCTACACCCTTGATCGCGTTGGCCCGGGCTGTTTTGTCCAAAAGGATGATGGCATCTGCCAAAACGCCCAGGACCGTTTCATCTCGATAACCGGTTTTGGCCATGGCGCGTTCGATCATCACTTCCTTGGTCGGCAAATCCATCTTTTCCGTATGCTGGACCCTGTCGCGCAGCGCTTCGTTGAGCGGCCTTGCCCCGGCATAGCTGCGATTGGCCGTGATGACCGCAATGAAGTCCGGATGTCTGCGGACGATTTCGGTGGGGAGATTGATGCTGCCATCCAGCTCCAGGGCCGAGTTTAACGCCATCAATACTGCCGCATCGCGGATCACGTTTGGTTCCTGTATTTCCAGCAGATACCCCTTTTGATAGGCTCTGACGATCTCCGATGGGTAAAAGCGATATTGTACCGCTTCGCCATCCGTCCATTCGGCTGCGAGCTTGAGCAGTCGCTTGAGCTGCAAGGCAGCCTGCTCCCGGGCAATCCCCAGTACCTCCATCAAGATTTCCGTCGCGCTTTGAAAACCATCGCTTTCGTACAATGCTTTCAGAGCTCTTTGGTCGACAGGCTCCATTTTCTCCAGTCGGTCCGTAGAAACCACCGGCAAAATGGCCCCGATGAGATCCGATTGATCCATATCGGCAAAACAGGTCACTTTCGTATACGGCAGCCCGAAGTTCGCCGACAGCGCTTTGGCCAGCTGAGTCTTGCCGGAGCCCGCGTCACCTTCCAGCAGGATATTGGCGATTTTCATTTCTCCGCGATTCCAGTTGCGTTTGATTTCCCTGCTGATGCGCCGTTCCTCTTCGCTGACTTTATGGGACAACGGCCTCTTCCACACCAGCTTTTCCTCTTCCGCTGTCAATTGCCGTCCGGGCGACAAACGATAATCTTCATCTCCCGTCATCCGACTCTCCTCCTCTCCTTCAAGATGCTGGCCCTCTCTTCGCGCTGCTTCTGTTCTCTGTGAAAAGAGGGATAAGCAAAAGCGAACCGGCCATAATCAACACGCCGCTGGCCGCATATACCCCGGACAGGGAAAGCGCATCCTTCACGTAGCCGGACAGGAACATGCCCACTACCATCATTCCCATAAAGACAGGCATGATCGCTCCCGACACCCGGCCAATGAACGCCCCCTCCGTGTTCCGTACAATCAGCGTCTGGATTCCGCCGTGGATGCAAGGATAAACCAGTCCGCTGATGACTAAAAGAACGATCGTCAGCCAAATCATCGTGGACCCGCCTATTCCAATCGTACAGACAGCGGATACCAGCAAGCCTGCCATGAGCAAAAGCTGCGGCTTCACCTTTTTTGCAATCCCCATCACAGCGATTCCGCCTGCAAGCATGGCTGCTCCATTGGTCATGACCAGCCACTGCAAAAATGGTTTGTCCTGGCCCAGCTTTTCGATGACAACGAAAATGGGCAGCGGCTGGTTCAGACCCGATGCGAACCCGACTACCGCGAAAGTCAAACAGAGTGTGCGCAAGGCTGGATTCGACCCGATATAGCGAATCCCGTCCATCAGCTCCTTGCGGAAGCTGCCGGCCTGATCCGTCCTCGGTTCTTCCCCGTCACGAGGAAGCGTCGACAGCACAAGGGAAGATCCCAGGAACAGAATGGTCGTCAGGACGAGAGAGACGCCAATTCCAAACTGTAGAAATACAAACGTGCCGATGACCGGGCCCAAGGCCATGAAGAGGGCGACAAGAGACTGGGACATCGCCAGGACCCCCTGCAATTGCTCGCCTGGCACATGCCTCTTGTACAGCTTCATGGCCGATGGCTGGGAAAATTGCGACAAGCTGGCGGAAACAAAGGATCCCACGAGCAACGCCATCCACCCGCCGTTCAGGAGAGCAAGCAGTACGACCAGAACAGACAAGCCGGACAGCAAATCGCTCCAGACCATCGTCCGCTTCGGCCGCCATCGGTCGGCAAAGGTCCCGCCAATCAAGGCAAAGAGAAAAATCGGCGCGAATTCCGCAACGGAAATCAGCGATACATACACTGGATCATTCTTGGTCAAATCGGTCACGTACAGGAGCACCGCATAATTCCGGATCCAGATGCCCAGATGAAGCAAGACCCGGGAGAGAATCACCGTTCGAACATAGCGATTGGAAAGCATATCAATACCCCATATCCTTTAGGATTTTGGATAACACGCGAAGACGTTCGCTCAGCATCTCATCATCGTCGCTCAGAGCCTGGCTGAACAGCTTGATGTCATCGTGAATGCTGTCATTGCCGGTGCAGACCGCCACCGTCATGGCATCGCCCTGCAAGCCAATCCGGTCGAGGATCGGCTTTTGCGGATCATACAAATGCTCATATCGGTAAGCATCCCGAAAATGCGCCAGAGACCGGCAAATCAGAATGGACAAGTCCAGCACGCGATGAAGAGGCAGTTCTACCGATTGTTCGGATAACGTATCCCCCTCATAGCCCCATACCTTGGCCAAAAGATCGGCCGCTCCTCGATCGGCGTTCCTTTCGGCCAATCCCAACGAAAGACTTTTTGCATCCGTGTTTCGGGCTAGCCTTCCATCGACCCGCTCATAGTTTTCTGACACGATAACAGGCTTATGGCTGGGCGCCGTTGGCATTTTCATTTTTGTTCCCTTCTTCCGTTTTTTTGATTTAGTAATTTACTAAATTACTGATTTACTAAATTAGTGACCATTCTATCTTGGATTTCATCGCGCGTCAATCCGTTTTTCAAAAATGGGCGTTCCCGAGGAAGGGCTGCCTGCCTTTCATAGGCATTCTCCCAAGGACCGGCGCCTTTCTGTGAACGCGATACACGCACACACACAAAAAAAGAGACTGCCAACCAGTCTCCCCGGTTGGTCAGTCTCTTTTCACGTTCTCTGCTTACTTTTTAAGCGTATACATTTTCTTGGGTCGGCCCCTCACAGCCTGCTGCTCCTCGCCTTTCAGCTCCGCCAGGCCGTACTCGCACAGGCTGCCCATGATGCGCTGGGCGTTTCGTACCGTCATGGACAAATACGTGGAGATGTCCGTCGTCGTAAACGTGTTCCAGCCCATCCGCTGTACGAGCGCCTCGATCTTGTTGTACGTCTTGATGCTGACATTGGCCTTGTTCAATTTGTCCAGCAGCTCTCTGTTGCTGGAGCGATACGAGTACGACAGCTGCTCGGATTCGCTGACCGACTCGATGATGACACCGTCGTCCTGGACGATGACGATCCCGAATTCCGGCCGTTCCTTGGCGTGCTGAATCGCTTTTCGTGCATTGTTTTCCGCCGAAAATGCTGTTTCGCCGAATCCTACCCCGACTGCGACCGGGACATCCGCCTCGAGCGACAGCTGCTGCACCGTCGTCCGCAGCATCTCGAGCTCCCGTTGAATAGCGCCGCGCGTGCTGAAAATCTGGTAGCGCCCGTTTCCGTTTGCCATGAGCGAGCCATCCAGCTTTTCGCACAGCAAAAGCAAGATCTGCCTGATTTTCAGCTCCAGATGCTGCAGGAGAAACCGCGTCTTGGCCCGCTCCGCGATCTTGTCCATCTGCTCCAGCTCGATGATCTCCACACCGATCTGGGTGTCCTTGAAGTAGGAGCTCTTCGCCCTTTCCACCAAAATCTTCATCGCTTGCCTGATCTCCATTTTGGTCATCAACACCCGGTAGACGGGGATGCCCAGCTCTTGCAGCGCGCGCTCGACGGAAAACAGCGTGGTAAACGCCCCCTGCGTCCTGCCCTCTTTCCACAGCTGGAGATGGAACTGGATAATTTCCTGGGGATCGTAGTTTTCGTCGTAGGTCAGCACATGCATGTCCTCTTCCGGGAGATTCAGCTCGTACAGCGATTCGTGCAAGTACCTTCCCTCGGATTCGATCATGTCGACGGACACGCGATTGATCACCTCGCCTCTGTCGATCGACATCTGGATAAAGCACCGGTACAGATTGGACCCGGTCGGCGGACAATACACGATATTGGCTTCCGGGCTCAGCACGTTTTTGGCGATCGTAAAGGGAATCGGACCGGAGAAAAACCATCCGTTGAATTCCCGGTTACGATCGGAGACGATGCGGCTGACTTCCTTCGCATCCTCGTACGTAAAAGGGACGAATTCAATGCTGTGTTCAAATTCATTGGCCACCGCCAAGATCCGCTCAACGGACGGAGGCGGTCCCACCACACCGATTTTATACATAGTTCCGATTAGCTCCCCGATTAGATAGGATGAATGTTATTTCTACTATAACAGACAAAGCGTCTGGCGCGTACTGGGTGCCGACTGCCAGCAGACAGCCAGTCCCACGAATCTTTTTGTCGATCAAGATAATCTTTTTATTGCCTTTAAAAAGACGGAGAAATATTCTGAACATATGCTTTCATTTTTTTCAAGGGGGATCACTATGAAAAAGGGCATTGCACTGGCAACCTGTCTGACCTTGCTGTTCGGGGGAGTCCTCGCAGGCTGTTCCAATTCTTCACAGCCGGAACCGCAGGCACCTTCCTCGTCGGCACCAACCACGGCGACACCCGCAGAGACTACAAAGACAGAACCGATGGTGTTGCATTGGAGCATCAACAGCGAACCGCCTTCCTTGGACCCGGGTATCGCTGTCGACGCGGATTCGTTTGACATGATTTACGCGGCGTTCGAAGGGCTGACGAACTACGATCTGAACGGCCAGCTGACCAACGCGACGGCCGAAAGCTTTACGAACAATAACGATTACACCCAATTTACGTTTAAAATTCGCAAAGACGCCAAGTGGAACAACGGCGACCCCGTGACCGCCCACGACTTCGTCTACGCGATCCGCCGCAATCTCGATCCGAAGACTGCCTCCGAATACGCCTACCAGCTCTATTACATCAAAGGCGGAGAGGAATACAACACCGGCAAGGGCAAAGCCGAGGATGTCGGAGTCAAAGCGCTGGATGACTACACCGTCCAATTCGACCTAAAGTCGCCTACTCCTTTTTTCCGGGAGCTGACCTTCTTCCCGACCTTGTTCCCGCTGCATCAAAAAACGGTGGAGGGCAATCCGAACTGGGCAGCAGAAGCCAAAACCATCGTCTCCAACGGTCCGTTCAACATGGAAACATGGGAGCACAAGAGCAAGATCGTCTTCGCCAAAAGTCCGACTTACTGGGATAAGGACAACGTCAAGCTGGACCGCATCGAAATAGCCATGATCGATGACAACAACACCGCCTTCTCCATGTTTGAAAACGGTGAAGTGGACTGGGGCGGCTATCCGGCCTCCACGCTGCCGACAGACGCCATCCAATCGCTGAAGGACGCGGGCAAGCTGATGGTGGCGGACAACCCCGGCACGCAGTCGGTCGTCTTCAACACGACCAAGCCGCCTTTCAACAATAAAAAAATCCGCCAGGCTTTCGCCTACGCCATCAATCGTCAAGAGCTCATCGACAACATCCTGCAGACTGGCGTTCCCGCCGCTTACGGATGGGTGCCGACCTCCATGGGCCTCAAGCCGGACGGCTACTTCAAGGAGGATCCGGAAAAGGCCAAGCAGCTGCTTGCGGAAGGCATGAAAGAACTGGGCCTCACCAAGTTCCCGGAAGTCACCTACACGTACGACACCACCGACGTCAACAAAAAGATGGCTGAAGCGCTGCAGGACCAATGGAAGAAAACGCTGGGCATCCAGGTGAAGCTGTACACGGCCGAGCTGAAGGTATACCGCGACATGCGGTCCACGGGCAACTTCGACATGATCCGGTTCCAGTGGGGCGCGGACTTCAACGACCCGATCAACTTCCTGGAAATGTTCCGCGACAAGACCGGCGGAAACAACCATCCGGACTGGGAAAATCCGAAGTTCAAAGAGCTGATCGACCAAAGCTACCAGGAGCCGAACCTGGAGAAGCGCAAGCAAATCCTGCTCGAGGCCGAAACCATTCTGATGGACGAAATGCCGCTGGCTCCCATCAACTTCCGCGGCAGCCCGTACGTGAAAAACGACAAGGTCAAGGACTTCGTCATCTTCCCGCTGGGCGGCGCGTACTTCAAATTTACCTCTGTCGTGAAGTAAAAGACCGGCGAAAGACGAAACAAGCTGCACCCGCATCGGTGCAGCTTGTTTTTTTGCATCAGGATTGTTTGGCGATGTCCTTTTTCGGAGCAAACACATTGCGGGACAGTGCGATGATCGCACAGATGACCGTCAGCACCTGCGTGCCGATCAGCAGCGTAAACCCTGCCGTAAAGCTTTCCGCACCGTTTCCGGCGATCATCGCTCCCATGACGGTCGGCATGAGCGCGGATACCAGGTTGCCGACCCCGTTGACGATCCCGTACGTACTGCCGACGCTCTGGCCAGGCGAAGCGTACTGGACGATGCTCGGAATCGCAGGCCCTTGAATCCCCCAGAACAGATTGGCTACAATGAGACCGATCGCAGATACGTAAGGGCTCGCCGAGAAGATCGCGATGGAGACGCTGATCGCAGTGCCCAAACCGCCGACGACGAACAGCAGGGAGACTCGTTTCGGCGAGATGCGGTCGATGATGTACCCGCCCAGAAAGCCGGAGCCGATGCTGAAAATAAACGGCAGGGAAGCCAGTATCCCCATCTCCTTGATGGAAAAGTGCCGCTCATTGAGCAGATACGAGGGCAGCCAGGAGCTGCTTCCCCACAAATAGCTGAGCGTGGCAATCTCGATGAGCAGAATCCAGATCAAGCCCGGTGTCTTCCACGCTTGGCGGAACGTCTCTTTCAGGGCCTTGGCGGAGAACCCTTCTGAATGCGCTTTCTCTTTCTTGCCGGTCTCGCGGATAAAGAGCAGAATCAGCGGCAGCCCGATAATCAAATTTAAGATTCCGAGAATGAAATACGAAGCTTGCCAGTGGGAATGAAGTACGATAAACGTGACGATTGGGAACCCTACCGCCAGACCGATGGAGACGCCCATGGAGCTGACCGCGTTCGGTTTTCCCCGCTCATGTGTGTCGAACATGTCCTTGATGTACATGGTCTTCAGTGAGAACAGTGGGCCTTCGCTCGCTCCGAGAATAAAGCGGATCACCAGCAGCAGACCGACCGAACCCGCCACAGGCGAAATGATCGTCATGACCGCCCAGATCAAAATGCTGATCAAAAGACCTTTGCGTACCCCCAAAAACGTTTCGTACAGCGGGCTGAGGAAAAACGCGGCGATCCCGTATCCAATCAGGAACAAGGACATGAGCTCACCCTGCGCTACCCGATCTCCCTTGATGCCAAAATGCTGCAAAAAATCATCGTTCGTAATCAGGACGGACACGTTCATGCGGTCGACGTATGAAATGATTACGATCAGCAAAAGCGTGATGACACCCCACCAACGCAGTTTGCCAGGATTGCCAGAAGCCATCATCGAGTACACCCCCAGGAGTTTTATATACAAAACATACGTTTTGTATATAAAATATAATACTGCTTAACTGGGTAACGGTAAATCTCAAATGAGTATATTCATTCACAAAATTCTCATAACAGCGGATTGTCACGATTCGAAACCTCGGCGGACCCGCGATTGCCCTTATACTGGATAGGAATTTTATCCCTTCCTATCTGCACAAAAAAACGGCTGCACGTTTGCCTCTTCAGGCAGTGCAGCCGTTTTTTCTTTCGTTACACGGTGACGGATTGTTCCTTCGTCCCGTGGTAGACACCGGTATCCAGTTCCTTTGTGGCTTTGCTGGTGAGCAGCCCCGCCGTCATGCTGCCGCTTACGTTCAGTGCAGTACGGCCCATGTCGATCAGCGGTTCTACCGAGATCAGCAGACCCACGATCGCAATCGGCAGGTTCAGCGACGACAAGACGAGCAGTGCGGCAAAGGTCGCCCCTCCGCCTACGCCCGCGACTCCGAACGAGCTGAGCGCTACGACAGCGATCAACGTCAGGAGGAACGACGGGCTCAGTGGATCGATTCCTGCCAGCGGCGCTACCATCACGGCGAGCATCGCGGGATAGACGCCGGCGCAGCCGTTTTGCCCGATCGAAAGGCCAAAGGAGCCTGCGAAGTTGGCGATTCCCTCGGGAACCCCCAGGTCGCTGGTCTGTGTTTTCACGTTGAGCGGCAAAGCCCCGGCGCTGGTCCGCGATGTGAAGGCGAACGTGAGAACAGGCAGCGCCTTTTTCACATACGTCAACGGATTCAATCCGACTGCTGCCAGCATGAGCAGATGGATGATGAACACGACGGCCAAGGCGACATAAGATGCGACGACGAATTTCCCCAGCTGCCAGATGGCATTGTAATCGCTGGTGGCGGTCACCTTCGTCATGATGGCCAGCACTCCGTACGGGGTCAGGCGCAGGATGAGCGTCACGACCCGCATCACGATTGCGTGGAGCGTATCGACGATTTTGACGAACAGATCCGCTTGTTCCGGATTTTTTCGTTTGATTCCCAAAAATGCCCCGCCGATAATCGCTGCGAAAATCACAACTGCGATTGTCGAGGTCGGGCGGTCACCCGTAAGGTCCTGGAACGGGTTGGCCGGCAAGAGCGAAACGACCTTTTGCGGCAAAGTAGTACCCGAGACATCGCCCAGTTTTTGCTGTACTTGCTCAATCCGCGCCGTTTCCGCGTCACCTTGCTGGAGCTGCGCGCCGTCCAGGTGGAAGGTCAGCGTGGCGGCGATGCCGACGGCTGCCGCGATCGCGGTCGTCCCCACCAGGATGCTGAGAATGAGCGAGCTGACCTTGCCGATGTTGCTCGATAGCTTCAGCTTCGTGAAAGCCGAGACGATCGAAATGAACACCAGCGGCATGACGATCATTTGCAGCAGTTTCACGTAGCCGTTTCCGACGATGTTGTACCAGTCGATCGTCGTCTTCAGCACATCGGATTTGGCTCCATAAATGAGCTGCAAGACCAGTCCGAAGACAATTCCGAGTCCAAGACCGAGAAATACCCGCTTGGAGAACGAGACGTGTTTCTTTTGCATGGCATACAAGCCGATAATGAATAAGAGCAATACCGCAATATTCACAATGATAAGCAGCGTAGACATGATTCCTCCTCCGTTTCTTCCCTTCGTATGTCTCTTAGATATCTGACGCCTTATATATTTATATTCGGGTAATTCCTATTTGTAAAGTAGAAATTACACTTCCAAAAAAAACCAGGAACCGCTGGCAACGGCTCCTGGGTCCCACCCACCTTCGCTTATTTGAGCTGCTTGCTGACAAGATTCCAGAGCCATGTCAGCACAACGGCGCCGATCACGCCGGCAATGACGTTGAAGCCGGCCCACATCCACAGCCAGTTGCCCAAGAGGACGTCGCCCAGCCAGCTGCCCAGCAGCGCTACGATCAGCGAAGCCCACCAGTTGTTTCCGCCCGCCTTTCCTGTCATCACCATGTTGACAGCCCACCATACGACCAGCCCGACCAATGCCCATACAATCCAATACATACGCACACACCCTTTCTCATGATGGTAACGCTTACATGAGGACCATAAAAATTATAGTTATCTGCTACCATCATATTGAGAACATGCCAAGAGGTTCGTAGGTACGTGCCTGTTTTACCGAAAAAAAAAAGCAGCGGCCGCATCCCTCGAATGCTGCCGCTGCCTTTTCGTTTGCTTTGGTTTTACTTCGCGTACAATTCCGGACGGCGGTTGGCTACGCTCGGCAATTTGCCGCGCACGCGCCGGATGCGATCGAGGTCGAGCTCCGCCGTGACGAGCGTTTCTTCCTCGCCGCCGCTCGCAAGCACGACTCCCATCGGATCGACGATCATGCTTCGCCCCGCGAAGATGTTTCCTACCTGGTCCGCTGCGCATACGAACATCGTATTTTCGATGGCGCGGGCACGGACGAGCGTCTCCCAGTGGTCTTCCTTCATGGCACCCGCTACCCAGCCTGCCGGCACGAACAGGATGTCGGCTCCCTGCAGGGCAAACTGCCTGGCGATTTCGGGAAATCTGACTTCATAGCAGACCATGAGCCCAATCTTACCGAATTCCGTCTCGACTGCCTGATAAGGGCCCGCCCCTTCTGCGATCGCATCGGATTCCTTGAAGGAAAAGGCATCGTACAGATGGGTCTTGCGGTAGGTGTGGATCAGTTCGCCGGAGCGGTTCAAAAACACGGTCGTGTTGTAAGCGCGGTTCGGATCGTCCGGGATGCTCTCGTACACGCCGCAAACGACGTAGATGCCGTGCTCGCGCGCCGCATCCGCCAGCCCGGAAACGAACGGCCCGTCGAGCGGCTCCGCTACCTGTGCCGGCTTGACTTCGGTCGTCGGGGTGGCAGGGGCGAGATACATTTCGGGCAAGATGACAAAGTCCGCCCCGCCCGCTTTTGCTTTCGCGATGTAGGCTACTGCTTTTTGCAGGTTGTCCGCTTTGTCCATGGTGGAGGTGAGCTGCGCAATCGCTACTTTCATCGTTTTCTCCGCCTTTCGGGTTGGTCACAGTACTTACTGAATAGTATAACGGATTTTTGCCGATGGGAAGGAGTCGCTTCTTCCCATCGGCGCACGTGCGGCAATTTGGCGAAGGGAAATTCTTTACCTGGCCACCCGCTTGTATATAATGGACTTGACATGACAGACGGGAGGTGGGACTTTTGTCGATCCGCATCAAGCTGCTTCTCTCCTACACCGGGATGCTCGTTCTCAGCCTCCTGATATTCGCGCTTGCCGCAGGGCTGTTTACCATTGCGGCTACTGGCGACATCCACAGCATCCGCGATTTCTATAAAGTGCATTACCAGCTCAATCCCTTGACGGAACAAGAGGAGTCGATCTTTCTCGAGCTCAAGTACCTGGCCAAAAACGAACCCGATCAGCTGCTCGACAAGGACCTGCTCGTCGACTACGATTTCAAGCTTCGCACGGTGAGGGCCGGCCTCTACGTGCGGCGGGAGAGCAACCAGGTGTTTGAGTCGTACACGTTTCATCAGCCGCAGCTGGAGCAGTACCTTCCTCCCTATGACCTGAACAACAGCCAGATTCGCAACACGTTCAATATCGGCGAACGGTTTTACGCGTACGCGAAATTCGATTTCCTGTACTCGGATGGAGCCAAAGGCAGCGTATTCGTCATCCGGGAGCGCAGCCCGTTCGCAGAGGTGACCCGCAGGCTGCTCCCCATTCTCACGCTGCTGTTGATCGGCGTGCTGGTGATCGCCAACCTGCTCCTCTACCGGTGGATTACCAAAAGCGTGATCAAGCCGCTCAATCTGCTGCGCAGCTCTGCGGAGCGCATCCAGGAGGGCGACCTGGGATTTGCCCTGAACCTGAGCTCCAGGGACGAGATCGGGCAGCTGAACGAAGCGTTCGAGAATATGCGGAAGCGGCTGCAAGAATCGGTGCAGCTCCGCCTTTTGGACGAGGAAAGCCGAAAAGAGCTGATTTCCAACATTTCGCACGACCTGCGCACCCCGATTACGAACATCAAAGGCTACATCGAGGGGATCCGCGACGGCGTGGCCGATACCCCCGAGAAAATGGACAAATACGTGGACATCATCTACACCAAAGCCGTAGACCTGGACAAGCTGGTCGACGAGCTGTTCCTGTACTCCAAGCTCGACCTCAAGCAGGTGCCGTTTACCTATGAACCAGTGGACATCGTCGCGTTCCTCGACGATTGCATCGAGGAGCTCCACTACGGCATGCAGGAGCAAGGCATCGACCTGGGCTGGGAGAAGCGTCCGGACGAACCGCTGTGGGTGCTCGCCGACGTGGAAAAGCTCAAGCGGACGGTGCTGAACATCATCGACAACGCCCAAAAGTTCATGGATAAGCCAAAGAAACGGATCGGCGTCTCCCTGAATGCCGACGAGGCTCGGGTCACAGTCGAGATTCGCGACAACGGCATGGGCATCGCCCCGGATGCCATTCCCCATCTGTTCGAGCGCTTTTACCGCGCGGAGCAGTCCCGTAACTCTACCACCGGCGGCAGCGGGTTGGGGCTCGCCATCGCCCGCGAGATCATCGAAGGGCACGGCGGTGAGATTTGGGCCGACAGTCAGCAGGGAGCCGGCACCAGCTTGTTCTTCTCACTAAAACGCACGACGAATTCGGGAGGCGCACATGGCACGAATCCTGATCATTGAAGACGAAACGACGATTGCCCAACTGGAGAGGGACTACTTTGAGCTGAACGGCTTCGCAGTCGACCTCTGCCACACAGGCGATGAAGGCTTGCGGCTGGCGCTGGACGGCGATTACGGCCTTCTCATCGTCGACTTGCAGCTGCCGGGAATGGACGGCTTCGAGCTTTGCCGCCAGATTCGCAGGGCCAAGGAAGTGCCGATTCTGATCGTCTCGGCTAAAAAGGAAGAGCTCGATAAGATCCGCGCCTTCAATCTCGGGGCGGACGATTACATCACCAAGCCGTTCAGCCCGAGCGAGCTGGTCGCACGCGCCAAGGCGCATTTGGCCCGCTACGAGCGGCTGCTTGGGAAAGCGGGCGGGCCGCCGAAGGACGAGATCCGCATCCGCGGACTGGTCATGGACAAGGCGTCCCGCAGGGTCTACGTACGCAATCAGGAGGTCATTTTCACCACGCGGGAGTTCAATCTGCTCGAGTTTTTGGCGAGCCACCCCAACCGCGTGTTCAGCAAAAGCGAGCTGTTCGAACGGATCTGGGGGATGGATTCGAGCGGCGATATCGCCACCGTCACGGTCCACATCCGAAAACTGCGGGAGAAAATCGAAGTCGATCCGTCCAACCCCCAGTACATCGAGACAGTGTGGGGTGCGGGCTACCGGTTTACGGTGTAGGAACAAACGTCCCCCGTTTATCTTTTTTTAAGGATTGGTTTCGAATCTTTTAAGACCAGGTTTCTAGGCAGTTTAGGTCTCTCCTCTATCCTGTGGATAAGGCAAACGTCGCCTTTCCATCACGATACGAGGAGGATTTTTATAATGAAACCCGTTTCCAATAAAATTGCCGCCCTGCTTTTGACTGCCGCCCTGGGTACTGCCTCGCTCCCGCTTGCAGTGCCGACAGCCCACGCTGCCGGCGCCCATGCTCTCGCCCCGCTGTCCGCCCAGGAAATTCAGGAAGCGGTAAGCGAGCTGGCTCGCCTCGGCGTCATGCAAGGCTACACCGACCGCTCCATGGGCGCCCACAATCAGATCAACCGCGCCGAGCTGGCGAAAATGGTCGTAAAGGCCTTACATCTGGAAGGCACGGCACAGACGCCTGCGAAGCTGACGGATATGCAGCCGAACTCATGGGCCTACCAATACGCCTCCGAGCTCGTCGGACTTGGCATCATGCAGGCAGATGGAGGACGCTTCGATCCTGCGGGAACAGTCACGGATGACGAGCTCGTGCAGATCGTGTCCAAAGCGTTGAAGCGCGACGTCAAATCTGTGCAGTACTGGATGGAGCGCTTCTACTCGGCAGGCCAAGCGGCTACCCGCGGGGAAGTCGCCTACCTGCTGAAGACAGCGCAAAAAGCAATCCCGTCCGAAAAAGCGAAAATCACGAGCGTGCAGTCGCTGAATGCCATCACGCTGATCGTCACCTTCGACGCGCCGCTGACGGCTGCCGATGAGGCATTTGACAAGGCCAAGGTCGACTTCTCCTTTAACGATGGACTCACCCTGACCAACTTGCCTCGCCTGAAAACAGGCTCCATCGCCACGTACATCGTCCCGACGTCGGTCCAAAAGCCAGGCGTGACGTACACGCTGACGTACAAGGGCAAGCAAGCGGGAACATTCACAGGGAACGCCACCAAGCTGCAAATGAACGAGAGCAGACAGGTCACCAACGACACCTTTGAGATCGAGGCGCTGAAGTCCGACAATGTCACCGATTACGGATATGTCATTTCCGCTTACAGCGCGGGACGCGGAGAAAACGCCTTCGTCCTGGATGCGAACAATCGCGCGAACGGCACGACGTATCAGATCATCTCGTCCATGCAGGCCAGACAAGTGACCATCACGCCTGCCGGCGGTCAGCCGATCGTTGCGAAGTACGTGCCGTTTACCCAATCGACAGACGGCAAGCAGGAGCCGAAATTCCGCCTGCCGGAAGGACAAGTACTCGCTCCGGGAGTGACGTACACCGTGTCCTCCGATTGGGCCACGATCAAGAATCCGACTTTCGTGGCAAAAGAGATCGCGCCAGTGGAAATCGCCGCAGCCGAAGCGCTCTCCGATACGTCCATCGCCGTCACTCTGACGGAAGATCCCGGCGACGAGCTGTTCTCCGGACGCAGCGTAGAGCTGACAGCTGACCATGGAGAGAAGCTGCTGGCCACCTACAAATACTCCAGCCGCAAAGGAGCCGTCGGCATTTTCGACCTCCAGCAGGGCGGCAAACTGTCTGCCGGCACTGCGTATACGGTCACACCTGTCGGCGATTGGGCAGGCGATTCCCAGGCAAAGCTGACTGTGGAATAATAGAGGGATGAACAAATCTGCGGAAAGGGGAAAGGATGCCTTGCTGCTCACGGGACTGATCGCCTTCACTCTTGCGCTCGCGGGCTGCGGGGCGGCTGTTGATTCTGTTCTTCCCGGCAGCGAGCAGCAAGCGTCCCTTACTGTGAACATGGAGATGAAAAAGCTGAACCAATCCCTGCTGGCGGCCGTACAGCAGGGGGATCAGGACGCTATTTTGCGGCTGCTGGCAGAAGGCGCAGACATCAATGCTACGGATGAGACGGGCCGGACTTCCGCCCTGATCGCCGTGCACACGGATCAATTGCCGATCTTCCAGCTCTTGATCGAGCAGGGCGCCAATATCAACATCCGCGACCAGCGCTTGGACAATCCGCTGCTCTATGCCAGCGCGGCAGGCAAGCTCGACTTTGTCCAAGCAGCGATTGCGGCAGGGGCGGATACGACGATCACCAACCGCTTCGGCGGTACGGCGCTGATCCCTGCTGCGGACCGCGGGCACGTCGCCATCGTCGAGGAGCTGCTGACCCACTCCGACGTGAATATCGACCACGTCAACCGCTTGGGCTGGACCGCCCTGCTCGAAGCGGTCATCCTCGGAGACGGCGGAGAGCGGCATCAGCAGATCGTCCGCCTGTTGATCGAGCACGGCGCTGACGTGAATTTGGCCGATCATGACGGTGTCACGCCGCTGCAGCACGCGAAAAACCGCGGTTTTCGGGAAATGGTTGAGGCATTGACGCAGGCCGGAGCGAAGTAACTGTCCCTCGTAGCTGCCAGACCCTGCGTGAGGACAGTCCATGCCTGCCCGTGCTCGAAAAAAGGAGCGAGATTTCATCCGCTCCTTTTTCTTTGCGCTCCTTTCTTCTGCGCGCACCTCTTTCCCCCATTCTGCACGACAACAGCACCGCGATTCCGTGGACCCGCAGTGCGTCTTTGTCGAGATGACCGCCGCTTACCGTATGATGTTCTTTCCGTAGTAAATTTCATCCATCTCCAGACGCAGCCGCTCGGTGATGTCCCGCTGCTCCTCTGGCGTCAGTTTGTCTTTCGTATAGCCGAACAGGTAATTGTTCAAATCGAACTGCTTCAGCTTGCACTTGGTATGAAAAATGTGTTCCTGGTAGACATTGACGTCGATCATGTCGTACAGATCGATGACCTCGTCCGGGATGTAGTTTTGGATCGAGCTGATGTCGTGGTCGATGAACAGCTTGTTGCCGGTGATGTCCCGGGTGAAGCCGCGGACCCGGTAATCGATCGTCATGATGTCCGTATCAAACGAGTGGATCAAATAATTCAACGCTTTGAGCGGAGAGATCTCTCCGCAGGTCGAGACGTCGATATCCGCCCGAAACGTGCTGATTTCTTCATCCGGATGGTATTCCGGATACGTGTGCACGGTGATGTGGCTTTTGTCCAGCTGCATGACCACCGAGTCCGGCAGGGGGCCGGGAGACTCCTCGTACGATTCCCTTGGAACTTCCACGACCGGTCCCTCGGACACGAGAAAGGTGACGCTCGCCCCTTGCGGCACATAGTCCTGCTTCGCGATATTCAGGACGTGCGCCCCGATGATGTCGGACACGGTCTTCAGGATGGCGGTCAGCCGGTCAGCATTGTACTGTTCGTCTATGTAATCCAGATAGGCTTCCCGCTCCGCCCTCGTCTTCGTGTAGCAGATGTCGTACATATTGAAGCTCAAGGACTTGGTCAGATTGTTGAAGCCGTGCAGCGTGACATGTTGTTGCCGTATCGGTTCCACGCTTTCCTCTCCTTCCCGTTGAACGCTCTTTTTCAGGTTTTCCCAATCGGTTGCTTTCATCCATCCGGGCGGAAAACCGGACGGCAAAAAGGCCCTATCCATTTCTGGACAAGACCTCTTTTGCTAACGCATCCGGACGTGAGTGGTAGCCGTCCACGTCCCTGTCTCTCCCGCCCGTATGGAAGGCGGCTTCATCCGCACTTGCCCCTGCAATACGTAATGCCGCAGCTGAATCTGGGGATCGTCCCTGAAAAACATCGTCCCGGCAAAGCTGGCGAAGGGAGAATCGAAAGCGATCTGCCTCGCCGCTTCATTCCACGTTCCCCGGATGGCTAGCGGCGTCCCCCGGAAGTTCACCGAGCCGATCAGCTGGTTGTGCGTGACACCCTGGATGCTCAATGTCCCAAGCGTGGTCGGCCTGCCGCCAAAGCTGGCCTGAATATCCCATGTCGTCGGGTAGGGCAGGCTGACCCTCGTCATTTGTCCAATTGCCACGGTCGCTCTCTCCTTCATCCATGATGTGACTCTCGAGCGGGAAGGTACCCTACATTATATGAACCCATGGGGAGACGTCACGTAGGCGAACGTACATTATTCCGGCTTTCCCACAGCCATAGCAGGGCACCGGCGGACGATATTTTTGCGAAGACTCATAAATTCTCCTGTTTCAAAGCGTCAATGATGTTTGCTTTCTTCACTTTTATGCTCGCGTAGGACATGGACAAGCCTACGATAGCAAATACAGCGACAATCACATACAACATGCTAGTCCAAGGCAATGCGAATTCGTACGAAAAACTATTCATGAAGGAACGGTAGATCAACACCATAATCCCTACGCTGATCGGAAGGCCGTAAGCCAACGCCTTGATCCCATAAAAGATACTTTCATAGTTGATCATTTTATGAAAGCTGCTCGGGGTCATTCCAACCGACCTTAGCATCGCGAATTCTCGAAGGCGAAGGGCAATGCTCGTCGAAATCGTGTTGAATATATTCGCTATCGAAACCGCGGTAATTAATGCTACGAAGCCATACACAAAGACAGACATAAACAAAATTTTTCGTTCAGAGCGCTGCCTCTCTTGAAACAGGTTCATGACGGTTACATCCTTTTGCATTTCCTCAATATCTTGCTGGGTTTTCAAAGGCTCCTTGCTTTTCAGGTAGAGTCCCGAATAAGAGGAAACGAAGACGCTTTTTTTCAGGAGCTGCTCGAAGACGGGCTCGGACACGACAAGATTCACTTGAAGCATGCTATCTGATGGTGTTATTCCCATAGGAAATTGGTCAGTCACTGCTGCCAGCTCCACCTTGTTGACCGCTTGCTGCTTAGCATCTTCGGAGACGAGATCCAGCTTTTCCCCGACTTTCCCATTGACTCTCGTCTCGACAAATTTACCTTTTTCATCTAGGAACGTCATGGTATCAATCAATATGGCGGTCGGCTGATCCGGATTCGTCAGCTTCGTATACTCTACGCCAACCTGTTTGGCATACGCTTTCAGTTTATCTTCGTGCATGCTGTTTACACGTATATTGTATTTATACAAGTTATGTTCCTGGTACAAATACGGCTTTGCATTTTCCGAAACAGCCTCTTCAGCAAGCCACACGAAGCTGCCATTCATTTGTTTCATCAGATTCGATTCCGTGACATTTTCCAACGATGTGATCGTTCTTACCCATTGTTCGTCCTCCAACGCTGCCCCATCACCGATTGTGTAGATGGCGATGTCATAGTTATAGCCGTTTTGTGAAATATCAAGGGATTTCTGCAGGTTGGAAGTGAAAAAGGAAACAGCCAGAAACAGCACGATGCTGATGACAAGCGAAAAAACAGTAGCGTAATATCTGCGTTTGTTTCTTTTCAAATTTTTCAAGCCGATCTCCGCTTCTACGCCGAATATCCGTTTGACCAGCTTCGAGGTTTTCAATGCTTTACTGGTGAGC
Organism: Brevibacillus brevis; assembly: GCF_031583145.1. NCBI lineage: Bacteria > Bacillati > Bacillota > Bacilli > Caryophanales > Paenibacillaceae > Brevibacillus > Brevibacillus brevis. Next base: position 958,268 of record NZ_CP134050.1, on the reverse strand, counting down.
TTAATATCCGCAGTTTGCCGAATGGCATCGATGGCGGAGATTTTCGAAGCCCTTTGCGCTGGAACATACGTAGATATGAAGATCGTGATGATCGAGACCAGACAGGCGAGTGCAATCGATAAAGGCGTGACGACCAACGTCAGCTTTTCAGTGACACCCATCGCATCCTCAAGGATCGGGTTTATGAAGCGAAATGTAATGCCGATTCCAAGCATGCCGCAGATGACACCCAAGGGAATGCTAATGACGCCAATCACTGCTCCCTCAAAAAATACCGAATTTCGCTTCTGCCGTCTCGTTGCTCCGACACTTGAGAGCATTCCTAAATATCGGGAACGCTCCGAGACGGAAATCGCAAAAGCATTGTAGATTAACGAAACAGAGCCGACAACAATCACCAGCATAACAATGAGTAATAACGAGTTGTAAGTTTGGCCCAATCCCCCACCCATCACACCATAATAACGGAGCAGCGAGTCATTCGTTTTAAACGAGCTGATGCTGTTTTTCTCTGCCAAGTCATTGGCATGATCATATATAGTGCGATCGATGTTCTTCACGACAACGCTCACGTCAACAGTCTTGCTTGCGTCCAAACTGTGCTCATCTACGTATGTAAGAGCCGTATATCCCGGCGCCCACGTCTGCTCCCACGTAGGGCGTTTGATAAACCCGACAACGGTATACGTCTCGGCGGTTGTATCAACTAAGGTTTCGACACTCGCACCGGCGCTAGATCGCAATTGGTCATTTTGGGACAGATTCGTATCGCTTGGGTCAGCTTGATTATGGCGCTGTCCAACCTCGAGGGTTACGTGATCCCCGATCCGATACGCGACTTTGGCGTTTGTGGCGATCGCATCCGAGAGAACAATCTCATCCGCTCGCTCTGGAAGCCGCCCTTCGCTCAATTCAATCGGGAAGTTTGCGAAGCCCTGGGCATTATACGCTTTGATAAACAAATAGGGCTTGTTGACATTTTGACTTCCCGGCAGCCAGGCATAGCCGCGTTCCTTTGAAATCATGAGTTGTTTGGTTGCATCGTCCCGCTTGATCGCGTCTAACTGCTCTTTGTTTACGCCCCTGTAAAGGACATGCCATTCTCCACTGTCTTTGATCGATTCCTTTTGCATCAGCGTCAAAAAAGACGAACCTAGCGTGATCACAGCCGTTACCATCGCCACGGAAATAATGACTCCCATAATCGTCACTAGCGTTTGTTTCTTATTTTTCATTAAATGTCTGAGCGTTAGCTTATGGATGATATTCATGGTCGAATGACCTCATCTCTCGCAATCCTTCCATCTTCAATCGCGATAATGCGATCCGCCTGCAAAGCAATTCGCTCATCATGGGTAATCATAATCAACGTCTGATGATAGGTTTTGTTGAACATTTTCAACAAGTCAATGATTTCGCTGCTGTTTTTGCTGTCCAAATTACCGGTTGGCTCATCAGCCAGTATGATCGCGGGCTGATTCATCAACGCTCTTCCTATCGAGACCCGCTGCTGCTGTCCGCCGGAGAGCTGGTTGGGCAGATGATGTAAGCGATTTTGTAAATCCAACGTCTTCACCAGATCGTCAAACAGCTTCTGATCCACCTTGTGCTCATCCAGCAAGAGCGGCAACTGCATGTTTTCTTCCACCGTTAAAATCGGAAGCAGATTGTAGAACTGATAAATCAAACCGATTTGTCTCCGCCGGAAAATAGCCAGCTGCGTTTCATTCAGACTATACATGTCCGTACTGTCCACAAATACTTTTCCGCTCGTTGGCCGGTCTACCCCGCCCAACAAATGTAATAGTGTCGATTTCCCCGAACCGGACGGGCCGACGATAGCAACGAACTCCCCTTTGTTCACTGAGAAGGATACGTCATCGAGCGCTTTTACTGCCGTGTCACCTTTTCCAAACACTTTTGACAGATGTTCGATCTTCAGAATTTCCATACGGAAGCCTCCATACTTTTGCTGATGGATGTAGTATATCTGTCCGAAGTGACTTTACAGTGACTGGAAAGTGACAATCCCGTCACTTAGCCCTGGCTAGATGAATTGCTTGTAGAAGCGAATCCGAAACGCAGTTCCCTCATGAATATCACTCTGAACTTCTATATCTCCATTTTGCTTCGTGATGATGCTGTGGGCCATCGAGAGACCGATGCCGCTGCTGCTCTCTCCTGCACTCTTTCCTTTGTAAAAACGCTTGAAAATGAAAGGGAGCTCATCCCTGGGGATGCCTTTCCCGTTATCTTTGATCATAATCTCCGTATACAGCGGGTTCTCCGAAAAAGAAATCGCGATGGTTCCGCCTTCTTGCGTATGTTCCACAGCGTTTTTTAAAATATTGAGGACCGCTTCCGTTGTCCAGCTCAGATCGCCTAGAAACGAGACGCTGTCTTCGCCCGTTATCGAAATCGTTTGGCCTTTGATGTCGATTGGAATGAGCACGGGCTGCATGGCTTTTTCAATGAGTCCTGCCACCATGACTTGCTCTTTCCTGAACGGTACGGCGTCTGCATCAATTTTTGAAAGCTTTAATAACGAAGAAACAAGCCAATCCAGCCGTTCGAGCTGAATGCGAATATTGCGTGTAAATTCCCTTCGTTTCGCATCCGGCAGTTTGGCGTCATCTACCAAATCCGCCATGACCATCATCGAGGTCAAAGGTGCCTTTAGCTGATGCGAGATGTCCGAAATCGCATCTGTCAGATGGATCTTGTCTTTATGCAAAAGGGCGCTTTGCTCCGAAAGCATGACTGTTACTTTATAAATCGTATTTTTCAAAATACTGAGTTCCCCTTCACGATTATCGCGTACATCAAGGGTATAATCACCACCGCTAATTCGCCGCACATAGCCCGATAGCTTTTCAATCTCCTGATATCTCCATCTCGCAGAAAGGAGACTGCATCCAATGAGTAAAATCGAAGAAAGTAGGACGAGGACGACGGCAGCAAGCGAAAAAAAAGCCGCGACTACAAGCAAAACCAGACTGATCGTACACATCACCAAGAGTACGAGGCGGATCTCGCGATTGCGCATCATGCTACTCACCGACCTTATACCCGAAACCGCGTACGGTTTTAATGATCGTTGGAGCCTTCGGATCATCCTCCAGCTTTTCCCTCAGCCTTTTCATATAAACGGTTAACGAATTGTCGTTGACGAAGTCCCCTGCCACATCCCAAATTTGTTCCAAAAGCTGATTTCGGGAGAGTATCTGCCCGGGATGGTTGGCGAAGATCAGCAACAAGCGGTACTCCAAAGCCGTCAATGGAATTTCAATGCCGTGCTTGTATACTTTTCCTTCAAGCGTATGGATGCGGATCGGATCGATTTCGATGACAACCTTGGCCTGCGGCTGCTTGTGATATCTGCGCAATACGGATTTAATCCGGGAGAGCAGCTCGCGAATTCGAAAAGGCTTCGTAATATAGTCGTCCGCTCCCATATCCAGTCCCATCACAACATTGACTTCATCATCAACGGCTGTCAAAAAAATAACGGGCATATCGCTTCGCTGCTTCACCATTTTACATAGTTCATACCCGCTTCCATCCGGGAGTGATAAATCGAACAGACATAAATCAAACTGATCCATCTTCTCGGCTAAAACTCTTTTCGCAGATGCGACGTCATGGCAAAGAACCGTGGAAAACTGATCTTGCTGCAGAGAATATTCGAGTCCAGACGCAATGGTTTTGTCATCTTCCACAAGTAAAATGTTCATTGGACCATCATCCTAGTTTCATTTTTTAAAATGACTATGCTTAAGCAAGAGAGCAGCACCGGCTCAACACCTGCAGAACAGAAAATATGGCTCCACAGATGAAGACATCATCCTGCGAAGCCATTTTCCATCAACGTTTATCTATCAAAAATAAGCACTTAATGATACGTATACATTACCCTATCCATCTCCGTTCGTTCAACAAAAATCTAACACCACTCTTTTCCTGTCTGTCAGCGAAACGATTGGCATGAAGGGTATACGGGAAAGCAAATGGATAGGAAAGCAGCATGCCTCGGCAAAAAGGAGCCATCTACTCCGTCGATTCCAGACGAAGGATGGCTCCTCAAACGGTTTGATTGATTACACAAGTCTCCTGGCCTTTCTGCGATTGCTCCATTCGTTGATGACCATGACGGCGAGGAGCACAATTCCCCACATGAAGTCTTTGAAGAAATTGCCCACGTGCAAGGCGTTCAGGCCGCTCGACAAAAATTGCAGCGTCAGGACCGCCATGACGATCCCCGAGACTTTCCCGAAGCCGCCTTTGGGGTCGACGCCGCCCATGACGGCCACCAGGATCGCCTGCAGGATGTACGATGTCCCGTAGTCCGCCTTGGCCGAATTCGTCTGCGCGACGATGACCAGGCCAGCGATTGCGGCGAGCATGCCGCTGAGGGCGTACGTCCTGAGCAGCACACGTGTGTTGTTCACTCCTGCGTATGCGGAAGCGGTCGGATTTGCGCCCAGCATTTGCAGCTTCAAGCCGTACGACTGTTTGTTCAGCAGGAAATACGCAGCCCAGGTGCACAAGCCGAATATCAGCAGCGGTACAGGAATGATCCACACGCTTCCGTTGCCGATCGCCGTGTAGAGCTCGGGAAGGCCGACGATCGCTTGCCCTTTTGTGAAGACGATGGCTGTTCCCATGTAGAGCTGCATCGTCCCTAATGTCACCAGAATGGGCGGAATCCCGATCTTCGTGACGGCAAAGCCGTTGAACAGTCCGCACACGAGTCCCACAGCGAGTGCCGCCAGCATTGCCAGCCCTATGAAAGCTGCGCTCTCGCCTGCAGTCGCCTCGGCGGGCAGCAGCCGTGCCATCACTGAGGCGGCTGTGATCGAAGTCAGGTTGGCGATTCCTACGATGGACAGGTCGATCCCCCCGGAAATCATCGTGAGCATCATCGCCAGCGCAAAAATGCCGAACACGGGAAACTGGAACGCCATCGAGGTAAAGCTGTCCAGGGACAGAAACGTACCCGGACTGACTGCCGCCATCAAGGCAAAGACCGCTACCATGATTAGAAACAGCCGTCTCGCGCTGGCCTCCTGCGGCAAATAGCGTGTCAGGGCAAGCATCAGGGGGCGTTTCGGCATGGACGGTTGGGGATGGTTTCCTTCGATTTTTGTCATACAAGGCCTCCTCCTGTGGTCACGTTATGATCGACTTCCGCCTCATGATCGACCTCTTTACCTGATAGGCCGCCACGCCGGTCCCGATCAAAATCAATGCGCCGATGACAAATCGCTGCCAGTAGGAGGGGATCCCCAGCAGGATCAGGCTGTTTTGGATCGTGACGACGAGAATCAGCCCGAGCAGCGATCCGAGCACCGTCCCATGTCCGCCCGTGATGCGGGTCCCGCCCAGCACGACTGCTGCGATGATCAAAAGCTCCGTCCCCAGCAAATCGACCGGATTGGAGTTTCGCATCATCGTCGTGTGAATCATGCCCGCGATCCCCGCCAAAAGGCCGACCAAGCTGTAAATGAAAAACTGGAGGCGAACCGGGGAAAAGCCTATGCGCTCTGCGGACACGGCATCGCCCCCAAGCGCGTAGATCCCTCTGCCGATCATCGTATACCGCAAGAGCATAGCTACGGATACAATCACTCCGAGCGTGATCAGCACCGCAGCGGGAAGTCCCACCGTGATACCGCTCTCGTTTGTAAATTTGAAAATCTGCTCCTTGGAAAACGCCAGCAAGGACCGGGGCAAATCACTGATCTGGCTGCTGCCGACGAACGTCAGGAGAAACCCGCTGAACATGGAGGAGGTCCCCAAAGTGACGATCAGCGTGGGCAAGCGAAACAGCGAAATGAAGACGGCGTTGATGATCCCCAGGCACAGCCCGATCAGACCGGACAAAAGGAAGGCCGCGATCACGGGACCGTCGTACTGGATGGAATGGAGAATCTTCGTCGCACTGAACATGCTGAAGGTCGCGATAGCCGGAAAGGAGACGTCGATTCCCCCTGAAATGATCACCAGCATCGCGCACATGACAAATATGCCGGGAACGACGCCGCTGCGAATCAAATCGAACAGGTTGGCGGTGGTAAAAAACGCTTCGTTTTGGCTGCCGATGACGAGGAACAGCGCGAGGACGACGACCGCCACGTAAAACTCACTGGTCTGCACTACCTTTTTCATCTGTGGATGTACACCTCTTTTCCTTCGCTGGCCCCACGTCTACGTCGCTTCCTGGAGCCTCGTCCACTCCTCCTGGGTCAAGGCTTTTCCCGCCATTTCCCCGACCAGTCGCCCCTTTTTCATCACCAGCACCCGATTGCAGTTTTGCCTCAGTTCGGTAAGATCGTCGGAAATCATCAGCACGGCCATCCCTTCCTTCGCCAAGCTCCGAACAACTTGATGAATGTCTTCTTTGGACCCGATGTCCACCCCGACGGTCGGTCCGTTCAGAATGAGCAGGCGCGGCTCGGTCGCCAGCCATTTGGCCAGGACGACGCGCTGCTGATTCCCACCGGAAAGCGTCTTGACGGGCAGGGCAGGCGAATGCGTCGCGATGCCCAGGGTCGCAATCCAGTCTCGGACCGTCGCTTTCGCTTTGTCTGCATCGATCGTGCGCCAGCGGTTGGCCAGGCGATCCACGACGCTGATCACCATGTTCCGTTCGATCGATTGCTCCAGAAACAGACCTTCCGTCAGCCGGTCTTCCGGGACGTAGGCCATTTTTTGCTGGATGGCGTCTTGGACGGTACGAATTTGCCTCTCCGTACCGTCGATGAAAATCTTCCCGCTCGTCGCAGGCCGCAGGCCAAAGAGCGCTTCGGCCAGCTCGGTGCGCCCCGAGCCCAAGAGTCCTGTCAATCCCACGATTTCTCCCGCTCTGATCTGCATGGAAATATGTTCAAAGCACCCTTGCAATCCCAGGTTCTCCGTTTGCAAGACCGGCACTGTCTCTTCCTCTTTGATCTCGTAGCTGCTTTCTGCGATCTGCCTGCCCGTCATGTAAAAGACGAGCTTGTCGCGATCCAACCGGCCGGCCGGCTCCGACACCACATTTTGGCCGTTTCGCAGGATCGTGATCCTCTCGGAAATCTCGAAGACCTCTTCCAGCTTGTGGCTGACAAACAGAATCGAGATTCCTTCCCGCCTCAAGCCGCTGATGACCGAAAACAGCGCCCTGACTTCTCTTTGCGTCAAGGCAGTCGTCGGCTCATCCATGATGATCAGCCTGGCGTTGTGCATCAGCGCCCGGGAGATGGCGATGAGCTGCTTGTCAGCGACGGACAGCGTCTCGACTTTGGCATCCAGATCCAGTCCCACGTTCACCTTCTCCAGCGCCTGCTTGGCCATCCGCCTCATCCGGCGCCAGTTGACGAGCTTTTTGCCATGAGCCAGCTCCGTCCCCAGCGCGATGTTTTCCGCGACAGACAGGTTTGGAAAGATGGAAAAATCCTGATAAATGACTTGAATCCCTTCGTTGATCGCATCGATCGGACTGTGAAAAGTGCGTTTCTGTCCGTGAATCAGCATCTCGCCACAGTCCGGCGCATGAACGCCGGACATGACCTTGATCAGGGTGGATTTCCCGCAACCATTCTCTCCGGCCAAACAGTGGATCTCTCCGTAATCAAGCTCGATGCTGACGTCTTTCAGGGCTTGCACTCCGGCAAATGACTTGCTGATTCCCGACAATTGCATGAGCGGCATGATTGCGGTTCACCCTTTCTGCTTTCGCGCTCGGATTTAGAAGTTGTACTCGTTCATATTGTCCTTGCCGACGCCTACCCAGGCGCTGCCGAACAGATACTTTCCGTCTACCACCTTGATGTGCTCGTAGCCTTTCACTCCAAGATCGGCGCCTTCCTTGATCTCGTCCTTCTTGCCGTCCAGCACCATGACCGCCAGCCTGTTCATGACGTATCCGGCGTCGGCCGGATCCCAGAATCCGATCATGCTCATCGCGCCGCTCTCCAGATACTGCTTGCTGACGGACGGGACGCTCGTGCCCACGACGCTGACTTTCCCTTGCAGTCCCATCTCTTCGACTGCCAGCGCCGCCCCCGCAGCGTCATTCCCGGATGCACCCTGGAAGCCCTTCAGATTGGGATACGCCTTCAGCGTCTCGCGGAACTTTTCGCTCGCGGTCTTCTGGTCGTCGTTCGTCTCCAGCTTGCGCGCGACCGCTTTCATGTTCGGGTATTTTTCCTGCTGGCGCTTGTAGGCTCCCTCTTCCCACTGCATGTGCGACTTGGTCGTCAGACTCCCGACTGTCGTCATGTATTCGCCCTGCTCGCCCATCGCCTTCGCCAGGTTGTCCATCAAAAATGCTCCGTAATCCAGGTTGTCGAACGCCTCGATGTTGAAGTCGGTATTCTGGAAACCATCGGCTTCGTGCGTGATGACGACGATGCCTTTCTCCCTTGCCTTTTTCAGTACCGGCTCGAGCGCTTCGGCAGAGAACGGTACGACGGTGATTGCGTCTACCTTCTGCGCGATCAGGTCCTCGATAATCTGTACCTGCAAGGCGGCGTCAGCCTTTTGCGGACCTTGCATGAACGTCTCGTGGCCGGTGTCCTCCCCAAATTTCTTGATGCCTTCATTCATACGGTCAAACCAGGCGACGCCGGTCAATTTGACCACCGTGGCGATTTTGTACTTTTTGCCGCCCGCCTGTTGCCCTTGGCCCTGCTGATCCTGCTGTCCCTGCGGCTGTGTCCCCGCTCCATTCTGCGAGCCTGCCCCACCGCCACTGCATGCCGTAAGGAAGAGCAGCAGTACAGCCAGCATCAAGCATGCCAGCGTCCCATTCCGTTTCTGTCTGTTCATGGACTTTGGACCTCCCTTTTTCTTTTGGTTGGAAAATGACAGCTGCATGTGTTGGACTACCGCTCGCGAAACGCCTTGACCTTGTCCATGAATACGCGGACCCGGTCTTGCTCCACGTGATTTTCGAATTTTCCGTCGTATTTGAACGTCGTGCCGACAACCGCTCCGTCTGCGATTGACAGCTGCTGTTCCAGATTGGCCAGCCTGACCCCGGTATTCGCCAGGACGACCGTATCCGGCACGGCATCCTTTACCCGCTTCAAGATTTGCGAATCGGTCTCGGTGCCCGCCGTCAGCCCGGAGACGCACAAGGCATCCGGCCGGTTGTTGAACACGGTGGACTTCGCGACGGTTTCGATGTCCCGCTCCGCCATGTACTTCGCCGCTTCCGGGACGATATTGAAGAGCAGCTTCACACCCTCCCCTCCGATCCGATACTGGTGCCGCACAGTCTCGCCGACGTTGGTGTTCCAGATCCCGAAGTCGCTGGCATACACACCGGTGAAAATTTCACGCACAAACTGGGCACCGGTGGCCACTGCAAGGTCAAGCGATTTTTTCGCGTCCCACAGCACGTTCACTCCAAACGGGATCTTGATGTCGCCCTTGATCTCCCCGATGATTCTCGCCATCGCGGCCACCGTCTCCGTCTTCACATCGGTCAGGTACGGAAGGCTGAACTCGTTGGAAAACATCACGGCGTCCACTCCGCCTTCCTGAAGGGCGCGCAGGTCCTTCCGAGCCATTTCTACCACGTAGTCCATCCCTTTGTCTTTTTCAAAGTAAGGATCGCCGGGCAGCGGCAACAAGTGGCACATCGCGATGATCGCTTTTTCCGTACCGATTACGTCTTTTAACCAAGTCATAGCAGGACTCCACTCCTCCAATTTGTAGTACGCTTACCCACGGGTGAGGTCGAGATTGTGATCGCACGCAGGCAGCAGCCTTTCCAGCAGGCAAACGAGCTGCTCCACATCGCGCAGATCGACCGCTTCGACCGGTGCGTGCGTGTACCTGGCCGGATAGCCGAGATCGACCATGGGGATGCCGTCATTCTCCAGCTGGCTAAACGAGGCGTCCGTCAAGATTCCCATGAACACCGCTTGCTGAAGCGGAATGTCGTTTTCCCTCGCGACCTGCTGGATTTGTTTGACCAGCTTTGGATTGGGAATCAGCCCGCCCAGCGTTCCTCTGCCGTGAAACGTGTACATGCCGATGCTCGGTCCCCCTCCCAGCCGTATGTCCGGACCGCCTTTCAGGTCGGGAGTATCCGCAGCGATGGTGATGTCGAGGGTAATGGCCAGGTGCGGGTTCACTTTTCGCACGGCCGGCAGCACCCCACGCAGGTTGAACTCTTCCTGGACGGAAAAGACCAGGTACAGCTCGCAGGGCAGCTGTGCGGCGTCGATCCGGTCAGCCAGCTCCAGCAGCGCCAGACAGCCGACGCGGTTGTCCAGCGCATTGCCGAACACGATCGAGCCGTTGGAAAAAAACTGCCGCGCGTAGCCTACCGGCGTACCGGGAGAGATGCCCGCGTCCAGCACCTCCTGCTTGCTGCGAAAGCCGAAGTCGGCATAAATCTCGCTCACGGGAAGCACCTTGTACTTTTCCTCCGGGCGGGTGACATGGTGCGATTTGGTGCCCACGATGCCGTTCCATTGCCGCCCGCCGGTTTCGATGAGGAGGGTCGTTCCCGCGAGGCTTTTCTCCGGTATCCCGCCGACGCGCTCCAGGCGCAAAAACCCGTCCTCCTCCACCTTGTTCACGACCAGCCCCAGCTCGTCCATATGGGCGAACACCATCACTCGATACGGATTTTCCGCCTGCGAGCGATTCATGCGTGCGATTACATTCCCCAGGGGATCTACTTGAACGTCCTGGGCCTTGTTCGACAGATGCTCCTTCACATAGCGGATGACGGAATCCTCGTAGCCCGGCAGAGCCAAGCAAGAGGTCAAACCCCGCAAGATTTCCTTCATTTTCGAAAAATCAGAATTCATCGTCGTCTCCCCCGTCGTCTTCGGTAACGTTCATGCCAACTCGTCCATCAGATCCCGCGTTTGCCGGTAAAGCCGCCGATACAGCTCGTAACGGTGCTCGTATAAAGCCAGATGCTCCTGCCTCGGTACAATCTCCTCCCTGATTTTCACCCAGCGCTCCATGTCCGCAAGATCGCGGTACCAGCCGAGCCCCAAGGCAGCCAAAAAGGCGTTTCCGTAGGCGGCCCCCAGCGTGATTTCCGGGATGGCCTGAGTGACCTGACAAATGTCGCTCACGCTCTGCAGCCAGAGGCGGTTCCTGACGCCTCCACCGACGGCGATGGCCCTGTGGATCGGCATCTGCAAGCTCTTGATCTCATCCAGGTTGTGGCGGATGGAAAGCGAGATGCCTTCCAGAATCGAGCGGTACATGTCCGCTTGCGTGTGCTGCAGGGTCAGCCCGAACAGCACACCTTTTGCCGTCGCGTGATGGATGGGCGTCCGCTCGCCGCTAAAATAAGGCAGGGTGAGCAGTCCGTTTGCGCCGGGAGGGCTCTGTTGTGCCTGCATTGTCGCATGGGTGTACGCTTCGTCTACGGTCATACGACTGTGGCCTGGAACCGAAAGCCATTGATCGATGAACCAGCGGGTGAGCGAACCCGCTGTAGCGGTGCCGCCTGTAACCGTGTGCATTCCCGGGACGGCGTGCAAATTGGCCCACAGCGTCTGGGTGTGGGGCAGACGTGGAGACAGCAGAATGAAAAAGGTAGAGCTCCCGTACATCAGCATCAGATCGCCCGTATGCACCGCGCCGACACTGATTGCCTCCGCGAGGGCATCCGCCGTACCCGCGATCACCTTGGTACCCTGAGCGAGACCCGTCTGCGCCGCCGCTTGTTCCGTCACTTCCCCTGCGATTTCATGGCTCCAGAGAAGACGCGGCAATTTGTCCAGCTCGCACACGCTGCCGCCGAGCTCCCCGCTCCAGCTCAGCCTGTGGATATCGAAGAGCGGAGCGTAAGAGGCGGCTGTATAGCGGTCGATAATCCGCTCCCCCGTCAGCTTGTGGACCAGGTAGCCGGAGCCGCAGAGGAACGTGGCCGTTCGCTCATACACTTGCGGCTCCTCCTGCCGGATCCACAGTATTTTCGGTCCCGCAGACTGGGCTGACAATGCCTGTGCGGACACCTGGAAGATCCGCTCCGCCCCGAGCCGCTCGTTCAGCTCGGCGACCTGCTTTTGGGTACGCGTATCCACCCCGTACAGGATCGCTTTGCGCAGCGGCTGCCCCTGGGCATCTACCGGCACGACCGCAGGGGCGATCGAGCTGACCCCCACGGCTTTGATCTCCTTTGGCCGAATCCCGTACTGGTCAGCCGCCTGCCGCGTAATGGCCTTGCTCAGATACGTAAAATCATGCCACCAGGTCTGCTCCGCGTCATGCTCGGCCCATCCTTTTTGGGGCATTTCCAAGCGGTGCGGCACCGACTCGCTCACAAGCAGCCTTCCTGTCTCGTCTGTCAGCGCTCCTTTGGACTCGTAGGTGCCGATGTCGATTCCGAGGACATAGGCCACGTCCTTCACACTCCTCGCAGTAAGATGATCGCTCCCCAATGACGCCCAGTGATCAGACGTACGTGATTTTCCCGCGAAAATGGGCTTCCGGGTGTGGACCGCCGAAGTCCCCTCCGTTTGTGATCACTTCATCGATTCTCTCCGCTTCGCACACCTTGATAAGCGAAGACTCGCCGAATTTGGTCCGGTCGACCAGAGCGACGACCTCTTTGGAACGTTGGATGAACGCCCTTTTGATCTCCGTCTCTTCGATGCTGTAATCCGTCGGCCCCGCATCCTGGCTGATGCCGGCGATCCCCAGATAGAAGCGGTCGAAATTGAATTTCAGGATCGTCTCCTGGGCGATGCTGCCGACCATCGACATCTCGCTTTTGCGGATCAACCCGCCGATCATGTAGACCTGGAGATTGCTCTTGGCGAGGATCGACGCGACCTGAATGCAGGAGGTAAACACCGTGATACCGGAGCGCTTCGCCAGCTCTCTTGCCAGCTCGGCCGTCGTCGTTCCGACATCCAGCGCGATTACCTCGCCCTCCTGGATCATGCTTGCGGCGTATTTGGCGATCGCTTGCTTGAGCTCGATATTTTTCTTTTGCCGCTGGTTGAACATCGGCTCGAAGCCCAGCTCGGGCAGGGAAGCTCCCCCTCTTTTGCGGACGATCAGCCCTTGCCTTTCCATTGCGGTGAGGTCCCTGCGGACAGTGACCTCGGAAACGTGCAGAGAGGCTGCCAGCTCTTCCACAGTCAGGGGAGATTTTTTACCCAGAAAATTCAGAATTTCCTTTTCGCGTTCGGTTGCCATCCTTATCGATCTCCTCTTGAGTAAAATCATACAAGATTGATCATTTTCGATCAATAATAAATCAAAAATAATCAGAAATTGATCACTTCCAACTCTCAATTCGATCATATGTGATCGTGCAAGCGATTGCAAGACTTGTGGCAGAATAGCCCGGTCGGCGGAGAAGGGCCCCGGTGGGAATGTGCTTCTCGATCAGTAGCCGGATTCACAGCCGATTGCTTTGATTGTTTCCACAAGAAGGAGTGCGGACAAAAACAAATGCACCCGATCCGGGTGCAACGCTTTGCAGAGCGGGGAGTGTGAACGGCGCAAAGAGGCCTTTTTTGTACTCCCCCGGAAACAATATGCTCCAATGTGATCATTGACAGCGCCCATGAAACAAAATAGAATGTACCGGGTGCGCAGAGTACCTGTGAGAGATGGTTAATTGGGGTTGAGTCGTGTACATGAATTTTAAAATCGTTGTTGCTTGTGTGTATATCATGATCATCTATTGGCTTTCTTTGCATGTTTCCTTTCTGGATACATTATTTTTTCCTACATTGGGGGCATTCAGCCTATTTTTCATCTCGCGTTCATTCCCTTTTTCAGAAATTAGCAGAATTACGTTGGGAGCGTTCATCTCATCAGTCATAGGAACCCTTCTGTTTTTTATCTATCCTAGTTCCATCATGATATTTATCAACGTACTACTTACCATTTGGCTGATCAATAAATTCAAGTGGAATGCGCCGCCTATCGTAGGTGTCTCGCTCATTCCATTCTTCTCGCATTCCAGCCATCATTTATACATACCGTTGTCTGTGGCCGCAGGAATGCTTGGTTTAATGCTATTTTTATACGTTGCTGGACGAATCGAACAAAAATGGGCCGATGTTTTTTCTTTTATCGGGGGCAACAAGGCAGCAGCGAAGTCCGAAAAGCTGGATATTGCTGGGTAGTGGACAGATCATATACAAAAAAACAGTCAAACACTTTTACATGGTGTTTGACTGTTTTTTTACATGTATCTACTCATGTAGACGAAGTCCTTTTGTCAGTCTGCTGACATGATTTTTCTTGCCGAACATGCCAATACCAACAAGGTTTAAGTCGTTCGTTTTATACTCCGCAACTTTTGCACGATTGTCCTCATCATGATATGTCTTGAAGATTTCATCGGTATAGATCGTCATCGCAACGTCTTTACGAAGAGCCTTTTGCAGGATCTCTTTCAACTCGTCCCCATTCGCGGAATAAATCATGATTGGTTGCTGTGACATCGGCAAATAAGAGACTCCATCGCCATCAACATAAGGCTCACCGATAATAGGCTGTGTGCCGCCGATTCCACTCATTAAAAATGCCGTAACATTTAGTTTTTGCCATGGGAAAAGGTCCTCTTTGAGGATAACTGCAAGCTTCGTATCAAAATCCATTGTAAAAACACCTCCTCAATTTAAATGGGACATATATTCAAAGGCTGTTGTTCCATATACGCTTTTGAAGTGCTTATTTAAATGGGTTAAATCAACAAAGCCACATTCGGCTACTGCTGAATAAATATCTCTATTCTTTTCTATTAACCGCTTTGCACGTTCTATTTTGCAGTTAAGATAATACTGGTATGGTGAAATTCCAGTATGAGCCTTGAAAAATCTGATAAACTGAAACTTCGACAATTGAATCTCTCTGCATATATCGTCAAGTTTAAGGACATGATCCAAGTTGCTGTGAATCATCTCCTTTGCTTTTCTAAGCAGATCGTTATCTTTCTTATCTCCTGTAGAAAGATTCGTTTGAACAAGGTGATCTGTCAGGGAGAGGAGTAATTCAGTGCACAAAGCCTCATTTTTATCGCTTAATATCGCATCGGCAAGACTTACGATTCTTTGCTCAAGTCGATAATCATATACAATAGGGGTAGTAAAACGAACGATATCCTTTTTCTGGGCAGCTTCTAAAAGCAATTGTGGCTCAATATAGAGCATTACATAATCAAGACCTGTCTCGTCATGTGCCATTCCGTCATGTGCTTGTTCCGGATTAAAAAGCATAACGCCATTTTGATAGGACAATTGTAAACTGCCATCCAAGTTATACTTTTGAATACCACGCAATGTTACACCGACTGCATACTCCTGATGAGAGTGCTTTTTATACGTAAAATCGATAAAGCTTGCTGACAACGCAGTAATCCCTGCCGATTTTTTGTAGATAAATTTCTCCATTTCATTCACCTCTTCATTGCTTGCCTACATCCAGATCATGATGGCAGCATAAACGAGAAATAATGCCATCATTCCATTAACTGTCTTTCTATGATTTTGTAAAAACTCCCTGAAGATAGTGCCGAAAAGGACCCATGTAATAAATGCCAAAAATCCAATCAGAGTGATCGCGATAACACTTATGGTAACCACAGGCATCGCGGCATCGCGGGGCATAATAAAGCTAGGAATGACAGTCATTGTAAATAGTACTACCTTTGGATTTAAAAACTGCATAAGGAAGCCTGACAGAAAAGTAGCTGATTGGTTTACGATTGGCTTTGAGGCATCCATATTGTAAATTTGATAAGCGAGATAGAACATATAAAGACTTCCGATTATCTGCATAACAAATATCACTTTAGGAATGATCGTGATTAGCATCGTATTCAGCATAGCAGAAATAACAAGCAACAAACCAAAAGCAATCGTTGCTCCGTACGTATACTCCATTGCCTTTTTTGTCCCCGAATGATGCACGGTGGATAAAATAACGATATTAGTGGGGCCTGGTGTAAAAGTAACAACAATACAGTAAAGTAAAAAAGATGTAATATTCATGAAGAAAACTCCTTTCGATGTCTTCTCCCATAAATTACACCTCAACATAAATGGTATATAGTACATTATTGCAGCTGCAACGAAGCGAATCTGACGGGTGGCGGAAGGAAACCGGTCCCAGGAACCTCCGTTATTTCTGCAATACATTATCCCTAACTACTCCTCTGCTAAAAACGAAAGAAAATGGTCATTTAAACCATCCCTTTTCCTTGAAATGCGTGATCGCCTCAATGCGGTTGCTGACTCCCAGCTTGTCGAGAATCACGGAGATGTAGTTGCGGACGGTACCCGTGGTAAGAAAGAGCTGGCTGGCAATTTCCTTGGTATTTTTTCCGTCGGCGATCAGCTCCAGCACTTCCTTTTCCCGCTCAGTCAACGGATTTTCCTGTCCATACGCCTCGTCCACCAGCTCAGGAGCGTAGATGCGGCGCCCTGCCATGACGCTGCGGATCGAGCTGGCGAGCTCCTCGCTCGGACTGTCCTTGAGCAGGTATGCGTTGGCTCCGGCCTTTAGCGCGCGTTCGAAGTAGCCGGGGCGGGCAAACGTCGTGAGGATCATCACTTTGCAGCCGCTTCCCTTTAGTTCTTCGGCGGCTTCGAGACCGCTTTTGACCGGCATCTCGATGTCCATGATGCAAATGTCCGGCTGGTGCTGATGCACGAGTTTGACAGCATCCTCCCCGTTGCTCGCCCGTCCGACGACCTTCATATCCTCTTCCAAATCGAGCAGGGAAGCCAAAGCCCCCAGCAGCATGCGCTGGTCCTCGGCGATGACGATGCGAATCATAGCCCCGCCTCCTTTTCTGTTTGTTTGAAGACATTTGGCACTTTGATGATGACAGTCGTTCCGCTCTGGCCTGATTCGATGTCCATGCTGCCGTTTACGAATTCGAGCCGTTCTTTCATGCCCCGCAGTCCGTTGCCTCGGATGTACGCGCATTCCGCAGCCATGCCGATCCCGTCGTCTCTGACCTTCAGCACCAGATCGGTGCGCGCCGGCTCGATGACGACAGAGCACGTCTTCGCGCTGCTGTGCTTCACGACATTCGTGACGGCTTCCTTCAGGCACATGCTGAGGACGTTTTCCGCCATCAGCGAAGTGTCTTGCAGAACCGGATCTCCCTCGAGAACGAAGTCGATCTCCGCCGCTTTCGTGATCTGCCGGATTCGCAGCAGCTCATCCTCCAGCCGTGTGCCGCGCATCTGCGTGACCATTTCCCGCACTTCCTTGAGAGCAATCCGGGCGGTCTGGCGAATTTCCTCCAGCTCCTGCTTGGCCCGGATGGGATCTTTGCTGATCAGCTTGGACGACAGGTCGCTTTTGAGCCCGATGAGCGACAGCTTTTGCCCGAGCGTATCGTGCAAATCGCGGGCGATGCGCTGCCGCTCCTCCAGCTTCACCAGCTCGGAAATCCGTTTGTTGGCATCCTCGAGCTGACCCTGCAGCTTTTCCCGCTTGTTCCAGTTGTACGTCGTGACAGGCAGGAGAATGACAGCGATGAGACTGACGAGCACAAACGGCAGCTGGCCCACAACCTCGGGATTTCTTGTGATCAGGCCGACATTGACTGTCACCACCGTGCTGATCAGATGAATCGTGTACAAGGTAAAGAATCCGATCTTGTTTTGGATGTGCCCAATAAAAAACGCCAGAAACAGCGAGAAGTACACGTAGCCGAACAAGAGGGTCATGGTGATCGAGATCACGATCTGCAAGCCGGTCCAAAAGTAGACAAGCCAGCCTTTGGAGAGAAAGGCAAGCACGTAACAGACGAAAAACATCAAGATCATGACGATCCCGATCGCCACCTCCATGGTGGAGGAGGACCGGAAGATGAAGTAAAACGGAAGAATGTAAAAGACCACCCAGACGTACGGGCTGAGTCCTGTGTTTTTATGGAGAATTTGATACCACTTTTGCATGGGAGCCCACCTTTTTAAAAACGCCGCTTACGCTAAGTGTAGCGGAAGCGGCGGGGGAATGGCAGGGTTATTTTCCTTCCAAGCTCGTTCTTGTCAGCGGCAGAGACTCGTTCAGTGCTTCCGCTACTGAGGCGGGGCGGCGAATCTCTTGAAATCCGACGAATCTTTTGTTCGCTTCGTCCCACAGGCGGAAGCGCAGCGATCTCAGGCTGGTCGCCAGCGTGATCGTCGTCGCCTTTTGAAGCGGCTTCGCCGTGTTGTGGGCCTCCTCCAGATAGTAGTTGGGGACTTTCGGACTCAAGTGATGCACGTGATGAAAGCCGATGTTTCCCGTGATCCACTGCAGCACTTTCGGCAGCTGGTAGTAGGAGCTGCCTTCGACTGCCGCTTTCACGTAGCTCCACTCGGATTCCTCTTCAAAGTAGGAGTCTTCAAACGTGTGCTGGACGTAAAACAGCCAGACGCCGAGCAGACCGGATACGAAAAAGATCGGTCCTTGCACCAGCAAAAACGCTTGCCAGCCAACCGCTTCGATCAGGAGCGCATACAGGCCGACGATCAGGACATTCGTCAAATAGGTGTTCAGACGTTCCTTGCGTTTCGCTCCTTTGCGGTTGAACCGGTACTGCAGGACAAACACGTACGTAGGGCCCAAGATGAACAGGGAGAGCGGATGGCGGTAGATCCGGTACGCGATGCGCTGCCACAGCGGCGCTTCCAGATATTCCTGGACGGTCATCATCCAGATGTCGCCCACTCCGCGCTTGTCGAGGTTGCTGCTCGTGGCGTGATGGATCGCATGGCTGTTTTTCCACTGTTCATACGGGCACAAGGTCAGGACGCCGGTGATGTTGCCGAGGATGTCATTGGCCAGCCGGCTGTTGAAAAACGACTGATGGCAGCAGTCGTGAAACAGGATAAAGGTGCGAACGGTAAATCCCGCAGCGACAATCGTCAAGGGAAGGGTGAGCCAGTATGAGACGGACAGACACAAATAGGCGGCATACCACAGCAGCAGGAGCGGGCCAAGCGTATTGATCAGCTGGCGGATACTCGCTTTCGTATCCGTTTTTTCAAAAGGAGCGACCTCTTTTTTCAGTTGGGCTATGGTGTGTCGGGACATCAATATTCCTCCTCGTTCGGACGCGTACGTTGGGACGATCTATCAATTATTGTCGAACGTTGTTTCATTTCACTTATAGTGTAGAAAATACTGACTATTTCATGTAGTCATAAACGTCAGGAGGAGGATATGACAAATGTCATACGTGAAAGCAGTTTCTCCCATACAATCCCATAACAAGGTCGATCCGGGAACAAAAAAAGGGCTCCAAAAAGCCGCTTGTCCGGCTTTTGGAGCACCCATGCTATCCGCGTTCCTTATTTTTTGGTTTCCTTCTGGGAATGGTAGACTTCTTTTCCTTCCACCATCGTGAGGAGCACCTTCACATCTTTGATTTTCGCCGCAGGGATCGCGAACAGGTTTTGTTCCAGCACGACCAAGTCCGCTTTTTTTCCTGGCTCTAGCGATCCCGTGATGTCCTCTACGTGGTTGGCGTACGCTCCGTCAATGGTGAAGCTGGCGATCATGTCCGGCAGCGTCGCCCGTTCATCCGGATTTGCGATTTTCCCCGGGTCGGTCTCGCCTTCCGCAATCCGCGTGATCCCTTGCTGAATCCCGTGCAGCGGATTGAACTCCGGCGTCACGATGTAATCGCTGGAGGAGGCGATGTGAATTCCTTTGTTCAAAAAGCTCTTCATCGGGTACTCTTTCTTGGCCCGTTCCTCACCCAGATACGGCACCTCGATTTCGTCGTAGTAACCGTCCTCCTGCATGAACCAGAACGGCTGGACGATGCCGACCGCTCCGAGTTTTTGGAAGCGCTCGATGTCCTGCGGATTGACGAGCTGCAAATGGACGAGCGAGTGGCGGGCGTCGTGCGCACCGTTTTGCTTTTGTGCGTATTCCATGCCGTCCAGCGCGATGCGGGTGGAAGCGTCCCCGATGGAATGGACGTGCAGCTGGAAGCCGGCTTTGTCAGCCGCAGCCGCCGTCTTGTTGTAGTTGTCCACGTCCCAGATCAATTCCCCGTTTGTTTCCTTGTGCTCATACGGCTTTTCCAGATAGGCGGTCGCTCCCTCGACCACGCCGTCCATGAAAATTTTCACGGCGTTTACCTGGAACAGCGGGTACTGATCCCGCTCCCTGATTTTCACGAACTCGGCGATCTGCTCCGGTCCTTTGTCCGGATTGGCCGTCACGGCGTTGCGGAAGCGGATGGTGAGCTTGTTTTCCTTGGCCAGCTCTTCGTACGCCTCCAGCACGTTCGGATAGCGCAGCATGTCCGGATCGCGCACCGTCGTGACGCCGCGTTCCACCGCCCTGCGCTGGTACTCTTCGATTCCGGATTTGTACTGCTGAACCGTATAGCCCCCGATTTTTTTCAGGACGAGGTCCATCGCCTTTTCCCGCAGCGTCCCGGACGGCTCGCCCGTTTTCGGATCGCGCTCGATGATGCCGCCCTCCGGATTCGGGGTTTCTTTGGTGATCCCAGCCAGCGCGAGGGCTGCCGAGTTCACCCAAAGGGAGTGCCCGTCATCGGACGTCAAGGCAATCGGCGTCTTCGCGTCGATCTCATCGAGCACTTCCTTGCGCGGCCCGATCCCCGGCGCTACCGGATTGCTCCAGCCCCGCCCTTGCAGCGATGGCTCCTGCGGATGGGCTTTGACAAATTCCTTGATGATTGCGACGTACTCCTCCATGGAACCGCCGTCGAACAAGTCGATCGAGTAGATCAGCCCGGTCGTCTTGCTCGCATGGGTGTGGCTGTCGATGAAGCCCGGGAGCACCATCTTGCCCTGCAAGTCGGTGACCTTGGTATTCTTTCCGACGTACTTTCTCGCATCCTCGTCGCTGCCGACGTAGACGATCTTGTCGCCGCGAATCGCTACAGCCTCGGCGAAGTTGCGGTTGCGGTCCACCGTGTAGACGATGCCATTCGTCAAGACCTGGTCCGCCGGTTGTACGGCTTCCGCGCCTCCGGTCCCATCCGCGGGAGCCTGGGCGGTTTGCGCAGGCCCTTGGGCCAATGCTGCCATCGGGCTGACCAACGCCGTGGCGAGCAGCACGCCCGTCCATTTTTTGAACAAAGTAATCCCCACCTATCTATCTCTCTTCTGTTTGCCGGCTGGATTCCCCCTGACGATTGCAGAAAAAAACAAGCCAAAGCTGATTGTAGCACCGCAACTCTGAAAATTCCACGAGTTTCCTCGTTTCGGTCATTTTCTCGTTCTTTGAGTTAATCCATACTTGACAACTCGGATTTCACCTTTTTAAATGAAAGAAGACAAGCCCTTTCCCGGGCACTCACTATTCCAAGAGATGGAGCGGATTCCTATGGCAAAAAAGCGCATTGACCACGTCGGCATGGTCGTCAAAGATTTTGAGCGGGCGATCGAGTTCTACCAAACAGTCGTCGGCTTCACCCTGAAAGGCAAGATCACGCATACCAACGGAACCTTCCAGCTGGCGTTCCTCGGCTTCGGAGACTCGGACGAGACCGAGCTGGAAATCATTCACGGCTACAACGACGAGCTTCCTTCCGAAGGGAAAGTCCATCACTTCGCCGTGAACGTGGACAACCTCGAAGAAGAGTACGAGCGCGTAAGCAAGCTCGGCGCCCGCTTCGTCGATCCGGAAATCGTCACCTTGCCGAATGGCTATCGCTACTTCTTCATCTACGGACCCGAAGGCGAGTGGGTCGAGTTTTTCCACAGACCTTAAGGCAGGCGGAATCATTGTGGGATGCAGCGGATTGCGCTTCGATTCCACCTTGCCTATAATAAGGGAATATCCATGCGAGAGAGGGGGCAGAAACGATGAAAAAATCCGGTGACTGGACTGCAACGGGATACGTCTGCCCATTTTCAGGCAACCGAGTCAATCCGCATACCCGTACAACGACCGGAAATGTTCTGCCTCTTTCTATGAAACTATGCAACGGCTAGTCACGTTGCACATTTTTCATGCAACCGGCAAAAGCAGGCGTCGATCCGTTCGACGCCTTTTTCTATGCCATCGAAAGTGTTGCTGGCAACCATTTGAACAGCTCTTCCTTTCGCAGTGGCGCCAAACTGGAATGGGGTGAGGAGTTTCGTGAAGAAAGCAATTGATGTCGCCTCCTAAAAATAGACACACATCATTTTTAGGAGGCAAACGTATGAGACCGAATCATAGACCCGTACCTTCCGCCTTGCCGCACCCCACAGTGCTCTTGGTGATGATCTTCTCTCTCGCGGTCCTTGTAGCTGCTGTCACCGTCGATATGGTGAATCCCGTTCTCCACCTGATCGGCGAACAATGGGGAGCCACCAAAGCGCAAGTAAGCTGGGTGGTAAGCGGAGTAGCGCTTGTTTTGGCGATTGGCGTTCCTCTGTATGGACGCATGTCGGATTTCTTTGAATTGAAAAAGCTGTTTGCTTTCGCAGTCTCCATCCTGTCTGTCGGAAGCCTGATATGTGCTCTGGCCCCCAATCTTCTTAGCCTGGTTGTGGGACGGATGATTCAAGGTGCCGGGATGTCGGCCATACCCGTTCTTTCGGTCGTCGCCATTTCAAAGGTATTTCCGCCGGGAAAACGGGGCGGGGCTCTTGGTATCATCGCCGGATGCATAGGAGTCGGAACAGCGGGAGGTCCGATATTTGGCGGAGTGGTTGGACAGTTGTTCGGCTGGCCGTATCTGTTTTGGATTACCTTTATACTGTCGATGGTCGTTGCCGTTTGCGCGCTCAGCCTGCTGCCGACATTCCTTCCTGTGCGGGAGACCAAAAAGCCGCGACAATTTGATCTCATCGGGGGAGCGCTGTTCGGCCTTGCAGCAGGGCTGCTACTGTTGGGGGTGACACAAGGAGAGTCGGTCGGCTTTGCCTCCTTCCCTTCGCTCGGCAGTCTTGCCGGCTCCCTGCTCTCTTTGAGCGGATTCATCTGGCGCATCGTCACTGCCGAGAATCCCTTTGTTCCTCCCGTTATGTTTCAAAACAGGCATTACGTGAGCTCCTTGATCGTGGCCGTTTTTTCGATGTTCGCGTATTTTTCCGTGCTTGTTTTCGTGCCTTTGCTCGTCGTGGAAGTAAACGGACTTTCACCCGTGCAGGCCGGGATCGTTTTATTGCCGGGCGGCGCGGCCGTAGCGCTCCTATCCCCGTTTGTTGGCCGCATTTCCGATCGATTGGGGACGAAACGGCTGATTCTAGCAGGAGTGGCCGTGATGGGAGCTTCGACGCTATACTTGTCGACCTTCGCCTCAGGAGCTTCTCCCGTATGGGTTTCTGTGGGCGTATGGGGGGCGGGGATCGCCTTTGCGCTGACGAATTCCCCTGTCAACAACGCGGCGGTTAGTGCGCTCGCAAAAGACCAAGTCGGTATCAGGATGGGCATATTCCAGGGGGCGCTGTACCTGGGAGCCGGTGTGGGGGCAGGAATGATCGGGGCGCTGTTATCCGCTCGCCGGGAAGCTTCCCGTCCTTTGAATCCCCTGTACATGCTGGATGCCGTTTCCTATTCGGATGCCTTTCTGGCGGCGGCCTTCGCCGTCGTGATTGCCTTCGCAGCGGCATTCTGGCTGAGGAAAGACCGCTAGCGTACAGGCTTAACAGCAAACAAGCCTTCGGGATGCTTCCCAAAGGCTTGTTCCGTATCTCCTTCGCGGGTCTATTCGTCGTACGCGTTCAGGGCATTGACGCTGTGGGCGATGGCCGAGCCTGCCTTCAGCGCGGTAGCGACCATGATCGCCTCAACGAGCTCCTCGCGAGTCACGCCCAGCTTTTTCGCCGCCTTCGTATGGCTGTCGATGCAATACGGACAACCCGTGACATGCGCCACCGCGACCGCGATACACTCCTTCTCCTTCTGGCTGAGCAGCCCCGGCTGCATCGCTTGCTGGCTGAATGCCGAGTAGGTCCGGAACATCTCGGCGTTTTCCCTGCGATACGCCACGTACTCGCTCATGGCTGACTTCGTGTACAAATCATCGCCGCCTGTTTCGTCGTAGGCTTGCAGCGCATTCGCTCCATGCGCCATCGCCGAACCCGCCTTCAGTGCGGTGGC
Source organism: Brevibacillus brevis (assembly GCF_031583145.1). Classification (NCBI taxonomy): domain Bacteria; kingdom Bacillati; phylum Bacillota; class Bacilli; order Caryophanales; family Paenibacillaceae; genus Brevibacillus; species Brevibacillus brevis. The sequence goes on along the minus strand of NZ_CP134050.1, from coordinate 934,262 downwards.
GACCATCACCGCTTCCATCATCTCTTCCTTGGAAACCTCCCACTTCTTGCCTGCCTTGACGTGGGCTTCGATGCAGTACGGACAACCGGTGACATGCGCGACCGCCACCGCGATCAATTCCTTCAGCTTCCCGGACAGCGATCCTTCCGCCATCGCCTGCTGGTTAAACGCCATAAACGCCCGGAAGGCTTCCGGAGCCAGCTTTCCCAGCTCTCTCAATCTTGCACCGTACGACCTTTTGTACAGATTGTCATCGCTCATGCGAACTCCTCCTTTTTAATTGGCCACGCTTTGCAGGCTGTTTACGGCTTGCTCGATCCGCTTCAGACCTTCTTCCAAAATGGAGCGCGGACAGGCGATGTTCAAGCGGATGAACTGCTCTCCCCCCTGCCCGAATGTATAGCCCTGATTCACCGCCACCTTTGCCTGGGTCAATAGAAAGCGCTGCAGGCTTTTCTCATCCATGCCCAGCTCCCGGCAATCCAGCCAGACGAGGTAGGTAGCCTCCGGCTGCACTACCTTGATCTTGGGAATGCGGCTCTCGATGAACGAAGTGAGAAACGCCAGATTCCCCTGGAGGTATTCCAGCAGCTGGTCCAGCCACTCGTCGCCGTACCGGTAGGCGCTTTCCGTTGCCACTACGCCAAAGGTGTTCGTCAGCCGCAGGGAGAGGATGTTTAAGGTATGCTGGAAAGCGTTTCGCCACTCTTCGTTTGCGATGATGATGTTGGACGTCTGCAGGCCAGCCATGTTGAAGGTCTTGCTGGGAGCCGTACAGACGATGCTGTGCTGGGCGAACTCCTCCGAAATGGAGGCAAACGGGATGTGGGTGTGCCCTTTCAGCACGAGGTCCCCGTGGATTTCGTCGGAAATGACCATGACGTTGTTCTCCATGCAAATGTTCCCCAGCTCGGTCAGCTCTTCCCGCGTCCAGACTCTGCCTCCCGGATTGTGTGGATTGCACAGGATGAACAGCTTGACGTCCGGGTCCATTTTGCTTCGCATGTCATCGAAATCCATCGTGAGGCGCCCATCCTCGTATTTCAGCGGATTTTCCACGACTTCCCGTCCATTGGCGGTGACGACGCCCGAGAACGGAGGGTAGACGGGCGGCTGGATCATGACTTTCTCCCCCGGCTTGGTAAAGGATTGCACGAGGTAGCTCAAGGCCGGAACGACGCCGGGACAGTAACAAATCCACTCCTTTTGGATCTGCCATCCATGCCGTCTCTGCATCCAGCCGATGACTGCCTCGTAATAGGATTCGGGACGCTCGGTATACCCGAAAATGCCGTGGTCGACTCGCGCCCTCATCGCTTCCAGGACAGGCGCAGGCAGCTGAAAATCCATATCAGCCACCCACAGCGGGAGCAGGTCCTTTTGGCCGAACAGCTTCTCCTGCTCGTCCCATTTCACAGAAGCTGTATGGAAACGATCGATCACTTTGTCAAAATTGTACTGCATGCCGCCTCCTCCTTCTTTCTCTACCAATTTCCTTGCTGCCAACTGTAGAGCCAAGCCGCCTGCTTCCGATGCAGCCGCAGCTCCTCGCCCCAACGCATTTGCCAAACATGATGCCCAGAAAAGCTTCATGAATGCAGGTGGGCGTGCCCTCTTCCCATCCGCCTGTTTTAAGAATGTATTCACATGATAAGTCGTTATCCCATAAGAGTCAATGATTTGCTAATTTTCTGAAATCATAAGAGAGGCAATGATTCCTCTGCTGCCAAAGGTGGAGAGAAACAGGGGAAAGGAGGGCTAAAGCCCTCCCCTTTCACTCAGTCGTTTTCGCGGCCAAAACGGTCACCTTCACTGTCACTTTCTTCTTTTCATAGCTTGCCGTAACCGTTGTGGATCCGGCCGTGATGCCCGTAATCGTCCCCTCGGCTACCTCCGCAATACGGCTGTCATCCGAGGTCCAATCGGCATCTGTCGTGACGTCCTTCTCCGAGCCATCCTCAAAGACCGCTGTCAGGGTCACCTGTTCGCTGTCTCCTTCACCGATGCGAAGCGTCCGGCTGCTTGCCGTCAGCTTCTTCAGATCCGGTTTGTCCTTGGTTACGATGAGCCGTACGGATAACTGGAAACCCCCGTAGTTGGCCCGTATCCAGGTGGATCCGACACCGATTGCCGTTACCTCGCCAGTGTCACTCACTTTGGCGATTTTTTCGTTGCTCGACGTCCATACCGCCCGCTCGGTGACATCCTTCGTCTGTTTGTCTGTCAGATTGGCGGTCAACTCGAGCTGCTGCCCTTCTCCCTTTTTCAGCTTCACGGTTTTGGAGGGGACAGAAAGGCTTTTGACCAGCGTTTTCGTGATTTGTACGGGGATTTTCCTCTCTTCCCCCTGATAGGAAATCGTGACAAACGCTTCTCCCTCTTTTTTCCCCGCTTTGATTCGACCGTTCTTTACAGTTAGGAGCGAAGAGCTGCTGCTGTACTCGGCATCCCGCGACCACGTGATTTCCTTTCGCTTGCCATTGGGGTAGACAACAAACGATCGAAACGATACCATCCGGTTCGGGCCCACGAGGATTTCCTTATCGGATGTCTCGATTTTGAACGGCCTTTCCTTCGCTTCCACGGTCACCTTGCAGGATGCGGTTTTGTTGCCGTCTGCTGTCGTCACCGTGATGACTGCGGTTCCCGGTGCTTTTGGCGTGACTGTCCCATCCTGATCTACCGTCGCCACATCCGGATCGCTGGAACTCCATGTGACCTGCTGATTGGTCGCGTAGGACGGCACAATCGCGGCTTTCAGCTCGACCGCCTCGTCTCCCTCGGTGAATGTCAGCTCGGTTTCGTCCAGGCTGATGTCCGTCACCGGGTAGTACGGGGGCGGAGTGGGCGGCTGTGTAGGCGGTGGCGGTTGATTCGCCCGTGCTCTTGTGACCGAGACCGTGTAGGCTTTTTCCGTCCCATCCTGAGCGGTTACTGTCACGATCAGCGTATTGCGGCCGACATGTAGGGAAAGCGGGTCGGACGCCTCGCCGTTCGTCAGATGCAGCGGCCCCTGCACGAGCTGGCCGGCACTGTCATACACGCTCACTGTCGCTGTCGAGGCATCCTCCTCAGTCGCCACGGTGACGGTCACCGAGGAGATCCGGTTGGAGACATTGGCCGAATATTGCAGCGTGTCCGCAGAAAACGAAGGGGTCAGCATGCCGTCAGAAAGCGCAAGGCTGCGTAAATCCGCATCGCTGTTTTGCTTCGTCCACTTCGCATACAGGGTGGCATTCCCGGTGATCGTGTAGCTCGCGCCTGGGGCGTAGTCCGTACCGCTTCCGTCTGCTGCCGTATTCCAGCCGGAGAACGTGTATCCGGTCTTCTCCAGGCCGCCCGTATTGCCCGATACGGTAACGACATCGCCTGACTGGTATTGGGCGCTGTCGGACGGCGCGGCTCCGCTTGTGGCCCCATTGCCGTCATAGGTGAGGGAGTATGTCAACGGCGCTGCGGACAGTTTCACGACGCGGTCGGCAAAATAGGGAATCATCCAGATGCTCTCCCCGTCGTAAACGGAGCCGAAAAATGCCGTCCATCCTTTGGAAAAGCCGCTCGGCCAGTTGTTGTATTCGGTCATGTCTCCAGTTGCTTTGTCGACTCGGACGACCTTGTCTGAATGGTACGGGATCATCCAGATGCTCTCGCCGTCATAGATTCCCGAAGCAAAGGCGCTGCCGTTCTGTGGCGCGACGATAGGATAGCCCGTCATCTGCCCTGTCCCCGCATCGAGTTTGATCAGCTGATCGGAGCCGTATGGAATGAGCCAAATATTTTCGCCGTCATAAGCACCGCCGCCGAACGTCGTGTTCGAGCTCTTGGCAAAGCCGTCGGGCCATTGGTCGTAGCCCGTCATCTCGCCCGTGACCGTATCCAGCTTGATGACGCGATCGGCGAGCACCGGAATCATCCAAATGTTCCTGCCGTCATAGACGCCGCCGGAAAAAGCAGCGTATGATTTTGTAAAACCGTCGGGCCAAGCATTGAAGCCTGTCATGCTGCCGGTTGATTTGTCCACTTTGATGACGCGATCCGCATTTTGCGGGATCATCCAGATGTTTTTGCCGTCGTCGACCCCGCCTGAAAAGGCATGGCTTTGTTTGCTGAAGCCCGCTGGCCAGCTGTGATACCCCGTCATCTCGCCCGTATGTTTGTCGAGCTTGATCAGCTGATCGGCATCGTACGGAATCATCCAGATGCTCTCGCCGTCATAGACACCGCCCCTGAACGCGCCTAAAGATTGGCCTGAATCAAGCGAAAAGTCACTGGGCCAATCGTTGTAGCCTGTCATGACAATCCGGTCGCCGAGGGGCTCGGCCTCTACCGCGCCGCTAAAGCCGAAACCGTCCTGGCTGTATGTGTATCCCGGGGGCAAACCCGGCTGACTTGGATTCGCGGTAAAGATGAATGTCGCCGTCTTGCCAGCCTCATATCCTCCGGCAGGATCGGCCTTGTACCGCACCAACACGCTGACTTCCCCGTCAAACACCGGATCTTGGCCGGTATAAGCCTCGTATCGGTTTCCTCCATCTGTGGAATATTCCATCGATTCATCCAGCCCGATGATCCGGTTGGCATCGTCATCCGCGACAAGTCCGGCCGGAGGACCTACCCACGTCTGGAAGGTAATGCCGTCAGAAATTCCTCCGGCCAGCTGGTAGATCCCGTCGTCCATTGGCATGACGTCAAGCAGATTGCCCGTGTTCGGCCATTCTTTTTGCCATTGCAGATTGCCGTTCGCATCGGTTTTATACAGGAAGCCGGCCGTATTGTTGTTGCCCCCGGCGATTGCGAAGCCCCCGTCTTTTGCCTGTGCGACGTCCAGCCCGAGCTGGGGAGACGCCTGGTACGTCTGCAGCCATTTTTCCTTTCCGTCCAGCTCTGTAAAAAGAAGCAGGGCATTTTGGACTCCGGATCGTTTCACCACATTTCCCGTAGCCACGTAGCCTGGCTGTCCGGCTTCGTCTTTCGCGTAACCGACGGAACTTAATGAATAGTAGGATGTGCTGTCGGCCCCATAGTTCTTTGCCCATACCACCGATCCGAAATTGTCCGCCGAGCCGGTCACCTCGGCCATATAGCCTTCATGCGACGCGTTCTCGCTCGTGCTTCCCGCCAAAATGACATCCGTGTCCGTACCCGCGGCGGCAATCGCGCTGTCTACACGCTGGTCTCCCGGGATGGAAATGACTTTCTCGCCTAGGAGCACGCCGGATACGTCTGTCCGCATCAAGAACGGATCGAGCGGATCGCCCAAATTTGTACGTACATGTCCTGCGATCACGAAACCATCGTTGCCGACTTTGACAATAGATGTCGCTTCGCCTATGGGATGGGGACTTAGCGTCATATGGTTCAGGGTTCCATTCGCTTTGAGCGTCCCGTACATAAATCGGCCCGTCTTCTCTCCGGAGAATATATACCCTCCCATCGGCAGTTCGCGAACGGCCAGTATCCGCACATTCTCCGGTGGCGAGATGCTTGCAGACCATTGCATATTTTCCGAAGCGTCCAGCTTCGTCACGCTGGAGCCCCCGGCAGCCACGTATCCTCCGTCGGAAGTGGGCTGGTAATCTCTCACTCCCCCTCCCAGTCCTAAGGAAGCCGGCGGTGAGCTGACCAACCGGTCGGCTGCGGCTGCTTGTGCGCCGGGCGCATACGGTATCCAGACCAGCAGCAGCGCGCATACCATGAAGAGCATTCGCTTGTATAAATGATTGCGGAAAACCACGAGACTCCCTCCGTCCATGTAAGATAACCACGTCGAATTCCTGGCGGTCATCGACCTATTCCGATTATATTTCAATGGACGAACCGTGAAATCTAACCGCGGTTATAAGCCCGGTTATAGTCCTTGCAGCTCCTTCCCCCGCCGAATCGCTTCTACGCGGTTGGTCACCTGAAATTTGCTGTAGATCCGGTTGATGTGGGCTTTCAGCGTGCCCATTCCGATGCCGAGCTTCTCTGTAATGGCTGCGTTGTCCAGCCCCTCTTCCATGCAGCGGAACACGGCCAGCTCCCGCTTGGTCAGAAGCGTCTCCAAAGTAGTCTCCGTTTGATCCGCCGAAAGACCGGCACCGCCAAAGCAGGCGAGGATCCGGCGTACGTATCCCAGCGTTGGCGTGAGCTTGTCCCGGATGCTTCCTTTTTGCCGCAGCTGAATATACTCGACCAACAGTTCGGCGACCGGCTGCCCCTTATCGAGAAAGACGCGCATATAGTCGTCCGGCTCCCCATCATCCAACGCCGCCTCCAGCTTCAGGACGGCCCGCTCCGGTCTGTTCGTCCGCAGCAGAATCACCGCCTGGAGTATCTCGACTTCCAGCGCTTCCATCGGCCTGTGATTTTTCTGCGCGACGTCCAGGAGCCTCTCGGACAATTGCCAGGCTGCCTCGCACTCGCCTTTCTCCGTCAGCAGCCGCAGCAGAAAGAGGTAGACAAACAGTTGATGAACCGATACAGGATCCGTGCCGGAGACTTGATACCGCTCCTTCCATCGGATCGCAGCCGACAGATCTCCCATGTCCAATTGCATGGCTGCCCGTTCCGCTTCGATCAGAATAAGGGCTTCCCGTGCTTGCTCCATGTCCGAGCCGGCCCGCTGCCCCGCTTCATCCAGCCACTGCCGGGCTTGGCCATAGTCTTTTCTGGCCTTGCTGATGCGTGAAAGAAACAGATAGGCAGGGACGTATACCTTCTCCCGTTCATGCGGGGTCAGCTCCACATCCATGAGCCCGCGCTTCAGCATGGCCTCCGCTTGCTCCAATTCGTTTCGCTCGTACAATAGCTCTCCGTAACAGACCTCGGTGGATGCCTGGATGCCCATGGGTGTCATGAATTCGATCATCTTATGAAAAAAAGGATCCGCCAGCTCTCTTGGCAGATGCCGTCCGCGCTTGCCGTTGTAGGATCTCAAGATGGAAGGCGCGAGCGGCATGGAGGGAGATCCGAAAAGAAGATCAGTCCCGGTCGGACTATGCTGGATGGCGAGCTGAATGTATTCCAGCCCTTTTACCACCTCCATGTCGTACTTCGTCGCTTTGAAGTTCCGGACATAATACAAATTGCCAAGGTAACGGTCCTTTTCTTCGCGGCTCCAGGAAGAAGACGCGAGCTTGTAGTATTGCTCCGCCGACTGCAAATGCTTCTCCGCCCGTTCGGGTTCGTTGTCCCACAGCAGCGCCAGCACATACGAATAATACAGGTAGTGGTGCTCGCGCAGCAGCTCCTCGGGAATCGCAGACAGCCAGACGCGCAGCGTGGAAAACTGCCTGCGCACCATGACCGATTTCATCTGTTCAAGCAGCCGTATCGCTTCCCGGTAATGATGTCCCGCCAGGTAGTAATCGACGGCGTCTTCCTCCATCCCCTGTTGCTCGCACCACTCTGCCGCAGCCTTGTAAAACTCCGCCGTACGCTCCGGGCAACGGCGTTTTTGCATCGCCCTCAGAAAATCCGCGAACAAATGGTGAAACCGGAACCACTCCCGCCCTTCATCCAGCGGAATCAAGAACAGGTTGGCGGCAGCCAGCTCCGCAAGCTTTCCCGCTCCGTCCACCTCTCCCGTCAAATGCGAACCAAGCGACCCGTTAAACCGGGACACAACAGAAAGGGCGAGCAAGAACCGCTGTGTGTCCTCGTCGAGCGCATCAAATACTTCCTCCAGCAAGTACTGCTGAATTCGCGCACGCTCCCCAGGATGATTCCCCGGAAGCATCGGCACCCGCTCCCGATGGCGCATGACCAGAGAGTACAGCTTCAGCCCCGTCACCCAGCCTTCCGTATCGGCCAGCATTTGCTCCGCCTGCTCCCTGGTCATCTCCTGCTTGTTATGCAAGTGGAAAAAGTCCACGGTCTCCTGTACATTGAAGCGCAGATACGTGATATCGAATTCATTGGTCCAGCCCCGGCTCGTCCACTTCGCTTTCAGCCACTCAGGCGCCGTGCGGCTGATAAAACACAGATGCACCGTCGGCGGCAAATATTCCAAAAAGAACGACATGGAGGAGACGATGCTCTCTTCGTCGATCACATGCCAATCGTCCAGCACCAGCAGAAGCGGCTCCTCCACGTCGGTCAGTTCATTCAGCCATTCCACCAGAAACGGCTCGGATTGTCCCGGAGCGAGCGTGGCCTGCGCCGAGCGAAACGAGCCGAACGAACCGCCCAGCGCCTGTTCCATGCCTGCCCCCACGTACGACCAGAACCGGATCAGGTCATTGTCCTTTTCATCCAGCGATACCCATGCGACCGGCCTGGTCAACTGCCCGGCCCATTCACTCGCGAGCGTCGTCTTTCCGTACCCTGCCGGCGCCGTAATCATGGTAGCCTTTCGCTCCAGCCCTTCATTCAACCACGCAATCAATTCCGGCCTCGGTACGACAGGAGTAGCGGAACGCGGCAGCAGAAGCTTGGACTGCAGCAGAAAGCTCTTCGGATCGCCTGTAGTTTTCATCGTCATCATCGCCTTCATCCCGTTTTTTTCATTGTAGCATTGGTTGGAAACGGGCGATAAGGCTGCAGATTGTCATCATCAAAAAAAGAACCTTGAGGGGCATGGAGCCGCTCAAGGTTCAACCGATTCTTTCCATACAGAACTGAACGCGGAAGGAACACGATCCGCCAACCATACAGCATGATTGCCCTGGTAAAACGCGATCCCTTCTTTCGACGCCTTCTCAGCGTTTACTTGCAGCAAGACAGGTTTGCGGTTTTTCCCTGCCCATCGGTAGAATCCCCTCGGGTTCGTTCAGAAACTTTGGGGTGTCGTACGGATTGTTGCGGGGGAATCGATCAGCTACAATGGTAGGGAAAATGGCATCCGGAAGAAAAATCAAAAGGATGCGGGCGGGGAGGAATCAAGATGATCATTGACCACTTTGGGGAGATAAACCTGGCGGATATCCCCTGGCAAAGGCTGACTACCCCGTATGGCAGAGGCAGCGACTTGCCGGAGTTCATCGCAAACGGACGCTATGACGAAATCGCAAACCTGGTCGAGCATCAGAGCACGCTCTGGCAAGTGACCCCGTGGGTCCTGTCATTTTTGCTGCGGGAGCTGAAGACGAAACGACCTGAAGACGTTTCGCTTGCAGAGCTGCACGTCTACGAAGCAATTGCAGATCCCCTCACCGACCAGGAGCTGGATTCCATGCCGCATGTAGCGCAGCCCCGATTATTGCTGGAAGAAGGCTATCTATGGCCTCTCGATGAGCAAGAAGATGAGCTCATGTGGGAGCAGGAGGACCCGCCGGGGTACGGGGAGCTGCCCTTCTACAGCTACTATTATTACAGCGGCCTGCTGCTACTGGAGGCCATCCCCGACTTTGAACGGCTGCGAGACGGAAATGCCGACCTGGCAGCTCAAGTATCGGAGCTATTGAAAAAGCTGGATCAAATCGGATCTCCATCCAACGAGTAGGAATTTCCCCTCGGACGCACGACCAAGCAAGTGAACCAACCATGTCCATTCTGACAAGGACGCTGGATGTCCAGCGAGCGGCTGGCAGCTAGTGGGACACATTGACAGCGTATGACAGGAAGGTGCAGGTTGCTAGGTGGCACATGGCGGCATATGGGTAAAAGGAGAAGGTCTGCACTTGGAAAAGAGCAGAGCGGCCGATGTACAGTTTGTTAGACTGAGGGGCTAAATGCCCCTTCTTTGCTATATGTACAGGTGCAGATTTGAAATCTTGGTTGATAGACCAAAAGACCTAAATCTACTGAGCATTTGTACCGATATAAAGAATGTACACACTTTACCTACTTACACGCAGCGGAAGGAACGGGAGATGAGTATGAGCGGTCTGTCCTCTTTGATTTTTGCAATCATGCCCTTTTTGATTCTAGGTACCTTGTTTATTGCTGGCATCGTCAAATTAGTCATGTATACGAGCGGTAAATCAGTTTTCACCCCCAAGCAGAGTACACGTAAGCTCCTTCTCATCGAGTTTGCCATACTTATCGGTTCTGTGATCAGCACTATTTTTCAGCATCTTCTATTTGCAATTCCTATCCGTACTTTCTGGATCTCGATTCTCGTAGAAATGATTCTGATGTTTGGCATCGCCTACCTTTTGTACGCGAAGTTTTTGAGAAAACCCACGAAAGGGGAAGCGCACATTCCTGAAGCCAGCGTGAGAAAACAGCTCGTGAATCTGGCATGCACATTCCTGGTCTGGACAATCGTCATCGAACTGCCGATTAACGCTCTACAATCCTTGTTCCAATACTTTCTGTACCAGTAACCCACAACAACGGAGGGGCATCGAGCCCCTCCGTTCTACGTTCACCACGATTCCCGCCCCCGTCTACCATGTACGTCTGAATCTTTCCTGCATGCGGGCCGGATATTCGCTTGGCAAACGGCTGACGTCATCCAGATAGCTCCACTGCTCAGGCGTGAGCGACCAACCGGCAGCGCCCATATTTTGTTCAAATTGAGCAAAGCTGTTTGCCCCTATAATCGGGGACACAATCCCCTCTTTGCCTAACAACCAGTTCAATGCGACCTGTGACGGCGTTTTTTCCGTTTGGCGGGCCACCTCATTCACTGCTTGAACAATCTCGAAATTTTTCGGCGTAAACTTGTTCTGGTAATCAAACTCCCCGCTTAATCCGAGAGAGAATCGACCGGCGTCCGGCTTTTCAAGCGAACTGTATTTACCTGTCAACAGACCTCCCCCAAGCGGCCCCCATGGAATGATCCCTACCTGCTCCTCCTGGCACAGCGACATGTGCTCCCGATCCATTTCCCGGCTCACCAGGCTGTACTGCTGCTGAATGGAAACGAAGCGAACATAGTCTTTGGCATCGCTGCAGGCCAGCGATTTCATCAGCTGCCATGCGAGAAAGTTGCAGCAGCCCACATATCGCACTTTTCCCGCCTTGACCAGATCGTCGAGCGTCCGCAAGGTTTCTTCCAACGGGGTTTCATGGTCCCATACGTGCAATTGAAACAAATCGATGTAGTCGGTATTCAATCGGCGCAGGCTTGCCTCCACGCCATCCATGAGATGTTTCCGGGTCGAGCCTCTGTCATTCGGGTGAGGTCCGACTGCAATCCCCGCCTTCGTAGCCAGTACGACCTCGGATCTGCGCCCTTGGATCGCTTTCCCCACTATCTGCTCGGAAACCCCTTCTGTATAAACATCTGCCGTATCGATAAAGTTTCCGCCCGCATCAAGAAACCGATGCACCATGCGGATTGCCTCCTCCTCCTCTGTTGACCCGCCAAACAGCATGGTTCCCAGGCACAATTCAGATACGAGCAGTCCGCTTTTTCCCAATTTCCGGTGGTTCATTTCCGTTCCTCCTTGCGTCATATTCGGGACACAGCTTGGAAATCCGTGCCGCACTCTTCTAATCGTAGCTTGAATGCGTGAAAGAAAAAGGGTATTATCTAAGCCAAAACTTCACCCTTTTCAAAAAACGGAGGGCAAAAAATGAACCCCACCGAGCATTACCTGACGATCCTGATGTCACCCCAGGCAAAACGGGCCAAGGACGGAACCGTCTCGATCACGGTCCAGGAGCTGGCGGAAATTCTGTACTGTACGCCGCGCAATGTGAAGATGACCCTTCGCAAGCTGATCGAGGACGGCTTTATCGAATGGCGTGCCGGTGTAGGCCGGGGCAACCCTTCGCAGCTGCGCTTCCTCCGGGAGATGGAGGATGTGGCAGGCGAACACTTTCTGGATCTGCTGGACAGGGGCAAAATCAAAGAGGTCATGGATCTGCTCTATCATAAAGATTTGCCCGTCCCCTTGCGCAACAAGCTGCGCGGGCAGCTCGACCAGCGGTTTGGCCATCGAGTGGAGCAGAAGGTCACTGCTGCCGTCGACGTGCTGCGCGTAAAGATGACCCGCAGATCCGCATCCCTCGATCCCGCTTTTGTATCCAGCTCGGCTGAAGCCTTTATTCTTCGGCAAATCTGCAATACGCTGGTGTCCTTCGATCCCAGGAGCAATACCTACACTCCGGCACTCGCCCATGACTGGGAATACAACGAAGATGGAAGCCGATGGACGTTCTTTTTAAGGAAGGGTGTTCGTTTTCACCACGGGCGAACGCTTACCAGCAAAGATGTGCAGTATACGGTGGAACGACTCCGGGATGTGCATTCTCCATCACGCTGGCAGTACCGGGAGATCGAACGAGTCGAAATCGAGTCTGACCATGTGATCTCCTTTTCCCTGCGTCGGCCCAATCGCATGTTTTTGCACTTTTTCGGTTCGTTCTATACGTCGATCCTCCCCTATGACGTCGAGTATTCGGAAAGAACCATGATCGGTACGGGGCCATTTCGTATCGCCGAGTTCACAGACCAGGCGATTGTCCTGGAAGCGCATGAGGATTACTTCCTGAATAGACCTCTCTTGGATCGGGTCGAGTGGTGGCTGATGCCAAAGGACACCACGGACGATCTGTATCAGCTCCCGAGCCTGGGAAGCGCTCCGCATCCAATCGACTCGCCTAGCGGTGAATTTGAATCGGTACTGGAGGGCTGCCAATTCATCGTTTTCAATTTCAGAAAAAACGGGATTCATCATCATCGAGCTTTTCGCCAGTCCGTCCGGCTGCTATTCGATCGACTCGCGATCATCCAAGAGTTGAAAGGAAATCGGATTGCACCGGCGGACAGCTTTTTCCCCGAGAAAAGCAAGCATGCCCCCTACGGGAGACCCACGCTGGAAGAAGCGGCGGCTTCTCTTCTGGAAAGCGGGTATCGGGGCGAAACGCTGAAGCTGTACTATCTGGACAGGAAGGAATTGCGGGACGACGCCAGGTGGCTGCAGCAGCGATGCGAATCGATCGGGCTGCACATCTCCCTCCATCCCTTCTCTCTGTCCGAATACTATACGACCGATGCGGACCAAGAGGCGGATTTGCTGCTCATTAACGAAGCGCTGGAGGACGATACGGAATGGGGATATCTGCGGCTGCTGCAGGATGAAGCCAGCTTTGTGCACCGATTTTTCGATCATGTGCAGCATGCTTGGGTGGAGGAATACCTGGACAGCATGGTTCAGCTGCCATCTCGGGATCTGCGTGATCGGATCGTGGACCGAATCGAACAGGAGATGCGCCACGAGAATTGGGTATTATTCGGTTACCACATCAACCGGGTATCGAAGCATCATCCTGCGCTTCATGGTATTTACCGCGACTCCTTTGGGTGGATTGATTTCACGAAGGCATGGATTCGAAAAGGGGCGGAGGGGAGCACAGATAAAAAATCCCCTTCCTAGAAAGGGGCGATTTCCGCTCTTGGCGGTCCTGCTCACTTTCTAGAGAAGGGGGTTCACCTTCTTACAGATATCCGTCTTTCATCATGTTGGCGATCGGGGTGTCCATCTTGTGGAAGGAAGCTTTCGCTCTCTCGGCCAGCTCTGCCGCAGCTTCGTGGGCTTTCCTCACCGCTTGCTTCTCATTCACCGTCAGCACGACGCGATTCTCCATGACAAACTGCCCGTCAATGATCACCGTCTCGACCTCGCTGCCTTTCGCGGAATATATCAAGTTCGGAATGATGTTGCGAATCGGTTCCTGGATGATCGGTACCAGGTTCGGGCTATCGAAATCGACGATGATCACGTCTGCTTTTTTCCCTTTTCGCAAAGAACCGATTTCATGCCCGAGCCCAATCGCTTTTGCGGAATCGATGGTAGCCATGCGCAGTACCTTCCACGACGGGAAGACGCGCGGGTCCTTCACCTTGCACTTGTTCAAGATGGCTGTGAACTTCATTTCATTGAACATGTTGTTGCAATTGTTGCCAGGCGCCTGATCGGATCCGAGCGCCAGCCGATTGCTTACCTCCAGAAATTCCGCAGCCGGCGGCACGATGCCATCGATAATCCCGATGCTTCCCGAGCAAAGGATCATCGCAGCGCCCGAACGGCCCAATACGTGCGTCTCCTCCCGCGTCGCCTCGGTGAGGTGCACGGCCATGAGGCGCTCATCCAAATAATTCAGTTCCTCCAGAAACTGGATGCTCCTCTTCCCGTACCGCTTGACCATTTGGTTGATTTCCCGATCTCCCTGGGCCACGTGCATATGGATGTTCGTGTCGTACTTGTTTGCCAGTTCTTTGACTTCCAGCAGGAGCTCCTTCGACATCATGTCCGGCCCCTGTGGACCCAGGAGGCACGTGATGCGTCCATTCTCTTTCCCGTGCCATTCTTCGAGGAGGGCGATATTTTCCTTCAGCTTTCGCTGTCCGATCGCCGGATCAAAGGTGTACAGCTCGCCCACTTTTACATCGCTCAAGTCGTCCGGGAGCTCGTTTACCATTTCGGTGACCCTGGCCCTCGTCCCGAGCATCGCATGATTTTTCACAATCTCGCGCATCGGATCGTCATAGTCGCAGAAGGTCGTCGTTCCCGCTTTCAGCCCTTCGATGATGTTGACCAACGAGCCCGCGACCCGATCTTCGTGGGTCAGCACTTTATGGAAGGGCCACAGCCCCTTTTCCATCCAGTTGTCCGTATCCTGCGACAATCCTCGCAGCAAGGCGATTCCGGAATGGATATGGGCGTCGATGAGTCCCGGCATGACGACTTTCCGGTGCGCATCCACATAGCGATGGGCTTTGTAGTCCTTCAGCACTTCCGATGTTTCCCCCACGACTTCGATGAGATTGCCTTTGATCCCGACAGCCCCGTTTGGAATGGCGCCTACTCCTTCTCCCTCCATCGTGATCACGGTACCGTTGTAAATGATGATATCCAGCATGTGAAAGTCCTCCTTTTGGCTTTGGATGGTGGTCCCTCTTTACGCCACGCTTTCTATGTTTTTCGCTGCGCGTGCCCTCTTCCTTACTTTTTTGTTCAAGATCCAGAAGATTGCTACGATCAAAACAGCCTGTCCGCACAAGCTCGGAATCGCTTGCCCCGTCATTCCCCCGATCAGGTATCCGCAAACCGTCGTCGCTGCAATAATGAGCGCATAGGGCAATTGGGTACGGACGTGCTCGATGGGGTCGCAGGCGGCGGCGGTTGCGGTCATGACGGTCGTATCCGCGATCGGGGAGCAGTGGTTTCCAAACAGGCCGCTGCTGATGACCGCTCCAATGACCAGGGGAAGCGACACCCCCATGCTGTGCGCCATCGGAATGGCAATCGGCATGAGAATGGCCCATACTCCCCACGAGCTTCCGGTCGCGAACGAAATGAGGGCGCCGATCACGAAAATGCAGGCTGGAACAATGCTTGCGGGCAGGAAGCCATCGATCAGCTGGGTGATGTATCCCCCTACGCCCATTTTGCTGGTGACCGCACCGATCGACCAGACCATGACCAAAATGAGAGGGACGTTCATCATCTGCTTGACGCCCTTCACCCAGTCATCCACCGCTTGCTGAAAGGTGCGCAGGCGAGTTGCAACCGCCATGGATGACGCGCCGACCGCTCCTGCCAAAAAACCGATGGAAATGGCAGTGACGATATCTCCATGCAAGAAAGCGCCTACAAAACCATTCGTTCCAATTTCCCCTGTCCAAAAAATCACCGAGAAGATCCCGATGAAAAGAAGCCCCATCGGAACAAGGAAGTTCCACAAGCTCGGACGATAGCCGGACGGCAGCGCATCTTCCTCATTTTCCGAGACCATCGGGACGTCATTCTCCCCGATCAGTTCTCCCGTCTCGTCGGCCCTTTTTTGCGCCTGATACATGCCGCCGATATCAAAACCGGTGATCACCACGAAGGAAACCGTCAGCATGGCAAACAGTCCGTACAGGTTGAAGGCGAACATATCGAGGTACACGGACCAAGGATTGTCGCCAAGCTGCAAAGCCACCAGCTGCGGGGCGATCAGTCCGATGATAAAGGGCCCGTAGCTGCTGATGGGAGAAAAAGCAGCGAGCGGACCGCCCATCGAGTGAAGAATATAAGCCAGCTTTACTCTCGCTACCTTTACCTTGTCCGTAATGGGCCGCATCACTGTGCCCAGAATCAGAATCGGCTCCGTATAGGAAAACAGGAACGCGCATGCCCATGTCATCAACTGTGCCTTTTTCTTCGTGTTGATCTTCTTCGTAATGATTCTGGCAAACGATTCGGCTGCCCCCGAAACCTTCAGGCTATAGATGAATCCTCCGGCAAGGGAAACGAGAATGAGCAACGATGCGTTTCCTTTGTCGCTGACAGACGGGACCACGAAGTCGGAAATGACTTTGACGAGCCCCTCGACCGGATTCCACGCATTGAGGATCGTGGCCCCTACCCAAACCCCTGCGAATAAAGACAATAAGGTCTGCTTGGTCTTTAAAGCGAAGATAATGGCTACTAGCGGCGGGATGAGCGAGAGAATGCCATACTCCATGTGGTGAACCTCCCTTGTGATCGTTTGTGTTTTACTGCTCCCCCATGTCAAAGCATCGGTTCCTCGGTTCGAAAATGCAGCCTCCTCACCTGTCTAAAAATTAATTATATTTAATATAATAGCAATTGTATTGCGATAATCAAGAATAAAATTACTCACATTACTTTTTTATCACTCATATTTATAGTTTATAAATTCACTCAATTCAATCGCCTGCGACTCCCATCCTTCTTCTCCAGAGCTTCCCGGTGTGTCGCGCGCAGGATGCGCAATGATCTCGTGCTCGACAGCTTCCATCCAAATAAAAACCCTCCTGGCCGACAATGGCAGCCGATCCTTTCAGACGGCTTTCATCCTTGTCACCACGAGGGAAACACTCTTGCTATTCGACCTATTCATACCGTAGCGATTAGCTTTCATCGATAGGCACCCACGGAGTCCCCGTCCAAATCGCGATGGCGGGCTCCGTTCCCGGGTTCCGGAATGCATGGGGCTTGGTGCTGTCAAAGTAGATGCTGTCCCCTTGCTTCAACAAGTAGGTTTCATCGCCAATGGTAACCTCGATTTCTCCGTGCAGCACGATGCCCCCTTCTTCCCCCTGATGAGGCAAGGGCACGATTTTTTCACCGCGGTCAGGGCTGACGATGATTTCAAAGAACTCCAGCTTGGTGCCGGTCAGAGGAGCCAAGACCCGATATTGCACATTCGGGTGCCGCATCGTGAGAATCTCCTGCTCTTCGCGTCTGGAGAGGAATACGGAGTTTTTCTTGATCCCCTCGAAAAAATAGGAAAGAGACACGTCAAAGATGATGCTTAATTTCCATAGCGTATCCAGAGAGGGCTTCGCCTTTCCGCGTTCCAGCTGGGAAACCATGCTCTGGCTCAAACCGATCTTCTCCGCGACCTCGTCCACGGTCAGATTCGCCTCTTTTCGTTTGGAGCGAATTCTCTCTCCGATGACGCCGATCGGGAGCTCGAACTGATGTATGTCATTCATTCTACTTACATTCCTCCTGGGTCTATCGCGAATGGGTACAAGGGAAGCGATCGCAAGCAATTCGGATACAGCTCGTTACCTATCTATGCAAAACGCATGTTGATCCGTCTCGCAACCGCCGCAGCCGGCGCGCACGATCATCGTATTGATTCCGGGTTATGTCATTTAAGTATACCATTTGTTGGGGCATTTTCGATAATGAGAAAAAGGAAGGTCGCTCTATTCACATTAGATGGAAATGATGTAAAATTATCTTCTCCCAATTCTCCCTGATAACGAGGTGGCAGTGAATGAGAAAAAAACTTGTCATGATGCTAGCGCTTCTCGGTCTATCTTTTTCTAATTCCAATACATATGCGGCAGATACCGTTTTCCCTGATGTAAATCCCGTCACGCATTCCTGGGCAATTGAACCCCTCACCTTCATGAACCAAAAGGGCGTGATCCGCGGCGATGAGCATGGCCGTTTTAATCCTGACGCTCCCGTCACGAAAGCCGAATTCGTCGTGATGGTTTACAAACTGTTCGATCAATATAGGCCCAATATCTCGAATGGCTCTACAAACCGCATCGTGGACGCTCCACAAAATTACTGGGGCCACAAGTACATCTCCGAAATGGTAACATCTGCGTGGTCGGGAATCTACTTCACAGACAAAGGGGTCTGTTTTGACCCGGAAAGAAAGCTAACCCGGATCGGCATGGCAAAATTGCTGAGCAACATCTACACCCCGAAGGAGCCAACCGACCAAGAAATTTACGATGCTGTGTCGAAAATGAAGGACATTCCCGTAAAAGTTTTTACAAATCCCGATGAAATAGAGTCTTACCAAAACGATGGCAGGTATGGGTATCTCGAGGGGATCGATACGACGAATACGCTCTATCCGTTGTTGTTCGTAAAGGACTCCGAAGGCATGCACACGAACTTCGATGATTATACTTTCGTCACGGGCAGCACGTTAACCAGTCTGCAATTGGATGGGCTTATGACAACGTATAACGGAGAGTTCGAAGCTTATGACCCGCTCACCCGCGCTGAAGCGGTCACCATTCTTTATCGCTTGTACAAGCACCTTGAGAACAACGGTGAAATCAAAGCATACTCATCCAAGTAACCTATTTCTTTCTATCGACAATCAGCAGCTTCATTCACCGGGCAAGCACTTCTCCACATACAAAAAACCCGAGCAATGAAGATTCCAATCGCTCGGGTTGCTGTTGGGCTTCGGTTGGGCTTCGGTTGGGCTTTGCCGCCTACTACGTATCAAATCCCGCCACAATCGATTTCAAACGCTCTGCTCTCGTTCCTATGACTTCTGCCATCTGACTGACCTTTTCGGAGCTAGCGAGCTGCTCCTCCGCATGGACCACGACCTCTTTGCTGTGGATCGATACCGTCTGCGCAGACGAGGTCAACTGCTGCACGGAAGCCGACGTCTCCTGTGCGCCGGCGCTGACCTGCAAGGAGGCAGCGGATATTTCCTGCAGCTGCGCTGTGACCTCTGCCACCAAGCCCATGATTCGTTCAAAGGCGTTTCCGGTTTCATGAGCCGACCCGAGGCCCGATT
The DNA here is from genome assembly GCF_031583145.1 of Brevibacillus brevis. NCBI lineage: Bacteria > Bacillati > Bacillota > Bacilli > Caryophanales > Paenibacillaceae > Brevibacillus > Brevibacillus brevis. The sequence goes on along the minus strand of NZ_CP134050.1, from coordinate 915,365 downwards.
CCACTTCCAGAACCATGCCCTCCATCGCGGTCACGGCATGCTGCGAGCCGATCTTGATTTCTGCAATCAATCGTTCGATCCGCGCAGCCGACTGCTGCGATTGTTCGGCGAGCTTGCGAACTTCGTCGGCGACCACGGCAAATCCCCGCCCGTGTTCGCTTGCCCGCGCCGCCTCAATCGCCGCATTGAGCGCAAGCAGCGAGGTCTGCTTGGAAATATCCGAAATGACGCCCAAGGCCAGGACGATTTCTTGCGATTTCTCTCCCAGGTCGCGGATCGTTCCTGCAGTCTCTTTCACCCTGTCATCCATCCGCTCCATTTGCTCCACGACTGCCCGCAGCAGGCTGTTTCCCTGCTGCGCTCCTCCAGTCATCACCGCTGACGCTTCCGCGATGGCAGACGTCCTGTCCGCGATCTCCTGCACACCTGTACTCACCTGCACGACAACGGCCCCCACCTCTTCGGTACTGCACAGCTGCTCTTCCGTCAGGGCAGAGACTTCCTTCATGGAAGCTCTCACGCCTGTCGACGCAGCGTACGATTGCGTCGCGCTTTGCTGCAAGCCTTCCGCAGAGAGCAGCAGTTCGTCGACGCTCTCCTTGGTGGCATGGACGATTTCCTGCACTTTTTCGATAAACACATTGAACGAAGAAATGAGTGTGCCGATCTCGCCCGATCCCTGGATCCGCACCCGCTGCGTCAAGTCTGATTCGCCTCTGGCTGTTTTCTCGGCAAATGCGGTAATCCACTCCGTCACCTGCTGCACGGGCTGGGACACCGAGCGGGCAATTCCAATGCCAAGCAGTGCGGACAGCACCCCTGCTCCCGCGAGGATTGCAATCATGATCCGGTTGGCATTGGCTCCATCCGCTGTGGTCCTTTGATAGTTTGCTAGTGCTTCGCTTTCCTTGGCTGCCATCAGCTCCTGAAAGCCATTGTTGATCTCCTGCAGCAAGGGGGAAAGCGTCTGGTACCGGCTTGCCGCCTCCCCGCCCTCCTGATGCAGCACCAGCTGGATCAGCTCCGAGCGCTTTGCCTGGTATTCCTTCAGCATGCCCATCAGTTCCTCCAGCCGTTTCCTTTGTCCCGGCTCCTTCACGGAATCGGAAAAGGAGGAGAGCAGCTGGTTGTTTTCGCTGATCAGCGCCATCATTTGTCCAATCAGAGCATTGTGCTTGGCTGTGTCCGCCTCCAATGTCATCTGATAGAAAAGGGTCTCCATCGTACGCAAATTCGTCCGAACTTTCCCGACCTCCAAAATCGGCACCAGATTGTTCTGGTGAACCATTTGCATGTTTTGGCCGGTTTCCTTCAGGTAGTAAAAGCCCGAGAACCAGATCCCGGTCATGGTGACCAGCATCAGGACCAGCAACAGCATGATTCGCGGAAAAATCCGCAGGCGATTCATCCTCTTCACAAGTTTTCCTCCTGAGCTAGCTTCGTAAAAAGCGCGCGAAAACAACGGACGAGAAGCTCTCTCTCATCCGTTGCTGCACGTGAAGCCTTTAACTGTTCACGATGACGACGCTGTTGCTCGAACCGATGCGCGTGGCTCCGGCATCGATCATGCGCTGGGCGGCAGCCAGGTCCCGGATTCCTCCTGATGCTTTTACACCCAAGCGATCTCCCACTACTTCCTTCATCAAGGCTACGTCCTCTGCCGTCGCTCCCCCTGTTGAAAAGCCCGTCGAGGTTTTGACAAAGTGGGCGCCCGCTTTCTCCGACAATTGGCAGGCCAAAATCTTTTCTTCCCGGTTCAACAGGCACGTCTCGATAATCACTTTGACCAGCTTGCCCTCCGCCGCTTCCACGACCGCCCGGATGTCATCCTCCACCCGTTTGGCATCGCCTGACTTTAATGCACCGATATTGATGACCATATCGATCTCCTCGGCGCCGTCACGGATAGCCTGTCTCGTTTCCTCTGCCTTGATTGCCGTCGTATTGGCCCCAAGCGGAAAGCCGACGACCGTGCAGACCTTCGCCTTGGAGGTCTGGAGCATGGAGGCTGCCAGCTCCACAAAGGAAGGATTGATGCAGACGGAGGCAAAGCCATACTCGCGAGCTTCCACACATAATTTCATCACCTGCTCTTCTGTGGCCTCCGGTTTCAGAAGAGTGTGATCGATGTAAGATGCAATCATCCTGGACGCCTCCCTATTTCATTTGTGCAAACACGTCTTTTTCGTTGTAGACATCTTTCGCGTTGGACGCATCGATCAGACCCGTGCCGCCGTCCACGTATTCCGGAACTTGCTCTCCTTTTGCTACTTTCAGCGCCGTATCGACCACGATGGAGCCGAGCTTGATCGGATCGTTGAAGACCGTTGCGCTGTATTTTCCATCGATGATCGCTTTCACGGCTTCAGACAGGCCGTCGATGCCCACGATTTTCACCTTGTCCAGCATGTTGGCTTGCTCCAGTACCTGCAGCGCTCCGAGCGCCATGTCATCGTTGTGCGCGTATACCAGATTCACATCCGGATTCGCCTGCAGCAGGTCTTGGAATGCTTTGACCGCTTTGGAACGAATGTAGTCCGAATACGGCCCTTCCACGATTTTGACTCCTGGCTCCTTGCTTACGATCTCGTGAAAGCCGTCGTGGCGATCCATCATGACCTTGCCGCCGGCGTCGCCTTGCAGCTCGATTACTTTGCCGGTAGCCTTTCCTTCGCCGCCCAGAAGCGCAACCGCCTGCTTCCCGGCGATCCGGCCCATTTCCTTGTTGTCGCGCCCGACAAAAGCCGCTACTTTTTCTTCGGTCGGACGGTCGACGGTCACGACCTGAATGTTGGCTTGCTTCGCTGCCGTCAGGGCAGGCACTACCGCCGTCGGATTCGTCGGATTCAAGATCAGCACGTCGATTCCTTTGGTGATGAGATCCTGTACGTCAGCGTTTTGCTTCTCGATGTCGTTCTGCGCATCCATTACGACCAGTTCTGCGCCTTGTTTCGCTGCCTCTGCCTTCGCTCCGTCGACCAGCGCCGTGTAAAAGGGCGACTCGGAAGTCACTTGCGAGAAGCCGATGACGATTTTTTTGTCGCCGCCGGCAGCTGTGCTCCCGCCGCTGCCCTCGGAAGCGGATGGCTGCGACGAGCAGCCGGCAAAGACCAGGCTGGTGAAAAGCGCGGAAACCATAAGCCATTTGTTTGTTTTCTTCATGTGAAATCCCCCTTATCCTTTTTGTGGAGAATGTGAAACCCAATCATGCATTACACGTCTTTGGTTTGCTTGGAGATCACAAACCGGTTCAGCACCAGTGCCAGGACGATGATGGCGCCCATGAAGATGGATTGGAAGTACGAGGACAGTCCCAGCAGGTTGAAGATGTTGGTGATCATGCTCATCAGCAGGACTCCGACGAATGTTCCGCCTACGCCGCCAATTCCGCCAAACAGACTCGTTCCTCCGAGTACCACAGCGGCAATGGCATCCAGCTCGATGCTTTTTCCGGCGGTGGGCTGCCCTACAGTAAGCCAGGATGCGAGCACGATCCCCGCCAAGGCGGAAAGCACGCCGCTGATGATGTACGTGTAGGTGATGTACCGGTTCACCTGTATGCCGGACAAATGCGCCGATTGCGGATTGCCGCCAATGGCGTAGAGCTTGCGCCCAAACGTGGTATAGCGCAGGACGAGCACAGCCAATATGGTGAGAACAATCCAGATGATTCCGGAGACCGGGATGCGGTCGAAGAGATTTTTGCCGAAAAAGCGGATGGACTCAGGCAGGTTGTACACAGGCTTTCCATCCGTGAACAGCAGCGCCAGACCGCGGGCAGCCACCATCATGGCCATCGTGGCGATAAAGGCGGGCACTTTGAGCTTCGTTGTCACCAGGCCGTTGATATAGCCCATGACAGCACCGGCGATCAGCCCCAGTAAAATGGCGCCAAATACGCCCGTATACGGAATCGCGAGCGCCGTAGCCATTCCCGCCAGGGCGAGAACGGAGCCGACGGACAAGTCAATCCCGGCCACGATGATGACAAAGGTCATTCCTATGCTGATGATCCCGACTACAGCGGATTGCTGCAGCAGGTTCAGGAAGTTTTGGATGGTCAAAAATTTGGGTGACAGCGCAGAGCCGATCACGATAAAGACCACCAGCAGAAAAAACAGATTGTATTTGCGCAGCATTTTGCCAAGGTCGAACGAGGGCGCTGTTTTCTTCTCGCTGCTCACTTCCTTTACGTGTTCCATAACGTAGTCCCCCCTGTCACTGCGAAATTGAGAATTTCTTCCTTCTGTCTCCCGGGATCGCGGAATTCTCCGACGATGCTCCCCCGAAACATGACGAGGATGCGGTTGCAGATTTCCTGGAGCTCATTGATTTCCGACGAGGCCACGATGACGCTGGTTCCCTCTGCTACGAGCTTCTGAATGATCTTGTAAATTTCTTGCTTGGCGCCAATGTCTACGCCCTGCGTCGGTTCATCAAACAGAATGATCCGGGACTGGCCGATCAGCCATTTGGAGATGATGACCTTTTGCTGATTTCCGCCGCTCAGGTTGCCCATTAACGTCAGCACATCCGGCGTTTTCACATTCAGCTCGCGGATTTTTTCTTCTACCTGGCTGCGAATGCGCCCGGGATGAATGACACCGCCGCTCGCAAAGCGGTCGTAGGCGGGCAGGATGGCATTTTCTTCGACGCTCAGTCCGAGAATCGCCCCTTCCGTCTTCCGGTTTTCCGGCACGAGTCCCATCCCGAGGCCAATCGCTTTGCTCGGACTATCGATGCTCACCGCTTTTCCTTCGAGATAGATGCTGCCGGAGAGAAGAGGATCGACTCCGTACAAGGCTTTGAGCAGCTCTGTCCGGCCTGCCCCGACAAGGCCGTACAAGCCGAGTACCTCTCCCTTTCCCAGCGAAAACGACACATCGGAAATATGGCGCGTCCGAAGTCCCTCCGCTCGGAGCATCTCCGAGAAGTGCTGCTGCTCCGTATTCCGCTCCTGCCGTTCCATCCTGTAGCCGATGATCAGCTCCGTCAGGCTGGCTTGATCCAGCTCGCTCATTTGCTGCGTGGCCACCCACTTGCCATCGCGCAGGACGGTTACGCGGTCACCGATCGCAAACAGCTCCTCCAATTTGTGCGAAATATAAATGATCGTGATCTCTTGCTTGATCAGCTCTTCAATGATCGTGAAAAGCGTGCGAATTTCCTTTTCGGACAAGGTCGTAGACGGCTCATCCATGATGATGACTTTCGCATTTGCCTGCAAAGCCTTGGCCAATTCTACGATTTGCTTGTGACCCATGCTCAGTTCGGACACCGGGGTATCGACATCGATCGCAATCCCGAGACGATCGATCAGCTCCTGTGCCTGTCCCCGCAAGCGCTTCCATGAAACCATGCCAAATCGCGGGTTGGCGTAGGAACCCAGAAAGATGTTCTCCGCAACGCTCAAATGCTCCACAAGGGAAAGCTCCTGATGAATGGTGATGACGCCGAGACGTTTGCTGTCAGCAGGGGTGGAGATGTGCACCTTCTCCCCTTCCAGATAGATCTCGCCTTCGTCCTTTGGATAGACGCCCGCCAAAATTTTCATCAAGGTGGATTTCCCTGCCCCATTGGCACCGATCAAGCAGTGAATTTCCCCTTTGTTCACAGAGAAGTCCACATTTTGCAGCGCTTTCACGCCTGGAAACGACTTGGATATATTCTTCATCCTGAGGATCTCCGTCATCGCATCCCATCTCCTTTCTCAGGTGACGCCAACCCTTTCATGATCGGAAATAGCGCTACATGCAAATCCAGATAGGCGGCAAAGTACCGGTCGTACTTCTCCTGGGCTTCTTTTTGCGGCGTATAGACACGCCCAGATTGGACATTGGCCTTGGCTGCATCGGCCAGGCTCGGATATTTGCCCAGTCCGTAAGACGCGACAATGGCCGCTCCTTTGCTTCCGGCCTCCGTCTCCTCCAGCGTCTCGATGACGAGCCCCGTCACATCGCTTAAAATCTGCATCCACAGTGCGTTTTTGGTACCGCCGCCGCAGGCGATGATCCGTTTGATCGGCACATGGGAGTCTTCAAACGCCGCGATAATATTGCGTGTTCCGTACGCCGTCGCTTCCAGAATGGCCCGGAAGATGTGATAGCGTGTATGTGCCAGGGTCAACCCGACCATCGAGCCCGTCACGAGCGGATTGCGATAAGGCGTCCGATTTCCCTGCCAGCTGTCCATCATGACCAATCCGTCGCTGCCCGGCCCAATCTTTCCGGCTTCCGCCACCACTTCCTCATACACCGATCCCATTTCTTCGGCAGACACATGCGGGTAAAACTGCTGCAAAAACCAGGTCGTCAAGGAACCGCAGGAAAGCTGTCCGCCTTCAATCAGCCATTGATCGGGCAGGATGGCATTTTCATAAGGCCCCCACAGCCCTTCGTGAAAAACAGGCTTCTCGGTATGGACCAGATGGACGAAGCTCGTCCCCATGATCAAGCTCATGACGCCCGGCTCCACAGCACCTGCCCCCAGCATGCCGATGTGCGCGTCGATTCCTCCCTGAAAGACGGGAATGCCCGGAGCGATGCCCAGCTCTGCGGCAGCCTGCTCTGTCACCTCGCCTACCCGGTCGCCGACAGGAATGACTTCCTGCGGCCACAGCTTTTGATAGTCGGGGAGACCGATCGCGTCAAAAAAGGCGGGAGAAAACCCTTTGCCTGCCTGGTATGTCCATTTGCAGACAGCATTGCACTGGGATGCTGCCCACCTTCCTGTCAATTTGAAGTTGATCCAGTCCAGCTGCTCGACGACTTTTCTTCCCGGAGTCAGGTAGCCATGCTCCTTGAGGTAAAGGGCTTTGGCGACCATCCATTCTTCCGATACCTTTCCTCCTGAATACCGGAGAACTTCCTTCACGGCAGTGTCTGCATTTTCATTGATGGCCTTTGCCTGGTCAACAGCCCGATTGTCCATCCACAGAAGCGCCGGTGTTTGCGGCATACCCGCTTCATCTACTACGAGGACGGTGGAAGACGTCGCGCAAACTCCAATCCCCTCGATCCGGGAGAGCTGGACGGATTTCGCCGCTTCCTTCAGCACCTCCACAAGCGCTTGCCACCAATGCTCCGGCTTTTGCTCCGCTCTGCCCGCCAGTGGGAAGACGGTCGGATAGGCGCGCTCCCCTCTCCAGACGAGCTTGCCCTCCAGCGTAAACAAGCTGATCTTCAATGCCTGCGTGCCAAAGTCGATACCCGCTACCAAGCCTTGATGTGTTGTCATGTTATCCCCCCTTGCTTAGTTGGGCAGGAACATGATTTTATTGAAAATCAGCTCTCTATTCTTAATCTTCTGAAATACTTCCGGAGCCTGATCGAGCTGGTAGCGATGCGAAATCAACGGCTCTGCCTGCAGCTTGCCCTCTTCCATCAGCTCGGCTGTAAATGACCACTCGCGTCCCGGGAACGGATTGGAGAACGAGTTCCACGAACCGTACAAGGCGAGTTCGTAGCGCAGAAGGTTGTTGACCGCTTCTTTGCTCAAGGTCAGCTCGCTGTTGGAAATGCCCAGGAAGACGACGCGTCCCTGCTTGGCTGCCGAGCAAACCGCCTGATTTTGCGCGATCGGCGACCCCGAGGTATCGAGGATGAAGTCGGCCCCGCCCGTTTTCTCGACAATCTCCCGAGCGGGATCCCCTTTCGTCGAATTGATCACGATGTCCGCTCCCAGTTTTTGAGCCAGCTCCAGCTTTTCCTGGTGAATATCGACGGCGATCACCTGCTTTGCCCCCAGCACCTTGGCAAACTGGACGGCAAACAGCCCAATGGCCCCAAGGCCGAACACCGCCACGGTATCGCCTGCTTTGCACTTCCCGCGCCACAATCCGTGAATCGCATTGGCCGCCGGATCGATCATCGCACCCGCTTCGTAGGAAACGGAGTCGCCGAGACGCACAAGATTGTCCGGTGTGACTTTTATATAATGCGCCATGGCGCCATCCGTCCGAGACCCGTAGTAATTGTAGTCCTCGCACAGCGAGTAGTCGCCTTGCCGGCAGTATTGGCACTCATTGCACGGGATCAGGGGAGCCACCGAAACGCGATCGCCTGCCTGCCACCCCTCTACCTCCGGACCGCATTTGACAATTTGGCCGGAGAACTCATGCCCCAGCGTCAGTCCTTGGTAGTACGCCCCTTTATACAGCGCACGGGGAATGTCAGAGCCGCACACACCGACGGCTTTTACCTCGACCAGCACTTCGCGTGCTCCGATCTCGGGGATGTCGATTTCTTCTACCTGCAGGTTTCCAGGTTCATACAATTTAACCGCTTTCATTTATGCTGCACCTCCGCTGTTTGCACAAGATCATGCTGTTTGATCAATTCTCTTGCCGTATTTTCATCGGTAAACAGTGTATTGATGTATTTTCCACGAACGGCGCCAAGCACCGCCGGAACCTTGTCTTCTCCGCACGCGATGGCAATCGTATGCTTCTTGCGGCGCAAATCGTCCAGCTGCAAGCCGATCGTCCGATCATTGAGCTGCTCGTCGCTGATCGATCCGTCGATGGAGTAAAAGCGGGAGCAAATATCGCCGACCGCCCCTTTTTGCAGCAGCTTGTCATACTCGTCCTGTTTAAAATAGCCCGCCAGATTCAGCACTGATTGATAGGAAGTGCGCCCGATCCCAAAGACGGCTATGTTTGCTTCCCTGCCCACCGCCATAATTTCGCGGATACTCGAATCGCTCAAAAGCGCGGCGGCAATCTCGCTGGAATCCAGAATGGTCGGGACAGACAGGGCATGCGGCTGGGCTTCGAACGCTCTGGCAAATTGATCGAGAATGTTCATCGCGCCGGTGGAGAAAGCCGTCGTGCTGACACCGCCGTTGAGCTGCACCACGCGAACGTTCTTGCGCTTCACCGGCTTCAGCTGCTTGGCCGCATAGGTAAGGCTATTCCCCCAGGAGATGCCGATGGTATCTCCGTCGGATACCAGTTCGTTTAAATACTCGCCTAGCAGCTTGCCCACGTCCGTCAAGATGAAGGACGGCTCCGGAATAATGGCAGGCGCGACACAGACCTTCATGAGCTCCAATCTCTTTTTCAATTCTTCTTCCAGGTCATCCACCGACTCCAGCGGGTACTGGATCGAGAACGTGACGATTCCCTCCTGAATGGCTGCATCCAATATCCGGCTGACTGTCGGGCGGGAGATATTTTCGAGGGCCGCAATTTCCTGCTGGGTCATCCCTTTTTCGTAGTAAAGCTTGGCGACCCGAATCATTTCCCTTTGGGTGTACATCCTGTCCCTCCTCTCTTGAAATTTTGTTCACGCGCTTGCACCTAATTTCAAATCACACCTTGATTATAGCCAGCGGCACCCCTACATGCTACATAATTTTAAGAATGATTTAAATATTGCACAAAATTTCAATTTTGCCTTAAGGCAACTCTCGGAGAAATTCGGAATGCCTGCTGTTCTCGAAGCGCAGCACGCGGCTCCATGCTTCCCTTCCTTTGCAGCCACCTGCTCCAGCAAAAAAACAAAGGACTCTGTCAGGAGCCCTTTGCCGCTTGTTCGATGTCCGTTTTTCGCCATTACAACAGGGACTTGACTCCCCTCCTCACTTCCTCGATGATCCCCTTTACCCCTAGCTCGATTTGCTCCTGCTGAGCTCGTGCGATGCTGATCCGCAAAAACTTCTCCCGTGCCAGGAAGTCCGATAAATAAAACCGCTTTCCGGAGAGGACAAGGATCCCTCTCGCCGCAAGCCGCTCGATCAGGCGTTCCAGATTGACCGTTTGAGGCAGCTTGAACTGCACGTACACACCGGATTGGACCTCTGCTATCTCGAGCAAGCCTGCATCGTTATGCCTCCGGACCGCCTCGTTCAGCGTCTGAATCCGCGCTGCATACTGGCTGGCTATTTTGCGTTTGTGCCGCTCGTACATGCCGTTTTTGATGTACACCTCGAGCGCCCCTTGGGACAGCTGCGATGTATCCGCATATCTCTTGTGTTCAAGGAACGTCTCCAGCAGGGTTTCCGGCAAAACGGCGGCTCCTAGCCTGAGTCCCGGGAAAATGATTTTCGAGAAGCTTTTCAAATAAACAACACAGGACGTACGGTCATAGGCGTAAATAGGATCGGAGCCCGGCTCTTCCCCCAGATCGGCCATGTAATCGTCCTCCACGACGTATACGCCATATTTGCTCGCCAATCGGACAATCTTTTTTCTCTCGTCGACGCTGTACGAGGTGCCGAGAGGAGAGTGGTACCTCGGCATGGTGTAGAAAAACTTGATATTGCCCTGTCGGAACTTCTCTTCCAATTCCCGCAAATCAATACCGGCAGCCGTGCGGGCAATTCCGATTGCCGGGATGCGCTCCGCCTCCAGAAAGCGCAAAAATATATCGTAGCTTGGCTGCTCTACCAATATGGCCGAATTCCCGTTCGGAAACGGCATTTTCGCCAAGATTTCCAACGCCGGCTGAATCCCTGACATGACGATCACCTGATTCGCTTTGGCAAACACTTGGTCTTTCGCCAAGTGGGAAACGAGCGTGTGGCGGAGAGTTTCCAGCCCTGTCGCATCGCCGCAGGTAAACAGGTCGTACTTGTAGGAGTCCAATGCTTTATTCAGGCAATGCTGGAAGTCCAAATACGGAAACAGACTTGGATCCGGCGACGAAGCGGAGAAATCGATCGTCTTGGCTTCCGCAGCGTTGTGCCGGTTCCCGGGCTTTTCCACCACGTAATAGCCGCTTTGGGCAATGGAATAGACAGCGTGGCGCTTTTCCAATTCCATGTACGCCCGTGCTACCGTGTTGACGCTGCAGCCGTACATCCTGGCGGCATTGCGGACGGATGGCAGCTTTTGGCCCGAGGCGAATCTCCCTTCGTTGATTTGTTGTTCGATATCGGAGAGAATCTCCACGTATTTTTTCATTCCGCTCCCTCGCTTTCCCCCGGCCCCTCTATTATACGCGGTCAACTGTATTGAGACACTTTGGAAAAAATGCGATTGTTCCAAGCCGCAAATCGCACTACCATCTCAGGTAACGGATTCAAGGCCGGCCGCTCCATCAAGCCATGGGGAAAGCCTGACAAGGCGATATACGCAAGAGTCCGTACCCATTCTTCACACAGACAAAGGAGTCGAGTAAATCATGTCATCCGCTCTGCAAGCCGATTTTTCCACTCTGTTTCGTGAACGTCATTCCGTCAGACATTTCGATGCCTCACACAAGATGAGCGAACAAGAAATCAAGGAGCTGCTTGAGATTGCGGGCAGCGCTCCGTCGTCCTGGAATCTCCAGCACTGGAAGTTCGTTGCCTTTACCGAAGCTGCTGCCAAGGAAGCATTGCTCCCGATCGCGAACGGCCAAAAGCAAGTCGTCGACGCTTCCGTCACCATCGCCATCCTCGGAGACCTCGAGGCCAATCGGAATGCAGAAGCAGTGTACGGCCCCGTCATCCAGGCCGGTCGCGAAGATTCTTACGCGGGCTATCATTCCCATCAAGTCCTGTTCGCTCAAATCGAAGAGGCGTATGCGGCCGGCGCAGCGTCCTCGTATCGGCGCGATGAAGCGATACGAAACGCCTCCCTGGCCGCCATGCAGCTCATGCTCGCCGCAAAAGCGAAAGGTCTCGATTCGGGCCCGATGGTTGGCTTCGACGCCGACTCCTTCGTCAAAGCGTTTCATGTCCCGCCTCGATACATTCCGGTCCTGCTCGTGGCCATCGGCAAAGCCGCCAAACCTGCCCGGCCTACTACCCGCTTCCCAGTGGAGCAGACGGTCGTTTGGAACGGGTTTGAATGAGCACGTGCCACATGTCTTACGCCTTTGGCTGAACGACAGACCATCGAAAGCAGAAAGACGTCACCGTGAAATGGGTGACGTCTTGGTCCGTCAAAACAGAGGGGATATTCCGCCAGCGAATCACGTATGAGAGGCAGCACCTCTCATCCATAGCGGCTCAATCAAGCCAGATACTCTGCCATAATCTGCTCGATGTCAAAGGGAGTCACCCCTTTTTCCACGGAAAAGATCGCATCGGCCTGCTCCGGAGTATCCGCCGCTGTCCCTCTTGCCCGGGCATGGAGCGAGAACAAATCGTACAGGTCCGGTTTCCGCAGGGACGTCATTGCTTTGCCCATGAGTACCATGCCTTTCTGGTTCCCTTCTACATTGTTGTAGTAGTGCGGATATCGGGTCAAAGCCACGTCTGTCCAGATGACCGTGCGCTCCCACAGATCCAGGATGACAGGAATGGCAATCTGCGTATCGGCGGTGAGATCGACTTTATTGGCCACCGTCTTCGGCTCGAATATCTCGCCGGAACCGGGTCTCTTGCGCATCATCCAGCCCGCGAAGCACTCCGGCAGGTTGCAGTACGGCTGACTCGTGAAGGAATGCAGGGTGGCGACCACATAGCGCCCGCCGTACTCGACGATGGACGGAATGTGCAGATCGATGAACTCGCACGCTCCTTGAGGGGCCGACACGATATCTCCGCTGTGGACGGCCTGGTATTTGGTGGACCGCAGATTCGTATACGAGATATGCTCGACATACTGCCAGTTGTGATCGTACATGACCGCGGACAAGTCAATATCGACGCGGCCCGTTGGCTGGCCGTCCACCGTCCCTTCCTTCCACCAGCAGAAGAAACGAATCGTGTCCCCTTCCGCAATCGGCAAACGGCTCCCCCGCGCAATCGTACGCAGCGCTTTGCTTGCCGATCTCTGGGAGAATGGCACGGGGTAGTTCTTCAAGCGCTCATCGACATAGACGACTCCCAGCGGCGGCAGCGCGGAGAACCGCTGGATGAGCGTCTCGTTGCACAACCGCACGATTTCCTGGCATGCCGCTTCGTCGATAGCCGGGAGCGTATCGGGTACGGCAAAAGCTTTGGCGACAATGCCCTTCGGAAAAAAGACACGGAGCTTTTGCCGCTCATGCCGGCGGGCAAAATGATTTTTCAGTTGAAGCAGCACCGGCGTCGAAACCTGCTGCGCCACTTGGCCAAATGCCAGGACGACATACTCCGTGTGCTCCGTCGACCGCAACAAATGATCCAGCCTTCTTGCAAATTCACCCGGGCGCTGCATCAGCAGCTCGAGCAAATCCCAGACCTGGCGATATTGGAAGGCCAGTTCCACTCTCCCGTTAAACGTCGCAAAGGGTTTGTTGTTGCGTAAAATATCAAACGCTTCCTCACAACGCGGAAACCGTTGCTTGTATTCGGAAGGATGCAGGATTTCTCCCAAGCGAATCCAGCGGTCCTTGTATCTCAGCATATCCTCTGTAATCGGGTGGCACCGTTCCAGCAATCCAAGCAGCAGCCGCCTCTCGCTCCGTTTGAACTTGCGAAAACGCGTAGCGGCAGCCAGACTGACATCGCCATCCGACCAAGCCACAGCCAGACGAAGGACATCGGTGGCGGTCCTGAAGTATCGGCCGATCAGCTGCATATTCGCCTTGTCGTGCTTCAATAAGGCAGCCGCCACGAATCCCGCATTCTCCTTGTATGGAATCTCGGCCGGGAGTATCGTGGCCAACTCATCCGGTTCGCTGTCTTGGATAGCGGCATCGATATCTGCTCGATCCGTCTCGGAGATAGAAGAATGGGCTTGCATCAGCTGACGGATCATGGCGTGGAAATCCGCTTTGCTTCCCAGATCGATCACTTTCAGCTTGCCCTCATCCAGCAAAGGCGGTCTGTCCCCAGGTTCGTAGCCAGGCAGGTCCAGCGTAAGATAATGAACGATCGCATTCCAATACAGCTCCGCGTCGTCCTCCCGCATCACCTGCACCGGGAAATCCGGATACATCGGCTGGTATTTCACATGAGCCTCTACCAGCACCCTCAAATCGGCTTCCAGCTGGCGATACAACGCTTCGAACCGTTCCTTGGACAAGGTGCGCAATGCGCGAATCAATGGATAGGAGAACGTAAAGCCGAGAGCTTCAATGTTCCTCATAGCGGCAGCAAGGTATGCCTTTGGGAGCTGCTCCGACTGATCTCCCTGGTTTACAATCAGTTTGTTCGCTCTTCGCAAATAGATGGTGTTGAGCATCATAAAAAGAGTCCAGGAAAGCCGTATCCCTATTGTCTTGAAAGGACCCCTGAGAAGGAAGGAATACGATAGCCTGGACGCCTCCTCTCTGTAAGAGAAATCCTTCAGGAAAGCTGCGACCCTAATCCGCCAAGTTGTAGTAGAAGGAAGGATCGCAATAGCCTGAAGGGGGGAGTTCAAAGCCGATGGCCCTGAACTCTTGTTGGATTCATGATCGCATGGTTTTCGGCGTGGGAACATGGCGAAAGTATTACGATATTGGAAAATTTTTGCTCACGTCAGCCTTGTCCTTTTCTGGATCGCTTGTTGACGTCGCCAAATGAAACAACCCGAGTGATTGAGATACAATCGCTCGGGTTGTTTGTTGGCAGTGGTCGATAACGGCTGCCTTCCGCCTCTTTAAAGCCTCGGCCTGTCTTTTTGTCAGATAGCCCCATGTTATGTCTCCCCGAATCTCTGAGAGCCAGTCGTTGTCGGAGTCGATATGAGGCTCCCATGATAACGGCGCGAGCAATTCCTCATTGCCCCATACTTCATAGGGAACTTTCTTTTCTTCATTGCTTTTGGGCTTCTTACTTGTTCGCTGATACAGAAGGCAGTGTCACATATCCTTCCCATCTACAATATGATGTGCCTAGAACCATGATAAAGAGGTGAGCCGATGGCAGTCGTAAAAGCCAGGAGCAGTGATATCGACATGTTGGCCAGGTTGCTTCGAGCCGAGGCTGAAGGCGAAGGCGAAATGGGTATGCTCCTTGTGGGGAATGTTGGCATCAACCGAATCAGAGCGAATTGCTCCGATTTCAAAGGACTCCGGACCATTCCGCAAATGATCAACCAGCCGCACGCGTTTGAAGCCCTGCTTCATGGCATGTTCTACCAAAGGGCCAGAGACAAGGAACGCCGTCTGGCGCGACGGGCTGTCAATGGAGAGCGGCATTGGCCGGCCAAATTCTCCCTCTGGTATTTTCGTCCGGGAACAGCCGCAGCACCCCAGCCATGTCCGCCGACCTGGTACAATCAGCCGCACGTAGGACGGTACAGGCTTCATTGTTTTTATGAGCCGACCGCGCAAGAATGTGAAAACGTATATAATGTCTTTTAATTTGATGAGGAAAACTGCTCAGGCATTACACTGCCCCAACCGAAAATGGGGGCAGTGTTTTTTTCGAGCTCCGCTCAGAGCAGATGCATCTTGGCTTCCGCCTCGTCCCACGGCACCGAGTAGCCCGCCCCCTTGGCGCAGAAGATCGAGGAGGATGTGTAGAGCGGATCGGCATCCTTTTGGTAACCTTTCCTTTCGATCACTTCCTCCGTATTATGGCAAAGGTCGTAACCGCCAAACGTGCAACGGATGCTGCCTCGACCATGCGTGAAGGATGCAAGCTCAGTGCCGTAGTTCATAAATGTCGACACAGGCACCCTCCCCGTTATGACCGCATTCGTATCCGACATTTGCGGCGGCTCGAACGAACCGGAGGCGCGCTGGATATCAGACAGCACTCTCCCCATTTCGTCCAGGCCCACCTTGATTTTGAAGTCATAATACGGCTCCAGCAGGAGGTTATTCGCTTTCTCCAGCCCTTGCCGCAGCGCACGGAAGGTGGCCTCGCGGAAGTCGCCCCCATGGGTATGTTCGTTATGCGCACGGCCTCGGAGCAGCGTGATTTTCATATCGGTAACCGGCATGCCCGTCAGCAGTCCATGATGCTCCCGTTCGAATAGATGAGAGCGAATCAGATTCTGGTAGGGATAGCTCAGTTCATCAGGATGACAAGAGCTGGCGAATTGGATCCCGCTGCCTCGCTCCCCCGGTTCCAGCAGGAGGTGCACCTCCGCATAGTGCCTGAGCGGTTCGAAGTGTCCATACCCCGTCACAACCGACTGGATCGTTTCTTTATACAAGATTTCCGGCTGGCCGAACGAGACCTCGAAACCGAAGCGCTCCTTCACTACCTGCTCCAGCACTTCCAACTGGATCAGGCCCATGACACGAATGTGAATCTCTTGCAAGCTCTCTTCCCAGGCGAGATTCAGCGACGGATCCTCCGTATTCAGGATGCGAAACGCACCGAGCACCTGCTGCACGTGCAGCGACTCATTGAACTGCACTTTCGACTGTAGCGTCGGCTGGGTCTCGCATGCAAATTTGTTTGAATAGAGCCCGACTCCTTGGCCGGCCTCGGCTTCAGACAACCCGGCGACTGCGAACAGATCGCCGGCTGCCACTTGTTCAACCGGGTGCGATTTGCTGCCGTTGAACAATAAGATCTGCGTAATTTTCTCCTCGTATCGAAGTCCATTGCTCTCATAGCCGAGCAGCTCCCGTACCTTCAGCGTGCCGCTTACTGCTTTGATGAACGTCAGCCTTTGTCCGTTTGCAGCGTGCCGAATCTTGTAAATGCGCCCCCCGAACGAAGCCGTTTCGTCATACGACACGGTCGTCAGCAGATGCAGCTGATCCAGGAATTCAACGACGCCCTCGTCCTGCAGCGCCGAGCCGTACGCGCAAGGAAAGAGACGCCCCTCTCGTATCATCTCTTGCAAAGCGCTTAGCCAAAAGGTCGTATCCTCCTTTCCCTCCAGGAACGCTTCCAGCAAAGACTCGTCCCGCTCCGCCATCCTCTCCCGCAGCTCCTCACCGACGATACCGTCAGCGAAGCTGCCCTGGATGGAACAAACCTCCCCCGTCAACTGACGGCGTATCTCCTCTTCTGTTCTGTTTGCATCCGCGCCGATCCGGTCGCATTTGTTGATGAAGAAGAACGTCGGAATCCGATGCTTGCGCAGTAGCTCCCAGACTGTCTCCGTATGCCCTTGGACGCCTTCTACCGCACTGACAATGACGATAGCGTAATCCATGACCCCTATCGCCCTCTCCATCTCGGAGGAAAAATCGACGTGCCCAGGCGTGTCGATCAAATAATACATGTCGCCCTTATAGTGCATCACCGCCTGATCGGCGAACACCGTAATGCCTCTAGTCCGTTCGATGTCATGACTGTCCAGGAAGGCATCTTGATGATCCACCCTGCCCCGCGACCGGATGCTGTTCGTATGATATAGCAGCTGTTCTGCGAAAGTCGTCTTGCCCGCATCCACATGGGCAAACAAGCCGATCGTTAGACGCTTCATGTTATCCCTCTTCCGTAGCTACTCGACTTGAATCTCTTCTTTCATTAAAACATAAGACGCGAGGGCAAGAATAGCGTTGCCGAGTAGTGGAGCATTTGGTGAGGGATACTGAGCTGGACACTGCTCATTCTGTTGGTTTCATGGGCTTCTGTACATATAAAGCTCATTTTGCCTGCATTCAATATTAACCTTTGATTCAACCGATTATATCTTGATTACACATTGCTTATGAGCATCCTGGATTTTCCATGAAGGAAATTAAAGCCGAGAAGCTCGGAATAGAACCCCCGATATCTGCTCGGCTATTTTGGTACTGCATTTTTACCGTATTTCTCCTTAAATATGATCCAATGTTGTAAAACAAATTAGCTTGTTGCAAGAAACGTATCCCTTGCAACATTACCAATTAAATTTGTTGAAATTCCATCAATAGTACCTCCAATCACTCCCCCAACTAATGGAATGGCTTTTCCCAGATTTATCATTCCCTTTTCACCAAACTTTGTTAATAATCTAAAACCAACAGTTTGATTGATCTTGACGATGACCTCAGCAGAAATTTTTTTGATAGCAGTTTCTGTTAACTTTGTACCAAGCTTGATTCCAAACTCCTTAACAATATCCTTTGCGGCATTACCACAGAGACAAGTATAAACTAATGTTTTTACCCGATCATCTCGTAGATCATAGCC
>NZ_CP134050.1:392500-587500 GCF_031583145.1 Brevibacillus brevis | reverse complement strand
TCGTGATCAAGGCGGTCCCCCACATGAGCGATGATCCTTCCGTCAAGCGGCCGGAGAATGGCGGGGTCGGGCTTCCCTGCTCCGGCCCGCTCCGGCGTCACGACTTCGTCGAACAGCTCCAGCAGCCCCAACGCTTCCATGACCGGTGCCTGAAACTTGTAAAAACCGTTTGTGACAGCGGCAAGCGAAAAACCGCCGGCCTTTACTTCCAAGAGAGCCTCCCGAATCCCGCTCTCCAAAAGCCCGATTTTCGGCGGCACGGAATGCTTTCGCACCAGTGGCTCGATCTCCATCGCTTCGTCGATTCCCAGAGAGCGCAGCCGTCCGTTCAATATCTCGTCCCAATCATAGGCTTCCACAAAGCGGCCCTGCCTCATGCGTGCTTCGTGCTCCTCCACCATTTCAGCTACGATGTCGTGTGCCCTGCCCAGCTTCCCCTGGACGGCTTCCGCAATCTCCGGAAATACCCAAGCTCCAAAAGGATTTTGCATGAGTGTCCCATCCAAATCGAACGTAACCCAGCGCTTGCTCATTATTTAATCGCCCCCGAGGTCAATCCTTCGATAAATTGTTTCGATGCGAACAAAAACGCGATAATCATCGGCAGTGACGAGATCGTCAGGCTCGCGAACAGCAGATTCCACTCGGTATCATACTCGCCGAACAGCGTCAGCACCCCAAGCGGGATCGTGCTCAGCTCTTCGCTTTTCAGAAAAATGAGCGGGTAAAAAAAGTCGTTCCAAACCCCGATCAAGTGAACGATTCCCACCGTAGCGAGAGCCGGCTTCATCAACGGCAGGATGATCTTATAATACACCTGAAACCCGTTGCAGCCATCCAGCCTCGCCGATTGATCTAGCTCGGTCGGTAGCGTTTTGAAAAAGCCGTAAAACACAAAAACACCGAACGGGATTCCCCCCGCCACATACAAAATGACTAAGGACGTCAGTGTATCCAGCAAATGCAGATCCAGCATGATCATGTGCAGCGGCAGAATCGCCAGCTTCATCGGGAGCATTAGTCCCAGCATGAAGAAAAACAGCACATACGGATTCCAGCGAAACGGATAGCGCGACAAGTAAAATGCCGCCAAAGACGAGAGAAACAGGATGAAAAACACCGACAGGGCGCTCACGTAGACGCTGTTCCACACATAGGCGCCAAAGTTCACACGCTCCCACACTTCCGCGTAGTTCGCGCCAGCAAGCGAATGCGGCAGCCCCAGAGGAGAAGTGAGGATTTCCATATTGCTCTTGAACGAGGAGATGATCATGAGAAAGATAGGGTACAGAGCCAAAAACGAAAATAGCAGCAGAACCAGGTACTTGGCGTAGAGTCCGATCCGCAGCGACACGTCACATTCCCCTTTCTACTGTTCGTACTCCTTGCGCCGGAAGAAAAAGAGCAAAATCGCCGTCGCGCTCGAAATCATCAGAAAGAGTACGACCGCCAATGCCGATCCGAGCCCGATCGATTCCCCTCCCGCAACCGTACCGAATGCCAGCCGGTAAAAGTAGGTCGCCAGCACATCCGTTGAATAGTAAGGCCCTGCCTGTGAGCCCTGCATGGCAAAAATCAGCTCGAATGTCTCGAAGGCACCGATAAAACTCAAAATCGTCATCACCATAATCGAAGGCATTGCCAGCGGGACCGTCATTCTCCATAGCATGGTCAGGCCGGATGCGCCATCAATCTTGGCGGCGTCGTAAATCTCGGCAGGGATCGCTTGCAAGCCCGCCAGAAAAATGAGCACGGCGAATCCAAGGCCGTACCAGCTGTTGACCAAAATGACTGTGTAGAGTGCCGTATCCGGGCTGCCGAGCCACGGTCTCGCCCACTCCTCCAGACCGATGAACTTGAGAAAGGTATTTAGAGCGCCGTACGTCGGATTCAAAATCAGGCTGAACAAAAAGCCGACGACGATCACCGACAGCAGCTTTGGCATGAAGATCACCATTTTAAAAAACTCTTTTCCGCGAATTTTACTGTTGATGAACAACGCAAGAATAAAAGCGACAACCAGCTTCGAGAGCACGATCCCGATGAAAAAGATGACATTGTGTCCGAGCCCGCGGAAGAAAAACTCCTTATAGGGAGATTCGGTAAACAGGCGAACGAAGTTTTCCAAACCGATAAACGAGCTGCGGCGCAGACCATCCCAGGAAAAGAAGCTGTTGAGAAAGGCGGAGAAGATCGGATAAACCTGAAACCAGACGTAAAAGAGAAGCGCTGGCAGCAAAAACAAATGCACGAGATGCTTCTTCCAGCTGCCCCGCCGTGATCCGGAAGTCTTTCGCTGCACTTCCGACGATTTTTCCATCACAGGCATGCCCAAGAGCCTCACTCCCCTCCAAATCGGTACAGCCAAGCCTGCGCCTGACTGTACCGCTATCTTCCCTTCAGGTACGGCTATCGACTACTTCTTTGGCTTGAACCACTTGCCCGCGGACGCCTGCGTATCCTCCGCTACTTTGTCTACGGTCAGCTTCCCGATGTACATCCCTTGCAGCGAATCTTCAAAGGTCGTTTTGGTGGTGGGGGTTCCTTCGCCAAAATGAACAAGCATCAGGAAAGGCACCATACTCTTGTCGCTCAGCTGCGCCACTTTTTGCACCAGCGGATGCTTCGGTGTCACACCGGTTATCGCACTCAATCTACTCAAATCGTCGCTGAACATCTGGCCGAACTCCCTGGAAGCGAGGAACTCCATGAAGGCCTTGGCTTCATCCGGATGCTTGGTCGCCTTCGCAATGCCGTAGGCTCCATCGACCCAATTGATGATCGGCGTGTCTCCCCCCTGCTCCTTCGCCAGGCCAGGCAAAATGTCAATCGGCAGGTCGGGGTTTTGCTTCTCGAACGTTTCCAAGCGGTAGCTTCCGTTGATGTACATGGCTGCTTTGCCGGTAGAGAAGAGCACCTGGGCATCCTTGTCATCGATGGCGATAAAATCGGGCGGGAAAAACGGGGCCAGTTCCTGCATCCGTCTGATCGATTCCTTGAAGAAGGCATCCGTCAGGGTGGCTTCCCCGGAAAGAAGCTTCTCTACGTACTCATTTCCGCCGTACGCACTCGTTCCGATGACGCTATGAGTGATGGAAAGCAGATAGGCTGCTTTTCCGGCCTGTGCGATGGGGACGATCCCTTTGGCTTGGAGAGCCTTGCAGACTTGCAGCAGCTCATCCCACGTCCGAGGCGGCTGCAGGCCATTGTCCGCAAACAGTTTGGGATTGTAGAAAATGACGGCCGAGTTGATGGAAAGCGGCACACCGTATACCTTTTGATCGCTGCCGCGGGCCGCATCCAGGTAGGCTTTCGGAATGTCCTGCACTCCCTTTACGTCGTCAAGCGGCAGCAAATAACCCGCATCAGCAATCGATGTCGTGCCAGAGTATGGACGGAGCTGGACGATATCCACCCCTGAGCCGGCTGTCAAGGAATTGCTCAGAATGGTATTGTATTCCGTGGATTTGAACGGCTTGAAGCTTACCTTGATGTTGGGATGCAATTGTTCAAACGCGGCGATAAACTTTGCATACGCCTCTTTGTCCTCAGGACGCCAGCTGTACATCACCAGCTCGACCGTCTCCCCTTTTGCCGGCTCTGCCGATGGCGTCTGCGCCGTCCCTGCAGTTGACCCACCCGGTGCAGAAGAAGGCGAGCCGCTGCATGCCGCCAATACCGACAGAAGCGCGACCGCTATCAGCCAGATCCCTACACGTCTCATATCCAATCCCCCCCGTAAGATAGTGGATGTGTGTAGTAATATTTTATAAACCAAATCTGATTTCAGAAATAAATCTCCGAAAAATGATAAAATTTTCTGATAAAATATAAAAAAAGTGAGACAGACGTCTGTCTGCCCCTCTGTGCGCGAAAAAAGGCGGGCCGCATTTCTACATGCGATGAAAAGGAAATTCTAATGCGCCATCATCTCATGGGCAATATCATGTCCGTCCATTTTTGCCGGGTAGTAGGTAGGCCAATGCTTGACTTCCCCCAATAATGCCTTGCGGTCGTCTCCCCAATACAGGTGGTAGTGATCCGCTTTATGGGGATAGATATTATGATCACTGAATTGAATATACGCCGGAAGCCTTTCCGCTTCTTTTGCCCGTCTAAATATGTACCTGACTCCCCTATTTCCCGCTTCGTAGGTAAGAATTTCGCGTCCGTCATAGACATACTCGCCCGAATTTTTTTCTCCCTTTTTGTAGAACGTTACCGTACTCCCCTCAATTACGATACGCTCCACATCCGTTTCATACCCTTCGCGATAGTACTTCTTATATTCATCAGCTGTCTTGTCGCCTTTCTGTTTCGCTTTATAAGCAAACACCTCGTCAAGCGTACCGTCTTGCAAATAGGGATAGACGGATTGCCAGTCTCCCTCCCAATCGGAGAGCGAACGATCCTTCACTTGGCTGTCTTCAAAATAGCCGTCATATATTTTCTTCGTTTCTGCATCGTGCGCGTGGCTATGGTCGTGATCGTGTCCATTCTGCTCATGCGTGTGGGAAGAGTCTGTTGCAGGCGATGCGGATGATCGTATTTCATTAGCAGCGGATTCTCCTTCGGGCGAATATGGAGTCTGACAACCCCCGAGTACCAACAGGGAACCAATCGTGCATATGCGTACCCCTTTCGCAAATGAACTTTTCATTGTTTTGCAATCACTCCGTTTCTAAATCGTAATTATTACGATTTAAGAATATACAGGTACCGGGGCAAGTGTCAAGGGAAAATGCGCCATTTATGGATGGTGAACTCGCCTCAACCATTTTCTACTCTCACGAAACACAAAAAAGCGCAAAGCGTAAAGAAGCTTTCGCGTTTGCGTTGATTAATGGAAACGGACACCTTGCGAGAAAATAAGAAAAGAAGGCCTCTCAGCCATTCCGATGAATGGATGAAAGACCTTCTTCTGAGACGCTTTACCCTTCGTATATCGAGGGGGTAGCGTTTTTCTTACATCATGCCGCCCATGCCGCCCATGTCAGGCATGCCCATAGGAGCTTTGTTTTCTTCCGGTTTGTCTGCGATAACCGCTTCGGTAGTCAGGAACATAGCTGCTACGGATGCAGCGTTGGACAGAGCGGAGCGAGTTACTTTCGCAGCGTCTACGATACCGGCTTCCAGCATGTTTACATACTCTTCGGTAGCAGCGTTGAAGCCGATGCCTACCGCTTCTTTTTTCAGGCGCTCTACGATTACAGAACCTTCGAGGCCTGCGTTCGCAGCGATTTGACGAACCGGCTCTTCCAGGGAGCGGAGTACGATTTGCACACCGACTGCCTCTTCGCCTTCAGCTTTGACAGCTTCAACCGCTTTGATTGCGTTGATGAGAGTAGTACCACCGCCAGGAACGATACCTTCTTCCACTGCAGCGCGAGTGGAGTTCAGAGCGTCCTCGATGCGGAGCTTTTTCTCTTTCAGTTCGGTTTCGGTAGCGGCACCGACTTTGATCACTGCTACGCCGCCAGCCAGTTTAGCCAGACGCTCTTGCAGTTTTTCGCGATCGAAATCGGAAGTGGTGTCTTCGATTTGTTGACGGATTTGAGCAACGCGGCTTTCGATGGTAGCCTTGTCGCCAGCACCTTCCACGACGGTGGTGTTTTCTTTGGTAACCACGATTTTGCCAGCGCGGCCCAGTTGTTCCAGCTTGGTGGATTTCAGATCCAGACCCAGTTCTTCTGTGATCACTTCGCCACCAGTCAGAGCAGCGATGTCTTGCAGCATCGCTTTGCGGCGATCGCCGAAGCCAGGAGCTTTTACTGCTACTGCAGTGAAGGTACCACGCAGTTTGTTCACTACGAGAGTAGCCAGCGCTTCGCCTTCTACATCTTCCGCGATGATCAGGAGAGGCTTGCCGCTTTGTACCACTTGCTCCAGTACAGGCAGAACTTCTTGGATGTTGGAGATTTTCTTATCGGTGATCAGGATGTAAGGGTTGTTCAGAACCGCTTCCATCTTGTCAGTGTCGGTAATCATGTAAGGGGAAGCGTAGCCGCGGTCGAATTGCATACCTTCTACTACTTCCAGCTCGGTTACGAAGCCTTTGGACTCTTCCACGGTGATAACGCCGTCTTTGCCCACTTTTTCCATTGCTTCTGCGATCAGGTTGCCCACTTCCAGGTCGTCAGCGGAAATAGCCGCTACTTGCGCGATGGAAGATTTGTTTTCAACCGGTTTCGCGATGGATTTGATTTCTTCTACAGCTGCACGAACAGCTTTTTCCATACCGCGACGGATTACCATCGGGTTCGCGCCTGCTGTTACGTTTTTCAGACCTTCACGGATCATCGCAGCTGCCAGAACGGTTGCAGTCGTCGTACCGTCACCAGCGATGTCGTTGGTTTTGGTAGCAACTTCTTTCACCAGTTGAGCGCCCATGTTTTCATAAGCGTCTTCCAGTTCGATTTCTTTCGCGATCGTCACACCGTCATTGGTGATGAGCGGAGAACCGAATTTCTTCTCGAGTACTACGTTGCGTCCTTTTGGACCGAGCGTCACTTTCACCGCATTTGCCAAAGTTTCCACACCGCGGAGCATCGAGCGGCGAGCGTCTTCAGAGAATTTCACTTGTTTTGCCATCGTATCTCTACCTCCTGTTATGTGTTGGTTCGTTCAAAATCCTATGTCAAGAGCCTTAGCCGATAATCGCGAGGATATCGGATTCGCGCAGCACGAGGTATTCCTTATTGTCTACCTTAACTTCTGTACCAGCGTATTTGGAGAAGATCACTTTATCGCCTTCTTTTACTTCCAACGCGATGCGCTCGCCGTTGTCAGCAACACGACCGGAACCTACTGCGATTACACGGCCTTCTTGCGGTTTTTCCTTTGCAGTATCAGGCAAAACGATACCGCTCGCAGTCGTTTCGTCTTTGGAGATAGGTTCGATTACCACACGGTCACCCAATGGCTTAAGCACTAAAAACACCCTCCTCAAGAAATGTAGGTAAACAAATTTGCTGTTGTTAGCACTCGATCGGAATGAGTGCTAACACCCAATTCCTATAATAATGAATCACTATCTACTTTGCAAGTAGTTTCCCTCACTTTTTTCCATATCAAGTCCACCCCTGTGCCGCCCGCTCATCCCGTTCCTTTCTTCTATCGTCTAGCAAAAGGTGTTCTATCAGAGATCGTCCCTCATATAAATCAGATAGAGTATCAGACAAGCTGTCTCAAGGAGGGAACTGCACATGCGAAAATGGCTGCCCATCACTTTGTCCGTCCTCGCGATCGCAGGCATCATCCGTTTCTTCACAGCCGATCACGCATCCTTTATTCGGGCGAATCTTTACCCTGCCACCATCTTCTGGGACGGCCGGGAAGTCGTCTCCAGCAAAAAGCCGCTTGCCACCCAAAGCGACTCTCCGGATTTGCCCGCCGCTCTCGAATACAAAGGAACGCTCTATGTACCGCTGTCCATGATCGGGCAGCAATTGAACAAACCGACAGGATGGGATGGCGCCACTCATTCCGCCTGGGTGGGGCAGCCCCCTGCCGCTCTGACGAAACAGACGCCAAAGGGGGGAGCGACCGCCACTGCTCCCGGCTCTGCTCCGTCAACGAACACAGGCTCTTCCGCGGCTTCACCTGCTGGACTGACCGGATCCGCTGCCAAGGCAGAGGAGCAGCCGAACGCGCTTTTCGGCATCGCCCTCGGCATGAACACCTCGGAGGTGACCAAACGACTGGGCTCGCCCGCTCGCAAAGAGCCTAGCGCCCTCGGCTACCAATGGTGGGTCTACAACAGCGATCCCGCCCGTTACGTACAGATAGGCATCGCCGACGGAAAAGTCGTGGATATTTACTCGCTCGCTCCGGAAGCGAAGCTGGGCAGCATCGGCGTCGGCACCTCCCTTCAGGCTCTGGAGCGCCAGCATCCGCTGCAAAACGTCGTCTCGTTCTCGTACATGGGCGCAAACGTACAGATCACCAACCAAAAGCAGCAGCGCCCCCTGGTCATGGAAAACGGAATCGCCGCCATCTACTATTTGGACAAGCAAAGCAACGACAAGGTGACGGCGCTGCGGCTGATCGACACCCAGATGCTGTTGCGCGGCAGCTTCTACGAGACGAAGTGGACGTACCAGGGACAAGCTCCCGACTTCGACCCGCCCGCCCTCAGCGTGAAGGATCGGGAACTGGTCAACGCCGCCTATGAACGCCAAATCCTCGACCTGGTGAACGTCACGCGCTACCGCAACCACCTACTCCCGCTGCAATGGAACGAGATGGCTGCCCAGGTAGCCCGCAAGCACAGCCTCGACATGGAAAGCAACGACTTTTTTGACCACGTCTCCGCCACGACGGGCTTCGATCCGTTCGACCGTTTGAAGGAGGCAGGCATCTCGTATCGCATGGCGGGGGAGAACATTGCGGCCGGCTACCCGGACGCCATCGAAGCGCACGAAAGCTGGATGAACAGCCCCGGCCACCGGAAAAACGTGCTGGAGAAAGGCTTCACGCAGCTAGGAGCGGGGGTCGTCACCGATTACTATACACAGACCTTTCTCACTCCCGCACAATAGATGCACAGCGGGCGCAGCCGGCTGAAGACGCCCTTCGAGATGGATCCGTCCGATCTGTCTGGACAAGCTCATGACTCACGGAAGCTGGACCTGCGCCCGCAGCTTTTCGACGCCCCCTGAAAACTCGACGACCACCGTCTCGTACTCTTTCGTGTGCAAAATCATCCACGGCGGCCGTTTGCCTTTCTTGGGCATGACCACAAACATTTCCGCGATGTCCGTTTCGATGCCGGCCGAGCGCAACGCCAAACGCTTTGGGGGAGCCAACGGAATTTTCACGATCATCACGTGGTCGAGCGAGGGATTGAGCTCCAGGACACGCCCGCTCACGCTGCTCAGCAGGCGCTGCGCTTCCGCTTGCAGCTCTTCCGTATTTTGAAACGTCGCCACCACCTTTTGCGCGTCCGAATCAAACAGCTCCACCTGCTCCGCCGCCACTGCCGCGCCTCCGCCGGAAAAGAACAACGCCAGGCTCAGAATCATCCACACAGATGACCACCTCCATTTTTAACCGTACTAGTATTGCCCACTTCCTTCCGAAATAAGAAACATCATTCGCTGCGAGCGGTTTGCCAAAGCGGAAAGCAAAAAAGTCCCCTGTCGAAATGACAGGAGACTTTCGTTTGTCCACCCTAACGCACGGCCTCGTCCGTTTCGTAGGCGTATTCTTTTTCCCACTCCGCTTCTTCCCGAAGCTGCTTGCGGTAAACGATCCGCGACAGCCAGATGCTCAGCTCGTAGAGGAGCAAAAGCGGAATGGTGACCAAGATGTCGCTGACAATTTCCGGGGGCGTCAAAGTAATCCCCACGACTGCCAGACCGAAGTAAGCGAAGCGGCGGACTTTCGCCAGCCTCATCGGATTGAGAATGCGGATCCGGGTCAGAAACATCACGATGATCGGGAGCTGAAACAGCACTCCGAACGGGATCACCATGTTGAACAAAAACCCGAAGTACTCCGCAATCCCGTAATTCGGATCGGCCCCGATGGTCGCCGTCATATTGGTCATGAACTGCATGATCATCGGAAAGACCACGTAGTACCCGAACAAGATCCCTACGATGAACAGAAAGCACGCCGCCGGGATGAAGTAAAGCGAGCCGCGCCGCTCGTTGATGTTGAGGCCAGGCGAGACGAAACGCCACAAATGGTACAGCGCCACCGGCAGGGTGACCACGGCGCCGATCAGAAACGCAAACTGCATGTACACGCGGAGCGCATCGGACGGGTGCAGGGAAATGATCGGCACGCCGTCCGCGATCGGCTCTTGCTTCAAATATTCAATGAGGGGGCCAGCCAAAAAGAAGCCGGCAATCAAAGCGACAATGAAAACGGCCAGCACCCACAAAATCCGCGTACGCAGCTCTGTGAGGTGCTCCACCACTGTCATTTCCTGATCCTTCATGGCAACCACCTTGCCCAACTAGGCTTGTTGCTGTTCCCGTTCTTTTTGAGAACGCTCCAGCTCCATCTTTTCGCGAATCTCTTTCTCGATTCGCTCGCGCTCCAGGCGCTCGCGGATTTCACGCTCGATCTTCTCCCGGTCAAACGCATCCTTCTCCGTAATGACCGCTGCTTTAGCCGGAGCCGCATCCTTGGCTTGTTCCTTGCGCTTCGCTTCCTCGTCATCGTCGTCGTCGCTGGTCAGGCTGCGGGTCGCGTTTTTGAATTCTCGCAAGGTGTGCCCTACCGCGCGTCCCAGCTCCGGAAGTTTTTTCGGTCCGAATAATACCAGTGCCAAAATCAAAATCAAAATCAGTCCAGGAATTCCAATGCTACTCATCGCGTTCACTCCTTTTCCCTGTTCATTTTCAGTCTAACCATCTAGCCCTTTCGTAAACCACCATATCCCAGCCGTGTCATGTCAGCCGCCTCGATGCGTTCTCCCGCCAAAATCCGCGGCAAAATCACGTCAAACGAAGTAAACTTCTCGTGCATCACGGCGCCGGGCAAACCGAGAATCGGGATGTCGCCCTTGTACGCAACGAGCAGCATCGAGCCCGGCAGCATCGGCGTGCCGTATCGGACGACATCGGCGCCTACTCCCGCAATCGCGCCAGGCGTACGGTCATCCGGATCGACAGACATGCCGCCCGTGGCCAAAATCAGATCGACGCCTTGCTCGAGAAAGGCGTTGATCTCTCTCTCAATCGCTTCCTTGTCATCTGGGGCAAAGCGCTGCTCCACCACTTCCGAACCGAGAGCCTCCACCTTGGCGCGGATGACAGGGCCGAATTTGTCTGCAATGCGACCGGAATAAACTTCTCCGCCCGTGGTGACAAGCCCGACCTTCTTTTCCAGGAACGGCTTCACTTGCACAATCGGCTCGGCATACTGCTTGGCCAACTGCTCGAGCTGGATAATCCGCTTTTCTTCCATAATCAACGGTATGATCCGAGTCGCGGCCAGGGTGTGTCCCGGATGGACCACCTGATCGCCAAAGATGGTGGACAGCGCGATGCCTTCCAGCTCGTTGAGCGCGTGGACAGCCGCCTCGTTGATCTTCGCAAGACCCGTCCGCGATGCCTTCATGGACACCTTGCCTTCGTACGGCTCAGTCAAGGTCAGCCCCTGGCCCGACACGGCCTTGGCGATTCGCAGACCTGCTTCCTCTTCATGAATGAACCCTTCCGGCATTTCCAGCACATAGATGTGTTCTTTTCCGATCGACAGAAGCGGCTCGATGTCCGCTTCCGTCACGACATGGCCTTTTTTGAACAGGCGGCCCTTAAACTCGCCGGGCAAGATCTGCGTCATGTCGTGAGGAAGCATCATGCCGATCGCATCGCGCACCGGCACCTCCCGCATCTTCGGTTTTTCTACCATCCCAATCCGCCCCAATCCTCACTGGCCTTTCCCGTTCCCTGCAAAATGTGCAAGGCGTCGGAAAGCATATCTCCAATCGCGTTGAAACAAATCTCTACGCCTTTCGGATTGCCCGGCAGGTTGATGATGAGAGAGTTGCCCCTCGTCCCCGCTACCGCTCTCGTCAGCATGGCGCGGCGAGACTGCTGCAATCCGGCGCGGCGCATCTCTTCGGCCAGACCGGGAACCGGCCGGTCGATGACCCATGCGGTCACTTCCGGTGTCACGTCCCGCGGGCTGAGGCCTGTACCTCCAGTGACAATCAAAAGATCGCACTTTTCCCGATCCACGAGCTCAATCATGTGTTCTTTCAAATCTTCCATGTCGTCGGCGACCTTGCGATAGACAGCCACATCGGCATGCAGCCATTCTGTAGTCAGTTGCCGAATGATCGGGATGCGGTCATCGACCCGCTCACCTCTGGCGATGGAATCACTTGCCGAAATTACGCCTACCTTCCAATTGCCCACAGCTCATTCCTCCGTTTTTTCACTCGATTGTATTGTACACTTTTTTGGGCTTGGTGTAGATAGTGCCTCCGGAAAAGAAAGCTCCTGACACAAAACATTCACCTTTGGAAGAAACCCCTTTCCGTGACAAGCCCATCCAGCTTAATATCGTGAGGCTCGCGCGGAACTTGCTCCACCACCTGCATGGAAAACGCGACGCCAACCAAGTAGGGGCGAACGGCCAAGGCAGCCAGAAACCTGTCGTAGTAGCCTCCCCCGTAGCCCATCCGCCCGCCGCGCGCGTCAAAAGCCACTCCCGGGACCACGACCGCATCGAGCCGTGTCAAATCCGCCTCCTCGGCGAGCACAGGATCCGGCTCCCAGATGCCGTACACGCCTTGCCTCAGCATTTCCGGCCCGCTGTATCGGTAAGGAATCAGGCGCTTCTCGGATGGCACCGTGCGCGGCAGCCAGATTTCCTGCCCCCGCACTTTTGCCGCTTCCACGAACGGCCAAATATCCAGCTCCGTGTCGAACGGATGAAACGCCATAATCGCTCTCGCCTCGGCCAGCCGATCGCACTGCAAAAGCTTTTGGCAAACCGCGGCGGAGTACTCTTTGCGCTGCTCTGCCGGCATGGCCTTGCGGGCTTCCATGATACGGGAACGGAGCTGACTTTTCACCGCTTTCGCATCCATCTGCACGTCCATCCTCTCCCTGCGACAGGTAACATGCCCCAAGGCTTGTCCCTGATGCTGTCTCTACGCTACACTGACAGTAATAGATAATGAGGTGAATCTGATGATATTGCTGCAAGCTGAACATATAGAAAAAACGTACGGCATCGAGACCATTTTACAGGACATTTCGCTGCAAATACAAACGGGAGAAAGAGTCGGTCTGGTCGGCGTCAACGGTGCAGGCAAGTCGACCTTGATGAAGATACTCGCGGGGGAACTGAGCTATGACGCCGGGACGATCCGCATCCCCAAAGATGTCACGCTCGGCTATCTGGCACAGAACAGCGGGCTCGAATCAGAGCGCAGCATCTGGGATGAAATGCTGAGCGTCTTCACCCATTTGCAGCAGGAGGAAAAGGAGCTGCGCGAGCTCGAGGCCAAGATGGGCGACCCGGATGTCATCGCCGACGAGAAGCGCTACCAGCAAATTCTGGAGAATTATTCCCGCCGTTCCGAGGCGTTCAAGGAAAAAGGCGGGTACAGCTACGAAGGGGCCATCCGCGGCGTCCTGCACGGCCTTCGCTTTGCCGACATGGATTACAATACGCTGATCCGCACGTTGAGCGGCGGGCAAAAAACGCGCCTGGCTCTGGCGAAGCTGCTGCTGCAGTCGCCAACCATCCTGCTCTTGGACGAGCCGACCAACTACCTGGACATCGAGACCCTCACCTGGCTGGAGATGTACTTGCAGAACTACCAGGGCGCGATTCTCGTCGTCTCCCATGACCGCTACTTCCTCGACAAGCTGGTGACGATCGTCTACGAGATCGAGCGGACTCGGGCCACCCGGTACGTCGGCAACTACAGCCGCTTTCTCGACCAGAAGGCCGCCAGATTGGAGCAGGATCTCAAGCGGTTTGAAAAGCAGCAGGAGGAAATCGCCAAGCTCGAGGATTTTATTGCGCGCAACATCGCCCGTGCCACGACGACCAAACGGGCGCAAAGCCGCCGCAAGACGTTGGAAAAAATGGACCGGCTGGAAAAGCCGATCATGCAGAACAAGTCCGTCCACTTCTCGTTCGATGTCTCCAAAATGAGCGGCAACATCGTCATGAAAGCGGCAAACCTGGCGATCGGCTATCCGGACGCCGTGCTCTCTCGGGGGCTGACCTTCGAGCTCGAGCGCGAAGAGAGGGTCGCACTGGTCGGACCAAACGGAATCGGCAAATCCACCCTGCTCAAAACCATTGTGGGCGAGCTCTCCGCTCTCAAGGGAGAGGTTCAGTTCGGCAGCAACGTGACGATCGGCTACTACGACCAGGAGCATCGCAACCTCAATCTGGCGAACACGGTGCTTGGCGAAATTTGGGACGAATACCCGCAGATGCTGGAGAAAGATGTACGCACACTGCTCGGCAATTTCCTTTTCAGCGGAGATGACGTGCAAAAGCGCATCTCCGATCTGTCCGGCGGAGAGCGCGCCCGCGTATCACTTGCCAAACTGATGCTCAAGCAGGCGAATTTCCTGATTTTCGACGAGCCGACCAACCACCTGGACATCTACAGCAAGGAAGTGCTGGAGAACGCGCTTTACGATTACCCCGGCACGATCCTGTTCGTGTCCCACGACCGGTACTTCCTGAACAAAATCGCCAGCCGCGTCCTGGAGCTGTCTCCTGACGGGGTCACGAACTACCTGGGCAACTACGATTACTACGTAGAGAAGAAGCAGGAACTGGCCGAGCTCGCAGCCGAGCAGGCCGCAGCGCCGGCCAAAAAGCAAGGAACCGCTGCACAGCCGGAAAAGACTTCGTACGAGCTGGACAAGGAAGCCAAGCGCCGCGAGCGCCAGCGCATGCGACGCCTGGAAGAAATCGAAGCGACGATCCAAAAGCGGGAAGCGGATATCGTCCGCTGGGAAGAAGAGCTGTGCCTCCCGGAAATCTACAGCGACCATGTCCAGGCGAAGGAACGGAACGATCTGATTCAGGCGGCCCGGGAGGAACTGGAGCAGCTTTACGATGAATGGAGCAGTCTCTCCGAAGAATAGGGTTGTGTCACGTCGCCCACCTTTCGTCTGCCGTTTCTCCCAAAGCTGCGTACAGGGCCGGGACGACGAGAAAGATGATGCATGTCGCAGCGGTAACGATT
Organism: Brevibacillus brevis; assembly: GCF_031583145.1. NCBI lineage: Bacteria > Bacillati > Bacillota > Bacilli > Caryophanales > Paenibacillaceae > Brevibacillus > Brevibacillus brevis. The sequence continues at coordinate 572,814 of NZ_CP134050.1, read as the reverse complement.
CCCGAGTCATTGAGCGCAAGACCGGCCAGCGAACCGGCAATGACCCCGGGAAAGCCTTTCACCAAATAAGGCGTGTCCGCTCCCAGATGGCGCAGGAACCGATCGTTCCACAAAGCCAGCATGCCAAGCACGATGAGCGAGACGACAAAAACCTTGCTCCAGATGGAGACGCGTATCAGCCGCACGTTCATCGCAATCTTGCGCTCGACCATCCGTCCGACCTCGTCCCATTGCCCCCCGACAATTTGCTGGGCGACTCGGCCGATGTGCGTCGGCGGCTGGTCAGAGAGCAAGCTGGCTGCGACAAGTACAGCAATCCCACTTATGAGGCCACCTGTCAAAAGCAGGAGGCCTTTTTTTCCGATCACCCACCCCTGCAAACGGGCAAATGCGACGAAGAAACCGACGAGTCCGGCAAGAAAGCCGCCCGCATCCGTGCCTAGACCCGGCGCCACCATGTAGTACAGCACTGCCGCGAAGATGGCGGCAGCCAAGCAAGTTCGCACACGGGTACGAATGAGCTGGTACAGCGACGCGGACAGCATGACCGCGCTGCCGATCAACACGCCTTCGTACTCGTTGCCCAGTCCGTAAAAACGCGCTCCGATCACCGGATCGTAGCCCAGATACGAGCTTCGCATCAGGTTCGCTCCTGTCCAGCCGTCCACAAGGAGACCCGCGACGGTCACACCGCAGACAATAGCCGTCGTCTGCGGCAGCGGGCGGTGCTCCAGCAGAAAGGCGGCAAGCAAGGCCACGACGATCAGGGAACCAAGCACAACCGGCCCGGAAGCTCTCCACCCGACCGCTCCCTCCAGAAGCAAGAGAGCCGGGAAGCAAAACATCGCGAGCAAGGCCAGCCTCACCCCTCGTCGCAGGCGTTCAAGACCGGCAGTTCCTTTTGACCTTTTGCCGATCACCCATACGAGCGCCGCGCATGCCAGTGTGATAATCTGCAGCATGACATACGAGTACAAAACCGATGGGCGGGTAGCGTACGTATGGTGAATCTGCTTGATGTGCTCCATGAGATGTCCTTCGTTTTGCCCGGAATCGATTCGCAGCGGATGGCCCGCCAATCCCTTGGGAACGGGAACGTCCAGCCACGTGAGAATCGTCGGCAAAATGTCCAGGCCGCTGACCAGGCCGGATTGCCGCGTCGTCGCGGAGGTGAGCAGGCCCGAGCTGCCTTTCTTCCACACGAGCAGTGGGGTGAGCAGCGCTTTTTCCTTGGCCGCATTCGGATTGACCGCCGGGGAGAGCAGCAGCACCATCTGATTGTCCCTGCGCATCTGAAGCAGCCGGTCCACAAATCCTCCGAGCTCGCCCAGCACCCGTCTGTACTGTCGGTCGAACTGGCCCTCGTGCATCTGATCGGACAACTGGTACAGCCGCGACAGATCAGACAGCTGTACGGTGATCAAGCCTGCACTCCTTTCCTCGCTGACTTGCTTCAGCAAATAATCGTAGTTCGTCTGTATGCCGTAGGGTGCTCCCCTCCGAGTAATCACGGTAGCCGGGGACACATCTCCGGCAGGCACCCTTCCCTTCTCGTCCATGGCAAACAGAGCACTATGGCGTTGACGGGTGTCGGCGTAATCTCCGTTTCCGTAGACCGCGACGGGTATTCGATGAGCGGCCAGAGTCGTACCGAGCAATCCGATTCTCGGCGTGAACGGTTTGTTCTGATTGTCGGCAAGCAGCCGGAAAATACCGGGAAAAACGAGAGAAGAACGCGCCAGATCCTCCTCAATGGCGGCCCCCAGCTCCAGCGCTCTTTCCCCCGCTGTCTCGCGTTCTGTCACGCGTTCCCACGGGTGGTAGGCCGTCCCGCTCCGCTCGGTATAGAGTGCCTGGCTTCCGCCTCCCATGAGCAGGTAGCTGTTTGCGGCATTTCTTGCGCCCGGCGTGCGGATCGACATGGCTGCCATGCCAGCCTTCTGCATCCACATATCCACATGAGGCTCCCCGCGAAGCTGTTCCAGATCGAAAAATGACATCCCTTCCACAAACAAAACGATGACTTGCGGGGCTTCCTTTTGTGCCGCAGATGCTCCGTTGGACGCACTTGCCCACCCAATCAGAAATGACAAAATGACGAGTGTGATCCACTTTCTCACCACTGACCTCCTGTTGATAACCGCACCGCTCTTATCCACAAATTCCACAAAAGAATCCACAACCCGAGGGTGATTTTCCCGGTCATTTTTTGTGTTATCACCAGTATTCACAGGAGGGGGTGGGAACAATCCGAAAAGTTATCCATGGGGTGTGGATAAGAGTAAGAAAACCTCTATCACGCTCTGTTCAAGGATGAGCTGATTCAGCAATTAGAAAGCCTGGCTACGCCATGCCTTTTGGCGGAGCCGCGGTTGCACTTATACTGGATAGGAATTTTAATACATTCCTATCTGTGCAAAAAAACATCCCCGTCCACCCGGCGGCCAGCCGGCATAGGCGAGGATGTTCTTTGTCTGCACTCCTAGGATCAGTGTTCAGAAAGCGGCAAGCCGGGCACACCGTTCAAGTCCAGCTCGGCAAACTGCCCCTTTTCGTAGCGGATGAACCCGGCGGCGGCGATCATCGCGGCATTGTCCGTACAAAGGGAAAGCGGAGGAATCACCAACGGGACGCCTTCCTCCCGGCAACGGCTCTGCAGCCTTTCCCGCAATCCGCGGTTGGCCGCGACGCCGCCCGCCAAAAGCACCTGTCTGGCGCCGTACTCGCGGACAGCCCGTAGCGTTTTTTCCACCAGCACTTCCGTCACGGAGTCCTGGAAGCTCGCTGCCAGATTGGCAGGCTCGATGGTCTCTCCCCGCTGCGCGGCATTGTGCAGCGTATTCAGCACCGCCGATTTCAATCCGCTGAAGCTAAAGTCGTACGAGTCCGGCTCCAGCCACGAGCGCGGCAGCGGCACATTCGGCATGCCTTCGTGCGCGAGCCGGTCGATGTGCGGACCGCCGGGATAAGGCATGTGCAGGGCGCGGGCGACTTTGTCGTACGCCTCCCCTGCTGCATCGTCTCGGGTCTCGCCCAAAATTTCAAACTGCCCGTGCTCTTTCATCCAGACGAGCTCCGTATGGCCGCCTGAGACGACGAGCGCGATCAGCGGAAAGTCCATCTCCTCCACCAGCCGGTTGGCATAGATGTGTCCGGCGATATGGTGGACGCCGATGAGCGGAATCCCGCGAGCCAGTGAAATCGCCTTGGCCGCAGCTACCCCGACCAGCAGCGCGCCGACCAATCCAGGTCCGTAGGTCACCGCAATGGCATGAATGTCGTCCAGTGTCTTGCCTGCTTCCTGAAGCGCCTCTTCGATCGTCAGCGTGATGTTTTCCACATGGCGGCGGGAAGCAACCTCCGGCACCACGCCGCCGAAACGCTTGTGAATGTCTGCCTGGGAGGCGATCACATTGGAAAGCACTTCTCTTCCGTCGCGCACGACAGAGGCTGACGTCTCGTCGCAGCTGGTCTCGATCCCGAGTATATAAGTCGGCTCTCCCGACTGTTTGTGTGTCTGATACGCCTCTTGCACGCGCTTCTCGTAGCGCGAAGTATAGGTCCTGTTCATTACAGCGTCACCCACATAATAATTGCGTCCTCGTTATTGTCGGAATAGTATCGTTTGCGTACGCCATGCTCCCTGAAGCCCAGCTTGGTGTACATATTGCGCGCCACGATGTTGGATGGCCGCACCTCCAGCGTCATGCTTTTGGCGTGATACATCCGGGCCACACTCATCATCTTGAGCATCAGCCCCAGGCCGATCTTTTTCCCCCGGAACAGCGGATGGACAGCCACATTGGTAATATGCGCTTCATCAAGGATGACCCACATACCGCAGTAGGCCACGATCCGGTTTTGATGAACGGCCACCACGTACCGGGCGTTGGGGTTTTTCGTCAGTTCATTCACGAAGGCGTCATGCGGCCAGGGCGTGGTAAACGACAGCCGCTCCAGCTCCGCTACGGCCCCGACGTCCTGCATCGTCATAAATCGGTATTCCAGCTCGATTGGTTGAGTCATTGCCATTACTCCTTTGCGGAACCCTCCTGCTTTTGGGCCAGCCATTTTGCTTCCGCTTCCGCCAATTGAAGGTATTCAGGCACCAGCTCATGCGCATTTTTGCCATCCTGCAGATGGCGCATCGCCAAAAAACCGATGTGCGCCGCACGGGGATGGTTCATGGCTGGAGAAGCAAACTGCGCTTGCTCCCCCAATTCCTGCACAATCGTCTCGCGATGCAGACGAACGTCCTCGCCGAGGAACAGGATCGGGGCGCCCTGCGCCTGTTCCCGAAGCATCGGCAGCCAATCCCTCAACAGGATGATCGCTTCTTTCTCCTGCAGCTGGACGGACGCCATCCCTTCTGTCCGATAAGCCCCCGTGTACACCTGGCCTCTGCGGGCATCGAACAAGGGAACGATCAGGCCGGGAAAGCCCAACGCGTTCATGGCGACGGCCTGCAGGCTGGAGACGCCTACGACAGGCAGGTTTAGCGACCAGGCCATGCTCTTGGCGGTCGCCACTCCGATCCGGACGCCTGTATAGGAGCCCGGTCCCTTGGCCACTCCCAGCCCGCCAAGCTGCTCGGGCAGCGTATCCGTAGCGTCCAGCAGCTCGGAAATGCAGTCCATGAGGCGGATCGAATGGTTTTTTTGCTGGTTCGTCGTCATCTCCGCCAGGACCCGCTCTTCTTCCACAACGGCTACGCTCAGCACCAGATTGGACGTATCAATCGCCAGTACGCGCATCAAAATCAAACTCCTCACACAATTTCACATAACGGTCCCCATGCGGCACCAGCTCGATCAGACGTCTGTCTTCCCCGGCTACGCGCAAATAGACGGTCAACCGGTCTGCGGGGAGTACCTCCTCGATCAGGGAAGCCCACTCGACCACACAGACTCCTTCTCCAAAAAAATAGTCGTCCAGACCGAGCGAGTCCACGTCATCCCCGACCCGGTAGACATCCATATGATAGAACGGCAAGCGCCCCTGATATTCTTTTATGATCGTAAACGTCGGACTGTTCACCACTTGCCGAACGCCTAGACCCCGTCCGAGCCCTTGGGTGAACGTCGTTTTCCCCGCTCCCAGATCGCCTTCCAGCGCCAAAAAGTCGCCCGGCTGCAAATGGGCCGCGAGACTCTCCGCGAAACGGTGCGTCTCCTCGACACCTGAGAGTGTCCACTCGTATGCCATGTTGTCATCCCCCTTCACGACGACCGAAATGGTTGAAGCCGGCCTTTGGCAATGGCGACCGCTCGCCTGCCCGCAGGCAGCTGACCGATGCACCTGCCGCTCGGCTCGTTACGCGGCCAATGATCGTAAACGGAATGCCGGCCGCTGCGAAATCCCCGGACAATGTATCGATGCTCGATTCGTCGACAGTACCGACCAGCTGGTAGTCCTCCCCACCGTAAAAGGCCCAATCCAGCGGATCTTTTCCCGCCTGCCCCGCGCAGGCGCGTACTTCTTTGCTGATCGGAATCAGGCTTGCGTCGATCTCGAGCTCCACACGGCTCGCCTCGGCGATTTCCCATAGCTCCGAGGCCAGTCCGTCGCTGACGTCGTTCAAGGCTCCACAAGCCCGCGAAGCAAGGAGGATCCTCCCCGCCTCCACTTGTGCGCTCGGACGCTGGTGCGCTTTGACCAGCCCCTGAAATGCTTCGGATATGGGCTCGCCGGTCTCTTTTTTCTTGAGCAAGAGGTACAGCCCTGCGGCCGACGTCCCCACGTCTCCGGTCACAAACACCAGCTGGCCGGGCTCCGCATGGGAACGGCGAATCGCCCGGCCCTTTTCCACCTCGCCGAGTACCGTCACGGAAAGATGAAGGGCATCAGGCGCCGATACCGTATCCCCGCCGATCAGCTTTACACCGTATTGCTCGCAAGCCTCGTAAATTCCATCGTAAATGTGAGCAGTCTGCCCAGCAGACCAGCCGGGAGACACGGCGATAGTGACCAGCGCGTACCGGGCGAGCCCTCCCATGGCGGCGACATCGCTCACGTTGCTGACCACGGCTTTGTACCCGATGTCACTCGGATGCATGGTCTCTTTTAGAAAATGGACGGTTTCGACCATCGCATCGCAGCACGCCACGACTTCCATCTCGGGCGTCGGAGTATAGACAGCGGCATCATCCCCGATTCCGACGGTCAAGCCGTCTCCTTCCTGTCCGTCCGATCGGCTCGTCCATTGCCGGATCAGGGAAAATTCATCGTGTGCCACCTCGAACGCTCCTTTACGGCATAGTCCATTCATTATAACGCTGCACTCCAAAGGCGCGCAACAAAGCACCGCCTGCGTGCAACAAAGCACCGCCTGCGCGAGACAAAGCGCGCGAAAGCCCGCCTCCCCGAGCGCCTCAGGAAAAAACGGGCTCTTTTAGCTCCCTCAGAACCAGCTTGCCGCTGCATCTGCCGCAGCGGTAGCGGGATGGGTTTATCTTGCGCTTTCGCTTATAAGTCATTCCGCACGCCTTGCAAGCAAGCTCATAGCGATAAGGCAGTCGCTTCCGCCCTTCTCCCACCTGCTGGCAGTACCGGCTGCCGCCGACCTGCTTGAGCAGCAGCTGGAAGTCGCGATCCGCATGGCGGTACCCCCGCTTGGCCAAGTGCAGATGGTAATGGCACAGCTCATGCTTGATGATGGAAACCAGCTCGTCCATGCCATGCTCCTGCAAATGCCGCGGATTCAGCTCGATGTCGTGGCTTTTCAGCAAATAACGCCCGCCCGTCGTACGCAGCCGGCCGTTAAAGCGGGCCTGATGGCGAAAGGGCACAGCGAAAAATTGGCTGGATATGTCCTCCACCAGCTTTTGCAACTCCTGATCGGTCATCGTTTCTCCTCCGCTCCTGTCTTTCCTTTCACGATAGCAGTTCCGGTTGAAAAGTGCCAGACAGTTACGCTACACTGGTTGGTAGAAAAGTAGAATGGTGGAGGAGCTCATGCGCTATTTGCTGTTGCAGGAAGGCACCGCACTTCAGTTTGTCGCGATGCCCGAATCGCACATGTACCAACTGGTTGCCCTGTTCAAGCGGCTGCACAAAGAGATCGACAAACTGACCATCGCGGATCGGCCGAAGCTGCCGCAAGTCGTCGCGGAATGCGCCGAACTGGAGCTGCTTGACAAGGGGCTCTCGGTCGCCGATGGTCTGGACTACGTAAGCGAGCTGGAACGCCGCTTTGCCTCCTTGCAGGAGAGCCAGTATCCGTTGATTTCGCTCTTGACGGAAATTCGCGCCCTCCAGGCCCAACTGGAATTTTTGCGCGAAGAAGAGTAACACCCCGTAAAAAATAGGTACCTCCATCTCGTCCTGCGCATACACATGCCAATAGACGATGAACTCCAGGAGGTACCTTCATGCCACAATGGATGCGTAGGCAGTTGCAGCGTGCCTTCAGCGGGAAGGATGTCAGGCAAATTCGCTTGCTGAACAGTTGCTGGTTCTTATATTGGGAAAAACATGGCGGACGTCCCGAATAACGGGGCGCCGCCTTCTTGTTTTCCTTACCCTTCCGTCGGTGCGACCATCGTCAGCCCTACCCGCTGGCGCTTTTCGTCGATTTCGACGACCCAGACGTCCACGATGTCCCCTACCGTCACTACATCGAGCGGGTGCTTCACAAATCCTTTTTTCAGTCGGGAGATGTGTACGAGGCCGTCGTTTTTCAGGCCGATATCTACAAATGCGCCGAAGTCCACGACATTGCGGACCGTTCCCTGGAGCTTCATTCCTACGCTCAGATCCGAGAGCTGGAGGACGTCGCTGCGCAAGAGCGGCTTAGGCAGCTCGTCCCGCGGGTCGCGCCCAGGGCGCAGCAGGCTTTCCACAATGTCGGCGAGGGTCGGTTCCCCGATGCCCAGCTTCTGCGCGGTTTCCGCTACGTTCAGGGACTGGAGGCGCTCCTTGCAGCGGTCGCTTCCGATCTCCCCGGGCGCAATGCCGATCATCTGCAGCAGCTGGTCCGTCGCCCCGTAAGACTCGGGGTGGATCGGAGTCTTGTCCAGCGGATTGGATCCCTCCATGACGCGCAGAAAGCCAATGCACTGCTCGTACGTTTTCGCTCCCAGACGCGGCACGCCCTTCAGCTCTGTCCGTGACGAAAACTTGCCGATTTCATCCCGTTTCTTCACGATGTTGACCGCCACCTGCTTGCTGATGCCGGACACGTACTGCAGGAGAGAAGCCGAAGCCGTATTCACGTCCACTCCCACGTGGTTCACCGCAGATTCGACGACGAATTGCAGGCTGTCCGCCAGCCGCGATTGAGACACATCGTGCTGGTACTGACCGACACCGACCGACTTCGGATCGATCTTGACCAGCTCCGCCAGCGGGTCCTGCAGCCGCCTTGCGATCGATACGGCACTGCGCTCCGCGACGTCGAGCTCGGGGAACTCTTCCTTCGCCAACGTGGAGGCGGAGTAAACGGATGCGCCCGCCTCGTTTACGATGATGTACATCACGTCTTTTCCCAGCTCTTTCAAGACATTTGCGATGAATTGCTCCGTTTCCCGCGAGGCGGTGCCGTTGCCGATAGCGACCACGGTGACGCCGTGCTTCTCGATCAGCTGTTTCACTTTTGCCGCGGCTTCTGCCACCTTGTTCACCGGAGGAGTCGGATACACGACGGCTACCTCCAAGAGCTTGCCTGTCTCATCGACCACAGCCAGCTTGCAGCCTGTTCGAAACGCCGGGTCGACCCCCAGCACGACCTTTCCTTTGACCGGCGGCTGCAAGAGCAGGTTGCGCAGGTTTTCCGCAAAGATGTGGATCGCCCGCTCCTCCGCCGTTTCCGTCAGCTCCGAGCGCACCTCGCGCTCGATCGATGGCGCGATGAGACGTTTGTAGGCATCCTCGATCGTCTGCTCGAGCACCGCTCGCACAACGGTCTCCCGCGGGATGACCCGCTTCTTCATCCACGCCAGAATCTCGGGAACGGGCGCTTCGATCCCCACCTTCAGGATCCCTTCGTTCTCGCCGCGATTCATCGCGAGCACGCGGTGAGGCACCACCTTTTTCAACGGCTCGCTATATGCATAGTACATTTGGTACACATTTTTTTCTTCGGCTTCATCCGCCTTTTTCTCCGACAGCAATAGGCCCTGCTGCAACGTCCGCTGACGGATCCACTGCCGGATGTCCGGATCGTCGGACAGGTGCTCAGCTACGATATCCATGGCCCCTTGCAGAGCCGCCTCAGCCGACTCGACGCCTTTTTCCGGGTCGATGAAACGCTCCGCTTCCTTGTGCGGATCCCCTGACTTCGGCAAGCTCAACAGGTAATCGGCCAGCGGTTCCAGCCCTTTCTCCTTGGCCATCGTGGCACGGGTCCGCCGTTTTTGCCGGTAGGGTCGATACAAGTCCTCTACTTCCTGCAGCTTGGCTGACGATTCGATCGCTGCGCGCAGCTCATCCGTCAGCTTGCCCTGCTCCTCGATCAGGCGAATGACTTCTTCCTTTCGCACGGACAAATTGCGCAAGTAGCGAACGCGCTCTTCAATGTCCCGAATCTGCGTCTCGTCCAACTGCCCCGTCATTTCTTTGCGGTAGCGGGCGATAAACGGGACCGTGTTTCCTTCGTCCAAGAGCGCGATCGTACGCTCAGCCTGGTGAGGTTTGACGCCGGTATCCCGGGCGATAGTCTGGATCATCAACGAAAGTTCCATACGTGTCCTCCTGCGCTCGTTCTTCGCCGTTTATTGTACCACATTTGCTGTTAACGTCTGGAAGCATAAAAAAAGAGGTGCCGTCCGACACCCCGTCCCTTTATGTTCCCAGCAGCGTTTCGTGCTGATCCACCTTCAGGGCTTCCCGCAATTTTCCGAGCGCCCTGCGCTGGAGCCGCGAAATGTGCATCTGGGACATGCCCAGCACATCCCCCGCCTGCTTTTGGCTCAAGTTTTGATAAAATGTCAATTGGATAATTTCCTTTTCCCGCTTGTCCAAAACGTGCAGGGCACGATCCAGCATCATGTTTTGCTCGACCTGGCCGTAGCCCGCTTCCTGGGAACCGATCAGATCCAGCAACGTGATCGTATTGCCGTCGCTGTCCGCTTCCAGCTCGCTGTCCATGGAAAGCGAATGGTAGCTGCGCCCCATCTCCAGCGTCTCCAGCACTGCCTCCTCGGATACGCCCAGACAGCGGGCGATGTCCGCGATCTGGGGAGACCGCTGCAGTTGAACGGTCAGCTCGTCCACCACCCGCTTGATCTTCGGGCTCAGCTCTTTGACCCGCCGAGGGACGTGGACGCTCCAGGTCTTGTCCCGGATGTACCGCTTGATTTCGCCAATGATGGTCGGAATGGCAAAGCTCTCAAACGTCCGATCGAACGCCGGATCAAATCTGCGCAGCGACGCCAGCAGACCGATCATGCCGACCTGAATCAGGTCCTCGTGCATGATTTGCCCGCGAACGAACTTTTTGGCCAAGGTCTCGACCAGAGGGGTGTACGCTTCCACCAGCAGCTCCTGCAAGCCGGCATCGCCCGTCTCCCAATACTGGTGGGTGAGCTGCCTTAGCTCTGCGGGACTAAACTTCTTCTTCCGAGATTGTTCGGTCATCGCCAGCCACCCCATCCCGCCGAACATATTTGGTCATGGTGACCGAGACACCGTGGTCTGTACGAATATCTACCTCGTCCATCAGGGCATGGATCACATAGAGCCCAAGGCCCCCCTCTTCCACCTCTTCAATGTCGATCCCCGCGCAAAGCGGCGAGAGTTGATCAAGGACAGGCTCGCTCTCCAATCCCTTTCCCTGGTCCGATACGACGATCACCAAGCGGTCGGGATGGACCTGGCACACGAGCTGAATCACGCCGTCAGCAGCTCTGTACGCGTGCTTGACCGCATTGCTGCATGCTTCGCCCACCGCCAGCTTGATGTCCTCGATTTCTTCGAAGGAAAAGCCCATGCGGTTGGCCACGCCCGACACGGTCAGGCGGGCGACTCCCAAGTAATCCGGCACCCCGGGGAACTTTAATTCAATCACGTCTGCCACAGGTCTGTTTTGAGCCATTACGCGCTCTCTCCTTTGCGGATGACGACCAGCTCGTACAAGCCCGTAATCTGAAACAGCCTCTCCACGCGTGGAGAAAGGTTTTGGACCACGAATTCGCAGCCCGACTGTTTGCACGCCTTCATCACTGCGATAAAGATCCCGATGCCCGTGCTGTCCATATATTCCACTTCTTTCAGATCAACGGCTACGACAGACGCATTCGGCGACTGTACCAGCGTCATCAGCGCTTCTTTTACTTTCGGACCAGTGAAGGCATCGACATCCCCGCTAAGGTTTACTTGATGCTCTGTCTCGGTGCTGGTCGTCTTGATCGTCAGGTCCATCGATATCACCCTCCAGATGTCGTTCATGTTCTTCGCAGGACAATCATGGTGTAATCGTCCGGCAGCTCAAACTGGGAGAGCAAGAGAAGCTTGCTGTACAGGCCGTCCGCCATCGCTTGGGCAGTGGAACCGACTTCGGCCTGCAAGTATTCCACGAGCTCTTCCCTCTGCAAGTAATATCGGTCAATTTTCCGTTCCGTTACACCATCAGTCAGAAGAATCAGAACATCTCCCACATCCAGATAAACTTCCCGCTCCTCATAACGGCTGTTCGGGCTTAGTCCCAGCGCCGGGCCTTGTCCCTCCATATCGTAAAAACGTCCTTCCTTTGCCCGGTATACAAATCCCGGCTCATGGCCGGCCACGGCGTACCGAAAGGAATGGCTGCGTGTATCGTAGCAGCCCAATACCATCGTCACGAACATGCTGGGGTCGATATTCCGCTCCACCACCCGATTGAGGTTGTGCAGCATTTCATCCGGGCTCTGCTGCATCTCTCCCAAGCTGTCCAGCGCGTATTTCAGCATGGACATGCACATCGCTGCCGAAATGCCCTTTCCCGTGATGTCGGCGACCATCAAGCATAAACGGTCTTCGTGACAGATGAAGTTGTAGTAATCGCCGGAAAGCTGTTTTGCCGCGACGCTCACCACCCCGAGATCCACCCCGGGGTAGACGGGGAGCGCCTCCGGCAAAAGGGCCTTCTGCATGGCGGAGGCGACCGCGATCTCCGATTGAAGCTGCTTGTGCTTGCTTCTCAAACTGGTAACGGAGCGGTGTTCGTTTCCGTATTCGATCATCACTTCGGTCAAAATAGAAAAGGAAGCACGCACAAATTCGGGTACTTCCCCCAGCTCTTCCAACGCTCGACCGTGCAAGTCTATGATTTCTTCCGGTGAAATGTCCCGCAGCAGCAGCCATTTGCCCAACTGCTGGGCGTCGTACAGTTGATCCTCACCTTGGCCAGTCAAGTAATCCCGGAGAATTTTGACGTACTCTTCCTCTACACCCCGGGTCATCATCTCTCTCCACCTTCCTTATGTTCGTTCCAGCCATTTGGCGATGACGACGCGCGTTCCTTCGCCTGGAGCGCTTTGAATATCGAACTCATCCATCATTCGCCTGACACCGGGCAGCCCTGCTCCAAGCGCACCGGTAGTCGTGTAGCCGTCCTCCAGAGCCTTGCGCACGTCCGGGATTCCCGGGCCCGCGTCCACCGCCGTTATTTGCAAGCCGATTGCCCCTTCGCGTTCAATCGGCGTTATCGTAATGGTTCCTTTTCCTGCGTACAAAAAAATGTTCCGAGCCAGTTCAGAAATGGATGTGGCCATCCGGGACTGCATGATCGTGCCGAACCCTAACTGACGCGACATATTCCGTCCCACTTGCCTCGCTGCGACAATATCCGACTCTGTCTCTATCTTGATTGTCTCAGGATACAACTCTGCCACAATCAAAAAACCCCTTCCGCCTTCACCTGGTAGGTAGAAATGAATTGCAGCTTTTGACACCTTAATCAAACCATGTCACATTTTGTCTAAACTCGCTACTCCATCACATTCGCTATATGCTCGCAAAATCCCTGCCCTGCACGCAAAAAAACCACTTGCTTTCGCTCAAGTGGCTTTTCCTCTCCAAAGGCCTATCCCGCTCTAAAAATCAATGAGTCCCAAGCTGATTTGCAGGGATTCATTGACACGATCCATCATCTCGTCGTCCAGATGAGTAATCTTGTCGGTTAGCCGTTGTTTGTCAATGGTTCGAATTTGTTCCAACAGAATGACGGAGTCACGATCAAATCCATATAATTTTGCGTCAATCTCAACATGCGTGGGCAATTTTGCCTTTTGAATCTGCGCCGTGATAGCTGCGACGATGACCGTCGGACTAAATCGATTTCCAATGTCGTTCTGAATGACTAATACAGGCCGAACGCCTCCTTGCTCAGAGCCAACGACCGGTGACAGGTCCGCGAAAAACACATCGCCACGTTTAACAATCACTGGTCACACCCCGCTAACTAAGCGGACAAGAGTATGGTCAGCCTCTTCTTCAGCGCCAAAAGCCTCCGATGCCATTTTCAGATTGATTTTCGCCATCTCCATGTATCCCTTTTGCATCGTCTCACGGATGGTGCGCTTCTTGCGCTCCTTCAAATACAGATGCATCGCCTGACGAATGAACTCGCTGCGATTGGATTTTTCCTTCTGAATCACGCCATCCACTTCTTGAAGCAAGTGTTGTGGCAAACTGATCATGATGCGTTTCGTGTTTGACTTCGACAAGACAAATCCACCTCCAACCATGACCGTAACTTTCATCCGCTAAGCATGTTCTCCTGTCTTCTCGTCAGTATGAACAATACCATTATGTCGAAACCATTGCAAAAATATACCTATCCTGTGCGCTGCAGGTCCGAAAACTTGGCTGCGTCAAGCTTCATGGCGAAGCCTTCATTCCTTGTACCGGATAGGAATTCCTATCTGTACAAGAATACCCGCTTTTTGCGCTTAACTAGTATTCGTGCTGCAAAGCGAAATTCCTGCCGCATTTTGTTTGCTAGTTATTTACACTTTCCTTGTCAGCGTGTTTCGCCGCGATCGGATGAAACACTCCGGCCTCTTTTCCGCTGCGATAGTAGACGCGAGGGATTCGGTAATTCAGCATGCAAGGCACTTCGTAGTTGATCGTGCCGATCAGGGCGGCCACCTCATCCAGCGAAATTTCGTCCTCTCCTTGCTTGCCGTACAAAACGACCTCGTCGTCGACCTGTGCTGTCCCGCGGTCGATCCTCACCATGATCTGGTCCATGCAAACCCTGCCAACGATAGAGGCACGCGCTCCATTGTACAAAACTTCCCCCCGATTGGACAACAGGCGAGAATATCCATCTGCATATCCGATCGGCAGCGTCGCGATCGTCTCTCCAGGCTGAGCGGTATACGTCGCCCCATAGCTGACTGTGAAGGGCTCGCTTGCCGTCTTCACGTGGGCGATCCGCGTCTTCAAGGACAAGGCGGGAACGAGCGGTACATCTGCACGCTCTTTCATGTACGGTGAAGGATATAATCCGTATAAACCTATGCCTAAACGGATCGTATCATACCCCCATTCAGGAAAAGCAATGGCAGCGGCCGTATTGCAGCAGTGTACCTTCGGCAGTGTTATTCCTTGCGAGCGGAGCGATTGCAGTAAGCGCTGAAACGTTTCGTGTTGTCGTCGCACATGGGTGGTGTCCGGTTCATCGGCGCATGCAAAGTGGGTAAAAATCCCGGTCCAGTCTAGTCTGTCGCTTTCCTCGAGGGCATTTACGACACGCAGCAGCTCTTCAGCCGTACGCACTCCCAGGCGGCCCATTCCCGTATCGGTCTTGATATGGACGCCGACCGTTGGAAGTCCTGCCTGCTCAAGCACACGATTTGCATGTTCGATCCATTCGGCACTGTAAGCGGTAAGCTCGATCTGCAAGCGGGCAGCGGGTTCGACCGATTCGGCAGGCGTGTACCCGAGCACCAGAATCGGCGCTGCGATGCCAGCCTCCCTCAGGACGATCGCCTCATCCAGCATGGCCACAGCCAGCGAGCTCGCCCCGCTCTCCAGTGCCTGTTGTCCCACCCGGACAGCGCCATGGCCGTATCCGTCGGCTTTTACTACCGCCATGATGCCGATACCCTCCGGCAGATGACGCCGAAATGTTTCTACATTGGACGCAATGGCATCCAGATTCACTTCGACCCAAGTGTCACGACAAAACGGTTTCATGCTTATCTCCTCTTGTTCGCTTTATTATAGTAAAACAAACGCTCGTTCAAGTGTTTGAGAAATTCACGGGAAACCATCAGCGACTCCCGCTTCCCGCCCACCCGATAGAGATGGCGGCCTTCATAGATCTGTTCCACTTCGGACAGTGGATAGCTGGTCTCCTTGCCCGACATCCTGATGACCAAGTGAGTCTTCGTCAGCTTGTACATGGGACGAAGCATCGATTTGTAGAGCAGGGGTGCCAGACCGACGACCGCAATCGCAATCGCAAAGGCGAGCACTTTGAAAGCCGTGTTGTTACTGGGAAGAATCTGGGCGAGAATCAGCATGCCCAGCACAAAGGCCACCGTCTCCATCACGCGCATTTTTACGCTTTTGCGCAGGAGCATGTCCTTGTACGAGGATTCTTCCTGGTACACTACATCCGTAGAAGGTTTTTTCATGAAAAGCATGCCACCTCATTACGATAGAAGTTACTCTGAATGTATCGCGTTTGGCCGCCGCATGTCAATTCAAGGAATGCGGTTTGCCGGCGTCACTTTCCACATTTATGTGCTGAAAACGGCTGACGTCGAACAGCCCCTGATCCGTCAGCTTGAGCGCCGGAATGACGGGAAGCGCCAGGAAGGAGAGCGTCAAAAAGGGCTGGAACGACGTCGGCGCCCCGATCTGGCGCAGTCCTTTCTCCAGTTCGTCCAGGCCATGACAGACGTCCTCCGCCTTCTGATTGGAAATCAGCCCCGCGATCGGCAGCGTGAGAGACGCAAGCACGTTTCCTCCATCTACCACTACGAGCCCCCCTTGCATCTGCCGGAGTGCCTCTATCGCAGCCAGCATGTCCGCGTCGTTGGTACCTGCGACGATGAGGTTGTGGGAGTCGTGCGCTACCGTGGATGCGATTGCTCCTTTTTGCAGGCCGAGTCCTTTGACGATCCCCAGCCCGATCTGTCCGGTCCGGTGATGCCGCTCGATTACTGCGATTTTCAGCAGATCGCGTCCAACCGAAGGCACAAAGAGGCCTTGCTGTGTCGGCACTTCTTCGACGAGATGCTCCGTGACGATCTTGTTCGGTACGATTCCGATGACATGCGCCTTGCCGCTCGCTACGGGAATGGCGATTTGCTCGGGTGTCAAAGGATCGATCCTGACACTGTCGGCCAGGGACTCGCCGATTTGCGATACTTCCGGGGACCTTTCCGGAAACACGCCCTCTGCGACGTTTCCTTTTTCCGCCACCAGCTTGCCGTTTTTGTATACCTGATGAATAGCGACTTTCTCGAGGTCATCCAGCAGCAGGAAATCGGCGGCGTACCCCGGAGCGATCGCGCCTTTGTCCTGAAGGCGGAAGCATTCGGCCGCGTTGAGCGACGCCATTTGAATGGCCGTGACAGCCGGGATGCCCCGCCGAATCGCCATGCGGACGTGATGGTCGATGCTGCCCTCCCGCATTAGCTCGTCCAGATGTTTGTCGTCTGTGACGAACAGGCAGCGACGCGCATTTCGTTCATTTACAACCGGGAGCAGCGCCTCCAGATCCTTGGCAGCCGTGCCCTGGCGGATCATCAGATACATCCCCCTCTGCAGCCGCTCCTTTGCTTCCTGCTCATTCACGCACTCGTGATCCGTTCTGATTTGCGCGGTCCGGTACACGTTGATGGCCCGGGCATCCAGTCCCGCAGCATGCCCGTCGATCTGCTTGCTTTGCGCCAGAGTCGCGGTCAGCTTGTCCAGCATATCTTCTTCAGCGTTCATGACAGCGGGATAGTCCATCACTTCCGCCAGTCCCAGCACACGAGGATGGGAAAGGAACGGCTCCAGGTCCGCCTGCCTGAGAATTGCCCCCGCGTGTTCGAAGGAGGTCGCGGGAACGCATGACGGCAGCATGACGTACACGTCGAAGGGGAGGCCCTCTGATTCCTCGAGCATGAATGAGATGCCGCGCGCGCCCATGACATTGGCGATTTCATGCGGATCGGTAATGGCAGTCGTTACCCCGTGCGGCAACAGCACCCGGGCGAATTCGGAAGGGACGACCATGGAAGATTCGATGTGCACGTGGCCATCGATGAAGGCCGGGGAAATGTACTTGCCCACGGCATCGATGGTGTGGCGTCCTTCGTATGGCCCGATCCCCGCGAAGACGCCATCGACAATCGCGACATCGGCTTTCAGAAGCTCCCCGTTGAATACATCGATGATGGTACCGTTCTTGATGACAACATCGGCTTTTTCTCTGCCGGCCGCTACGGCAATACGTTTTCGCAAGGCTTCTTTGGAGACGGTCACAGCTGCTGCACCTCTTCCTTCGTTTTTCTCTCAAAAATTTTTAGTACCTACATTAGTATAAAAAGCGGCTTCATGCAATCGGAGTTTTTGGCAGAACAGCTGCTGCTCTTACACTGGATAGGAATTTTATCCATTCCTATCTGTACAAAAAAGGGCGCCCCCTTCGCAGTAATCCTGCTCGGGGGACACCCTTCTGCCGCTTCAGCCTTATTCGGCTTCAGCTTCGTTCGCGGATTCTTTTTCCGCTTGCTTTTCTCTTGGAAACACTACTTTTTCAAAGGTGCTTTCCACCATTTTTTTCGCGATCGCCTGGAATTCCTCGCTGCGTTTGTCTGCTTCCTCTTGGGTCAGCTTGCCCGCTTTCACGGCTTCCGCCAGACGTTCTTCCTGCTGCTTCGCCAAGAGAGCGATCACGTCATCCTCCGACACGCCTTGCGCTTTTGCGATTTCCGCCAGCGACTTGCCTGCGGTCAGCTCCTCCTTCAGCTTGGCTTCATCGAGGTTCAGGAGGGTGAGAAGCTCTTGGCTCTTGCCGAACCCGAAGCCCATTCCCTTGCCGAAGCCCCGTTCTTGGTGATTGCTCTCCACCATCGCCTTCACATGGTCCGCTGCGTTTTCGCTCATTTTGTCCGCTTGCTCCTGCGTGAGCTTGCCCGCCTTCACCGCTTCCGCCAGTTTGTCAGCCTGCTGCTTGACCAGCAGATCGATCAGGTCGTCTTCGTCCACACCTTGGGCCTCTGCCACTTGCGCAAGCGTCTTGCCCGCTTTCAGCTGTTCCTTGAGGCCGTCAGCATCCAGCTTCAGGAGAGACAGCAGCTCTTCGTTCTTTTCCACGTCAAAGCCGCCTCTGAAGCCTCTGTCCTGATGCGTGCTTTCCACCTGCTTTTTGACGCGGTCCGCAGCGTTTTCGCTCATCTTGTCCGCTTGTTCCTGCGTCAATTTCCCTGCTTTCACCGCTTCCGCCAGTTTGTCAGCCTGCTGCTTGACCAGCAGATCGATCACGTCGTCCTCGGCCACGCCCTGAGCCTCTGCCACTTGCGCCAATGTTTTGCCCGCTTTCAGCTGTTCCTTGAGGCCGTCAGCATCCAGCTTCAGGAGGGACAGCAGCTCCTCGTTCTTCTCTGCACCGAAGCCGCCACCGAAGCCCTTGTCTTTGCCTTGGTGTGTGCTTTCCACCTTCTCTTTGACTCGGTCGGCTGCATTCTCGCTCATCTTGTCAGCCTGCTCCTGCGTCAGCTTGCCTGCTTTCACCGCTTCCGCCAGCTTGTCTGCCTGCTGCTTGACGAGCAGATCGATTACGTCGTCTTCATCTACCCCTTGAGCCTCGGCTACCTGCGCCAGCGTTTTGCCCGCTTTCAGCTGTTCTTCCAGCTGGTCGGCGTCCAGTTTCAGAAGGGACAGCAGTTCGGTGTTTTCCTTGTAGGAAATTCCGAAGCCTCCGCGGTGATCCATTTTGCCAGCCTTGAAGGTAACGTCTGCAGGTTTATTCAAATTTTGTGTTTGTGTTTGTGTCGTGTCAGCCGCCAGAGCGCTTCCCAGACTTCCGATACTCAGCACGGCAGCCATTGTTCCCAAAAGCATTCCCATTTTCGCTTTGCTAAACATATTCTCATCATCCTTTCATCACTTGCTTTGGCGTTATGTACCTCTTTGGTACAAGTCAAAGTGTACACAAGCTTTTTTAGATTTCCGTTTGAGAAAAGTGGAAAGCTTGAGGGAAAGTTGTGAACGTTTATGGGAAGGGGCTGTTCCGCCCGGTCGGCTTCTGTCTTTGGCTGTCACGCAAGACAGGTTTTTCTTGGGGGCTCTCACAAGGATGGACGCTCATACAAAAAGAGGACGGCCTGCACCGTCCCCTCTCCCTGTTTTCATTTACTTGCCGCCGATACCGTACGTAGATTGTGCGACGTTGACCATTTCCTCTTCCGGCAAGTCGCCGGAGAGCATGAACTCCACGCCGTCGAGCTCCCAAGTCAGGATGCGGCGATTGTCGGACGTTTGGGCCAGGACTCCGACCGTAAAGCCGAGATTCACTGGCATGCCTTGCTCGTAGGAGACGGAAGTTGCCGTCGGACGCGCTTCCGACAGCTTGTAATTGTAGGCTCCTTTGTAGCTGAGGACGACGGTACGCACGCCATCCCGCGTAACCGGTTCGATATCTCCCTGCTGCACGCCCTGCGGCACATACGACGGCACGATGACGCCGAACTGGCTGGACGGCTGCTGCGCCCCCTGACCGTTTGCCTGCCCCATGGTCGGAATCGAAGGCAAGGAGCTGGTCGCCATATTGCGGTCCTTGTCAAAAGCGTCTTTGTCGAAGGACGGGTTGAACACGAATTCCGAGAAATCGATCTTCACCAACGGATTCATGCTCGAATCCATGATTTCCGCGTGTGTCGGTTTGAAATCTTCCGTCAACCAAATCTTTTGCTTGGTCAAGGAACGGTTTCCGCTGTAGTTGGCTTTCACTTCAAACACGTACTGCTTGTCATCCATTTTCATTTGCCGTTCGGCATCATCGATAATGCTGCGGGCAAGCGTCTCGTACAAGTAAAGCGGCCCGTTGTTTTCCGGCCAACCGCTCTGGAAGCGGAAGCTCTTGTTCAAATGCGGAGTGAGAACGAAAACCCCTTCGTTATTGCGCAAAATGATCTGGGTAATGCCCCGCTGCTTCGAGGTCAGCGCTACGCGGTAATTGGTCGGCTTCTCGTACCATACCTGGACGTCATACTCCATGGGGGTCGAGCCTGTCTGCATCGTCAGCACTGCTTGAGACTTGTAGCCAGTCATTTTGCCCAGCGTACCGCTCAAGTCACTCACCACGTCTTCTGGTGTTTTTTGACCAAAGCAGCCGCCGAGCAGCAGGGTGAAGACCAACAATAACGCCAGTGGTAATGCTGCCCGTTTCATTCAATGAACTCCTCCTTGTCAACATTTTCGACAAAGAAGGGCATCCCTGTCTATTTCCTGGGAAATCTGTCAGTCTTTCGCCTCATGCAGCGCACATCGTGTCAATGATCAGCCTGTTTTTCCGGAAGAGGACTCGATATCGCCTGGATCGGCAGAAGACTTACCCTTCCTGTATAAGAGCAGGTAGTCCCTCCTGATCTACGCGATATAAATGTATGTCCATCCTCGTCCCAATATGCAGACAAGTTAGAGCTCTTCCACTACAACTTGTGCAATCGCATGGGATTGGCTATGCGAGATGCTCAGGTGAATTCTTATCCGCTGATGGTCCAGTCCCAGCCTGTCGAATACGGAGGAAGCGAAAGTCAGCTCGGGCTTTCCGCTGTTGCTCGGCAGGATCTCCATGTCGAGAAAGCTGAGCTTCTCCCCGATCCCGGTGCCGAGCGCTTTGGCTCCCGCTTCTTTGGCGGCGTAGCGGCCTGCAATGAACTCCGCCCTTCTGGCCTCGGACTTTCCCCGAAGCAGCTCCTGTTCACGCTCGGTGAGAAAACGGCCGACGGCTTTCGGCTGCCTGTTTACAAGAGTATCCATTCGCTTGATTTCGATCATATCGATGCCTATTCCAACAATCATCGGGTACTTTTCGCTCCTGTTCCTGCGATTTCTGCTGTCACCGTACCATTCCCCTCCATTGTTGGCAAGAAGAAATGAAAACAACCCCCGCAAAAGGCGAGGGTTGTATGGCCTGCGGCTACTACTCGGTAGCTTGGCCGGATTGTTGAGCAGATTTCGTAGCGGATTGTTGGTTCTGACGGCGAACCTCAGACACGTTGGTCTCGCTAGCGAATTCAGTTGCAGTCGTTTGACCAGCTTGTTGTGCAGCAGAGTTTGCAGCGGATTGCTGGTTCTGACGGCGAACCTGAGACACGTTGGTCTCGCTGGCGAATTCCGTGTTCATTCCTGCTTGCTTGTTTTGTTTAGGCATCGTTCGATTCACCTCCTCGATGTCGCTGAATATAATTTGTACCGCCCCCTATTGAGGTATCCATCCTGTTTTTCCCATCCGACGCTGAAAAGAAAGCAGCTCGAACGGACATTCTAAAAGTGCAATCGCCAGCAGGAAATGCCCCAAGCCGGGGCGAATGACTTGTTTCCACTACGCATTATGAAAGGAGCCTTATCCTATGGCCCATACTGTCATCATCTACACGCAAACCACTTGCGGTCCTTGTCAGGAGGAAAAAATGTGGCTAACCAGCCAACAGATTGCGTTTGAAGACCGGGACATCCGCAAAAACGACGCGTACTTCCAGGAAGCGATCGCCCTCGGTGCCAGCATGACCCCGGTTACCTTGATCAAGAAGGAAACCGGCGAGGAAATTGTCATCCACGGATTTGACAAGGAACAAATAAGCAAACACTTGTCGCTGCCATATCAAGGATGAGCGACCGCGTTATAGCGGAATAATTCACCGCAGTTGATGCTGGATGTTGGACGCTGAGGTACTTCGCCATGCGCTCCGGAAGTTTATAAGCGTTCCGCTTACAAATTCCTTCACGTAAAAAAAAGCGTTGGATCCAAATTGATCCATCGCTTCAAATAAGACCGATCAGCCGAAAGAAGGTTCGTTCTCGGCTGATTTTTGTTTGATGACAGGCGACATATCCGGTAAATTAGACAGAATCTGCTTGACTGCAGGAGCGCAATCCGTATTGACTGAGTAGAATACCCATGGTCCTTTCCGACGCTCTTTGACCAAACCATGTGTCTTTAACTTCGCTAAGTGTTGGGAAACAGAGGGTTGGGAAGTTTGCAGAATCTCCACGAGATCACGGACACATAAGGACTGCACTTGCAGGAGCGCCATGATCATCAGTCGCGTCTTGTCACCAAGAAGCTTATAAACCTCGGACAAAAACAGTACCTGCATTAAATCCATATCCATACGAACCCACCTTTGCCTTGCTTATCTGCCTCTCAGTATACAATATGTTTTGTTCGGTGGGGAAGATAGGAACATAAAAGTTCGGTGATTGCTCACTAAACTTCGCGCTGGTTCAT
Source organism: Brevibacillus brevis (assembly GCF_031583145.1). Classification (NCBI taxonomy): domain Bacteria; kingdom Bacillati; phylum Bacillota; class Bacilli; order Caryophanales; family Paenibacillaceae; genus Brevibacillus; species Brevibacillus brevis. Next base: position 550,436 of record NZ_CP134050.1, on the reverse strand, counting down.
GGCCTCGATCAGCTTGTCGGCAGTCCGTGCAGCCAGCGCCATTACTGTGTTCGTCGGGTTGCTGCCACTGGATGTAACAAATGTGGATGCTCCCGCTATGAAAAGGTTGGGAATGTCATGCGACTGACCAAACTCATTGACTACCGAGGTCGAAGGATCCCGTCCCATCCGGCACCCGCCCATCAAATGGGCCGTATCGGATACGACGTGCTCCGGGGTTCCCCCCATCGCTTCCACAATCTGTTTCATTTGTTCAATTGCATGCTGGTATAACAGTCGGTCGTTTTCCTGGTAACTGAACGTCACCTTGGGAACCGGCATGCCGTACTCGTCCTTCTCCCCGCTCAGCGTCACGGCGTTGTCCGGATGGGGCAAGACTTCCCCCACGAGCGTGATCCGGGCGTACATGTTGTAGTCCAGCATCGTTTCCCGCAGGTGCCGCCCCCATAAAAATGAACCGTCCTCGCGCTCTGCGGCAATCGCGGTAGCCATCGCAACCGGCCTCGCCCCATGGGCATTCAGCGTGTATCCTCGGGCGAATCCCCGCTCCCTGTCCGTCTCGTAGAAGTGCTGCGTCAGCGCCAGGACCGGGGTCCCTTTGTAGAGACGCACCTCTTCAGGCAGGCGGCCGTACACGTCGTGGCTGGAGTGCGGCATGATGGCCTTTCCCACCCACCCGCTGGAATTGGCAAGTCCGTCCGGAAAGCGCGAGTTGGCGGAGCTCAGGAGCAGCCGCGGCGTCTCCACCACGAAACCTGCCAGAATGACGACGCGGGCCATTTGCCGGTGCGTCAGGCCGTCATGGGTAAAGAGAACCCCGCTCACCCGGTCGCCGGCCATCAAAATTTCCGTCACCATGCAATCGGACAGGATCTCAGCCCCTTCTGCGATCGCTTTGGGGATGTGGTGAATCAGTCCGCTGTACTTGGCATTCGGCATGCACCCCTGATTGCAGAAGCCGCGATTGATGCAAGGCGGCCTGCCGTCAAACGGCCCGGACAAGATTGCCAGTGGAGCCACCACGCTGTCATAGCCCAGCTTTTGGCACGCTTCCCGGAAAAGCTGCGAATTGGCGCTGATCGGCTCGCGGACCGGGTAGGGATACGGGCCTTGAAAGGCGCCCCACGGAAAATGCGAGGGTCCCGAGACGGCAATTTCCCGTTCGATCTTGTCGTAGTACGGAGCGAGGTCATGATAGGTAATCGGCCAGTCCTCCCCTACCCCGTCGATGGTCCTCGTCCGAAAATCGCTCTCGTGGAAACGGAGAAAAACCCCGGTAAAATGCACGGTTCCCCCGCCGACCCCTCGCCCCGAATTGTTGTGTCCAAGCCGCAGCGGATCACGGCCCGCTACTAGCCGCGTCTCTTGCCAGGCCAAGCGGCGCATGGAAAGCTCATCGCTTGCAAAGTCGCTCTGCGGATCCCAGAACGGCCCGGCCTCAATGACGACGACCCGAAGACCTGCCTTGGCCAGCTCGTAGGCGAGAACGCCACCTGCTGCCCCCGCACCGACGATGCACACGTCGGCTCCATCCGCGTATTTCCGCTTGTCCAGATTGCTCGAGCGGTACCCGTCGTAATGGTCGCTATGGTGCTTGACCGGGTCACTCCATGTCATTTGCTCTCGCCTCCCAAGGATCAGTCAATCCCAGCTCAACACGGACGTAGCCACGCGGATAAGCCGGTCCTCCGTAGCCGATATCGGACCAGACAAGCGGATGAGAGTAATAGGCACTCACCGCGTCGTGCAGGAGCCGTTTGAAAAAATCGGCGGGAGCTACGCCCTCCCAAGCTTGTCCGGCCTTCGTCCGGCCAGACGAAACGGCTTGCAGCACCTTTTCCTGCTCCTGCCGCTTCAGAGCGGCAAATTCGGTTCCATATGCCGCATGACTCTCCGCCTCTACCCCTGCGAGCCCTTTCCGGTACAAATCTTTTTTGGGGGGAACTCCCACTTTGCGCTGGGATTCTCCGATCGGGCTCGCTATGGATTCGTCCAAATGCTGCGCTACGTAGGTCAGCACTTCCAGACGATGGTCGTCTACCAGCGATCCCACAATCGTTTGCAGCAGCAGTGCCTCCGGCTGCGTAAAAAACTGATGGGCAACCTGCGGGGAACGTCTGGAGCCAACGATTTTTTTGGTATGCCCATCCCACTCGGCATGCTGCTCCCACACGTCATAGTTAGGATAACGGCTTTCATTTGCCATGTGCCCTCACCCCCAAAACAGGGCGATCAGCCCCAGCGCTGAGATGGCGGTCATGAGCAGCGGCAGGATAATAGGGGGACCGACGAGGAAATTTTGGCTTTGCGAGTAACCGCCTACCCGCTGCCCGACGCCTACCGTGTGCAAATACGCCCCGAAAACGCCTCCCGCCAGCCCGAGCACCAGCATCAGGGTAAATACGACGCGCAGCCAGCCTGCGTTCACAAAGGACAAAACAATCGCGGTCACCGCAAAAATAGGCAGTTCGATGACGGGTACCCACATGGCCCAATGGCGAAAATTTTGTCTCGAATGAAACATGGTGACTTGAACGGCGATCAGTGCAAATGCAAGACCTGCAAACAAGATGAGGACACGTTCGATCGGCCAGCCTTGCCACATTGGGATTTCCTCCTCTTTTTCGTAAGTTGCGCCTATTTTTTCCTTGGGGATTGTGTCCTATTCGGCATTCTTTGCGGGCAAACTTTTTTCACTGTAATATTTCTCGCGCTCATACGTTTATTGAATGAACACACCAACCACATTGGGAGGAATCATCAAATGTTTTCTGTACGCAGCAAGACTCTCGCACTCCTGTTGCTTGGGCTTCTCGCAGCCACCGGCTGCCAAAGCTCGGTGCCGTCTCCCGCAGATCAATCTGCTGGCAATACCGCGCCTTCAGCGGCCGATCCTGCTCCTTCGCAAACACCTGCCACGCCCTCCGATGCGGGCAAGGATAGCCATCTTCCTTCTTCACCCGATTCGACCACGGACGGCAGGAACCAAGGATCTTCCGCCGCTTCGCTGGGAACCCCTACAGCCATGAGGCTCGCCAGCGCAAGTTCGGGCTGGATCGGCGGAGACGGATGGATCGCCCGCACCGACGACGGAGGGCGAAGCTGGCAGACGCAATGGAGCGGCCAAGAAGCCATCAGTCAAATTTTTGCCCTGAACGGCAAGCAAGCGTGGGCCGAGACAGAATCCGCGAATCTCCTCCGCACTACGGACGGCGGCCAGCATTGGTCGGTTGCGGGGAAAGCGCCAAACAGCGGATTCCTGCATTTCGTTTCGGCCGATCGGGCTTTCGCGGCAAATGCGGCTACTGCGGACGGCGGCAAAAGCTGGGACGCCCTGCCTGTTCCCCAAAACATCGTCGGAGACGCCTATTTTCACGACGAGAAAAACGGCTGGGCTGTCATTCAAAACAATGGAATGGGAATCGTCCAAAGAACACAGGATGGCGGGAAAACGTGGAAGACCGTCATGGGCCGCAAGCTGGCAGCGCCGCTGAACGGCGCCCTCATCCGCTCTGTCGGCCCGGACGATGCCTGGGTAGAGTGGGTTGGCGACTCCGGCATGTCGCAAACGTCGTACTCGTTGTTTCACACGTCGGATGGCGGCAAGAGCTGGCAGACGGTTGTGGCCAACTCCACAGCCGGCGGGGGACCCGCTCCCGGCTTCCCGCTGGAGTACAACGGCGGTCCCAAAAACCAAGGCTCCAAGCCGGGGCCGCTGTATGTCGTAGACCGCAAGACTGCGTATATGGGCGGAGACTGCCCTGCCTGCGACAAGCCGAATACCGTCGGCAAGACCACGGACGGAGGGAAAACGTGGGTGAACGAACCCGCTGCTTATCCCGGCTATGCCGGAGCCATTCTGGGCATGGCAGATGCCAAAAACGGGTGGTGGGTCTGCACGGACAACGAAAAAGCTTCGGTAATGTACACCACCTCGGACGGCGGCGAACATTGGAAAAAAACGCATGAGTTCCCCGCTCCTGGGAAGTCTTCTTGACACATGCCTTTCCCACAAAAAAGAGCAGCCCTGTACCAGGCTGCTCTTCTTTCATGCTTTGGGGCTGTTTGCTTCTCGCATTTCATCCAGAAAAATACCCGCCTCCCGTCAAATCCACCTGCTCAATGCAGGGTCAGGAACAACCCGAGCAGCGTGAGGAGCAAGGTCGGCACGGTCAAGACGATGCCTGTCTTGAAATAGTGCCCCCAGGTGATCCGGATGCCCTTTTTGCCGAGCACATGGAGCCACAGGAGCGTAGCCAAAGAGCCGATCGGGGTAATTTTGGGACCCAGGTCGCTGCCGATGACATTGGCGTAAATCATGGCTTCTCGCATGACGCCGTCCGCTTGGGAAGCTCCGATCGCCAGGGCGTGAAACATGACCGTCGGCAGATTGTTCATGATCGATGAAAGGATCGCAGAGATGAATCCCGCTCCGATGGTCACGGCCAGCAAGCCATGCCCCATCAAGGCATCCAGCATCGACTTGACCAGATCCGTCAGCTTGACGTTGTGCAGCCCCCAGACGACCACGTACATGCCAATCGAAAAAATGACCACCACCCACGGCGCTTCTTTGACGATGCGCCGCATCTGAACAGTCGGGCTCTTCTTGGCTGCCAGGCAAAAAACGAGGGCCGCCCCTGCGATGATGACAGAAACAGGCGTATGAAGCGAATCGCTGAGAAAAAAGCCTGCCAGCAGGACGGCCAGAACCGGCCAGGACAGCCGGAACAGTCTCATGTCCCGGATCGCTTCCCGCGGTCTTTTCAATTGCGTCAAATCGACTTGCTTGGGAATGCTCTTGCGAAAGTACAGGAACAGGACAACGAGGCTGGCACCGACCGAAAACAAGGTAGGGAGCACCATGCGTGAAGCGTACCGGGCGAAGCCGATGTCGAAATAATCGGCCGAGACGATGTTTACCAGATTGCTCACCACAAACGGAAGAGAGCTGGAATCGGCAATAAATCCGCTGGCCATGACGAAAGCCAGTACCGTCTTCGAATCGAGCTGCAGCGCCCGCATCTGCGCCAGCACGATCGGGGTCAAGATCAGCGCCGTACCGTCATTGGTAAAAAGCGCGGAGACGACGGTGCCCAGCAGGATGACGTAGGCAAACATCAGCCGGCCGTTTCCCTTCGCCAGCCTGGCCATGTGCAGCGCAGCCCATTCAAAGAAGCCGATCTCGTCCAGAATGAGTGAAATGATGATAATGCCGATCAGCGCGAAGGTGGCGTTCCAGACAATCGATGTGACTTCGACGACATCCGCGAAGGTCACGACGCCGCAAGCGAGCGCCAGAATCGCTCCGCCAACTGCCGGATAGCCGATGGACAAACCGCGCGGCTGCCAGACCACCAGGGTCAGCGTCGCCGCGAAAATAAGCAATGAGATCCAGACCACAGTAAATTTCTCCTCTTCCAGGCCTTTTCCAAGATCTTGGCTGGCCTTCTTTCTCGCTAACAGAAAAAGAGCGGACTCCTTGAGCCCACTCCTATCACTTTACTACACTTCCCGATCAACCGAAACGTCCCGTAATGTAATCTTCCGTTCGCTTGTCGCAAGGATTTTGGAAGATGGCCGGCGTCGTGTCGAACTCGACCAGCTCTCCGTTCAGAAAGAACGCAGTCTTGTCGGAAATCCGGGCCGCTTGCTGCATGTTGTGCGTCACGATGACAATGGTGTACGTGCCCTTGAGTTCCTCCAGCAGCTCTTCGATTTTGGCCGTCGAAATCGGATCGAGCGCGGAGGTCGGTTCATCCATCAACAAGATGGCGGGCTGCACAGCCAATGCCCGGGCGATGCACAGACGCTGCTGCTGACCGCCGGAAAGTCCTGTCGCCGGCTTTTTCAACGTGTCCTTGACCTCATCCCACAGCGCAGCCGACTTGAGACTGCTCTCCACAATTTCATCGAGCCTGTGCCGATCCGTCATCCCGTGCAGTCTCGGTCCGTACGCGATATTATCGTAAATGCTCTTGGGAAACGGGTTCGGATGCTGGAACACCATGCCGATGTTCTTGCGCAGCCCTTCCACTTCCACGCCGTGGCGGTAAATGTCTTCACCGAACACTTTGACCTCTCCGGTGATTTTGATATGGGGGACCGAATCATTCATCCGGTTCAACGTCCGCAAAAACGTGGATTTTCCGCAGCCCGACGGACCGATCAAAGCCGTGATCGAATGGGATTCCACGTCGAGATTTATATCGTAGAGAGCCTGCTTGTTCCCGTAGAAGAGGTTCAACTCCCTGACTGCAATCACACTCATACTCTCTTCGCTCCTTCGCAAGTGCGTGATTCATCCCCTCCAATATAGCTTGCCAACGTTATGTCATTGTGTGATCTTTGTTAAGTTTCCATAAAGATTTTAACCAAGGTAAAGATCTGGTAAATGTTGCTGACAAGCCATATACGCCCCCATCCCAACCCCCTACAATAAAGCTGAACGCTTTGTCATATAAGGGGAGAACGCATATGCCGAGAAAAAAAAGCAAAGGCCACGCGTCGGTTTACCATCGTTCCATCTTCACCCGGCTGTTTTTCGGAATTTTGTCCATGGTCGTGGCGATGATGGCCTGTTCCGCACTCTTTATCAGCAATCAATCGGAAGCCATGCTCAATGAAAAAACCAACCAACTACTGCGCGATGCCGCCCGCTCTGCCATGGAGCAAGCCAGCAGCCGCGTGCATTCGATCGAAACTGCCCTGCAGTCGTTTGGCTCCACATACAAAAACGCGGCGCCGTCAAACGGTCAAATTTTCGGGATCCTGTCAGATCTCGCAGCCGCCAACCCGACCATTTCGGAAATCCAGGTCGCGACTACGGATGGCCGCTATTTGACCTTCCCCGGCTCGCCGCTTGCCGCCGACTACGACCCGCGCAAGACCGACTGGTTCACAGGCGCCCTGGAAAAGCAAGGGCCGTTCATCTCCGACGTCTTCCAGTTTTCCCAAACGGAGTTTCCCAAACTGGCGGTAGCCCTTCCGCTGCAGAGCGAGGACGAAAAAACGGTGGGCGTCATCGTCGCCTTCGTCTCCGTACCCAAGCTCAGCGAGTTCATCGGACAGCTCAAGGTCGGTGGAACCGGGTACGCCATGATCGTCGACCGCCAGGGAAAGCTCGTCGCCCATCCCGACAAGACCTACGCCCTAAAGCGCCCCATGATGGATCAGCTCGGCATCGTCCAGCACGCCATCGCGGGCCAGTCCGGTTACGATCACGTCAAGCTGGGTGATGCCGATTACTACGGCGCCTACACATTCGACCCCGCGCTTCGGTGGAGCATGATCGTCGTCCAATCCGTATCCGAAGTCAAACGAGAGGTCCGCACCCTGCAGTTCACCATCCTCGCCGTTTCGCTCGTCGGACTGGGTGCGCTCGCCGCCCTGCTGTACGCCTTCGTCCGCAAGATCATGAATCCGGTCAAAGAAGTGCAGCAAAAAATGTCCGCCTTTAGCCAAGGCGATCTGTCTTTGTCCATGCAGGTCAAGACCAACGACGAGCTGCGCCAGCTAGCCGACAGCTTCAACAGCATGTCCGGCCAGATGCGCTCGATCATCGGCAAAATCCAGAGTGTCATCGCAGAGGTCAGGCAGGTTGCAAACCACGTGGACAACGGGGCGCGCCACTCCCACGCGACGCAGACCGAAGTCGTCGCCGTATCGGAACGGCTGGCCCAAGAGATGGACCACCAGCAGGAGCAAATTCAGGGGATTCATACCATCATGGCGGAGATTGCGCAGCAATTGGAACAGATCACGACGTCCATGGACACAGCAGGAGAGCACAATCGGGAATCCCGCAAACAAAGTGCGATGGCGGCTGCCTCCATCGAATCGCTTCAGGCGAACATGCAAAAAATTTCGGATGACATGCGCGCCTCTCTTGAGGCCATGTCGACGATGAAAGAAAGCATGGGCGATATCCGAGGGATACTCGTCCTGATCTCGGAAATTTCCAAGCGCACCAAGCTGCTGTCGTTCAACGCCCGGATCGAGGCATCCAGAGCAGGTCAGGCAGGCCTCGGCTTCGGGATCGTGGCAGATGAAATTCGGCTCCTGAGCGAACAGACAGAAGAAGCTACCGCCCGGATTCAGGAAGTCGTCGTGTCGGGCGAACAGCGGTTGGTGCACGTCGCCGATTGCCTGGAGGAGACTGACCAGGCGACCGTCGCGGGTATCCATACCTTGCGCCGGGCCGCGGATATTTTCAGGCAAACGGTGCAGATCAGCGAGACGCTAACCGACCAGTTTGCTTCCATCCAGCAGCTCGCGGGCTCGATCCGCGAGCAGAGCCAGTCGATCCAGGAGCGTGTAGACAGCCTTTCTTCCTCCGCTCAGGAAGTCGTCTACGGAACACTCAAAGCCGTAGCCGCCAACCAGGAAAGCCTGTCACTGTCCGAGCAGTTCCTCCACGACTCGGAGCGCCTTACCGGCATCGTAGAAGACCTGGAGCAGGAAATACGCTTTTTCCGGACGGCATCTTAAAAAAGAGGCTTTTCGCGCTGATTTCACTCGCGAAAAGCCTCTTTGATTCGTTTGAAAACGGCTCATGCAGTTACTGGGACACCCGGGAAGGGATGAAAAATGCCTTCTCCACTTCGGAAGCGGCCAGCGGACTGCTGAAATAGTACCCCTGGATTTTCTTGCAGTCGTTCTCCGTGAGAATATCGAGCTGATCCTTCGTCTCGATTCCTTCAGCGATCACATCCAGCTTGAGATTCTGGGCCATGGCGATGATCGTGGCTACGATCGCCTGGTCGTTTTGGTTCTCCGAAAGATCTGCGATGAAAGAACGATCGATCTTCAGCTTATGGATGGGGAACTTCTTCAGGTAACTCAATGAGCTGTAGCCGGTGCCGAAATCATCCAGGCTGATCCGGGTTCCGATTTTGTTGAGCTCATGTAAAATGTTGATGGATACGGCGGGGTCCATCATCATGCTCTCTGTGATTTCCAGCTCCAAGTACTGGGGATCTAGCTTTGTTTCCTCCAGGATGCTCCGGATATACTCCACAAGGTTGGGCTGGTGAAATTGATGAGCCGACAAATTCACCGACACCGGGATCAAGGGTCCGCCTTCCCGATGCCATTGCTTCATTTGCCGGCAGGCTTCGCGCAAAACCCACGTGCCGATCTCGTAGATCATGCCCGTCTCTTCCGCGATCGGGATGAAGACGCCGGGGGACAAGATTCCTCTGGAAGGATGATTCCACCGGACAAGAGCTTCCACTCCGATCAGGCGGTTGTCCTCTGCGTGAAATTGCGGCTGGTAGTACACCACCAACTCGTCTCGCTCAATGGCCTTCCGCAGGTCGCTCTCCAGCTCTACTCTCGCAATCATCTGATCGCTGAGATCCTCCGTGTAAAAGAGATGCCCGTTTTTCCCCTGTTTTTTCACTTTGTACATCGCAGCATCGGCTTTCTTCAGCAATTCAACCGCATCGCGACCGTGCTTGGGGAACAGGGCCGTCCCAATGCTGGCCGAGATGTAAAAATCGCTATCCTTTAAATGAAAAGGCTGCTGGAGCGTCTCAATGATTCGCTCGGCCAATCTGGATGCTTCCGCTCCATCCTCTCCTGTTTCACAGAGAATGGTGAATTCGTCGCCCCCCATTCTGGCAACGGTCACCCGGCCTCCTTCGGTGCATGCCACGATGCGTTTGCTTACGCCCTGCAAAAAGATATCGCCGTATGTATGGCCAAGCGAGTCGTTAATCATTTTGAACCGATCGATATCGAGCACCATCACGGCAAAAGGAGAGGATTCCGAACCACTGTTTTCGGTCTTCTGATTCAGAAGGAGATTGAACATCCTCCTGTTTGGCAAGCCCGTCAAGTCATCATGATAGGCAAGATGCTTGATTTTTTTCTTCGCGGCATTCTCCTCGGTAATATCCTTGATGATGATGTGGCTTCCCACGATCTCGCTCTCGATGTCCACAGGCACTTTCATGACGCTGAGCTCGATTCGCTTCCCGTCCGGCGGCGTCAGAACCGTTTCAAAACTGTTGGGTCCCTGTGGATCTGAAAGAGAAAAGAGCTGCGTGGTCTTCTCCCTCTCTTCCTCTGAAATCAACAGGCGGAGACTGGACACGTGCTGATGGATGAACTCTTCGGCACGCAGTCCGGAAATTTTCGAGACGGCCGGGTTCATATCGATGATTTTGCCTTCCTTGTCCAAGGAAATGATGCCGTACTCATTGTTTTTATAGAGAGAGCGATACCAGCTCTCGTGTTCCTGGATGACGAAATCCTTCTGCGAGAACCGTTTATTGATAAAAACGCCTGTCAAAGTCACGCCAAGCAGCAAGAAGGTGGCCAAAACAATCGTGTAGGCGAGAGTCTCCGTCTTAATCTGCGTCTCCACTTGAGTCATCGGCATCTGGCCCATATGGAAATGGGCGGCAACCATCCCTGTATAGTGCATCCCCGCAATCGCCGCGCCCATAATCAGTGAGCTTCCGAATTTATACAAATGGGCAAAACGAGTCTGATCCTTCCGAAAATAAAACAGGAGCCACAGAGCTGCCATAGAGGCCGTACCCGCAATCGCCACGGAGAGGATGACCAGCGAGCTCTCGTACGTGATGTCGACCATCATCGCGGCCATTCCGGTGTAGTGCATCCCTGATATGCCCGTCGCCATCAGTGCGCCGGAGACGAACAGGTCCTTCACCGACAGCTTGTCCCGCGTAACCGTAAACAACGCAATGCTCGACACAAAAATGGCCAGGAGAACCGACAGGATCACCAGCGGCATGTCGTAATACACCTGGATCGGGAGGGTAAGGGCCAGCATCCCCACAAAGTGCATGGACCAAATCCCCAATCCCATCGAAAACGCCCCAAAAATCAGCCAAAGGAGTCGGTGCTTGCCCTTGCTCACGTTTACTCTTCCAGCCAAATCGAGAGCTGAATAGGAGGCGGTAACTGCAATTAGATAAGAAAGAATGACAAGGAAGCTATTGTATGTTCCATGCATCTCAGAATGCAAAACCTTTCACCAGCTTTCATTCGGATTCATCAGCAGTACGAAATTCGTTCACGCAGGCGTCCGCAATCTTTTCTATGATACACGATGGTTTTGAAAGATTTTTGAAACGAGGATGAGGAAGAAAAAGCCTCGACGCATATACGCCGAGACATATAACGGAACTTATCGGAATTTCATCCGCGTTTCCAGTTTTCAAACCATTCCTGCACCGTGGCATGCGGCTTTACGTCATATTCACTATGGAGCATCGACATCAAAAGCTCGTACTGCTTTTCTACGGAAAAGCGATCCTCCAGCTGATCGTAAAGGCGCATCAGATCAAAATAGATGCTTTCTTCGGTCGGGAGAATTTTCTGGACATGCAAGTAGTGGGTAACCGCTTCTGAAATTTTGCCACTCTCCGTCAAAAAGCGGGCAATGCCGTGAGCATGTTGAAGGTATTTCGCCCGCAGCCGGATTTTCTCCGTTTCCGCCCACAGGAAATGATGATCCGCCAAATAGTCCCCACGGTATTGCTGCAACAGGCGCAGGTGCCAGTCCAACGTCTCGTGGGCAATGGCGGGTGCACGATCCAGCTTCCCTTCCCACTCTTCGACATCCAGCCCCACACCGTTCATCTCCAGCAAATAACCATCATCACAATTGATAATCTGAATCCCGATGGCTTCCTCGCTGAGGTTTTTCCTGATCTGGTAAATGGCCGTGTACAACTGGGTCATTCCCTTTTTCCAATCAGTTTCCGGCCATAATTGGTCGATAATCCCTTGCTTTTTGACAGGCGTCCCCCGATGATGCAGCAAAAACGCAAACAGCTCCTGAGCCTTCACCGTTTTCCAGCGAAGCGTGATCAGCCCCTTGTCCGACCTTTCGAATTGCAAGGAACGCAGGCAGCGAACAACTCCCGGCTGGGCGTACGGGAGTGGCGGGTACGGAATCTGGCTACTCTGCACCAGCCGCTCTACGGTTTTGAGCAGACGGTCTTGTCGGATGGGCTTCAAGAGGTAGTCAAGCGCATTTAGATCAAATGCCTTCACAGCGTATTCGTCGTAAGCAGTGATAAAGACGATCTTCACCTCGGGAAGCTGCTGCGAAATCTGTTCCGCCACTTCCAGACCATTACACTCGGGCATTTGAATATCCAAAAACACTGCCTGCGGGGGATCTTTGGCAATCATTTCGAGGGCTTCTAATGGATCGTGATAGGCTCCGATAATGTCTACACCGCCTATGCGTTTGAGCTTTTCAGCCAAGTGAAGCAGCGCTAGGGGTTCGTCGTCAACGATGAACACTTTCATGTGAAATCACCACTTTCCCGATCGGCAGTCGAAGCTGGATTTGCGACTTCACCCCACGTCTTTCCCGAATCGTACGCCTATATTCATGACCAAACGGACACTTTTCCGCCGTTGGATATTTTTGCAACGTATCTGCTACCCGAACACTACCGAATATTTTGAAACAAAAAGATGCAGCTGCGCGAGGGAGTTCCTACCCTTCGTGTTTTCCAGCGTAAATGGAAGAGTCATACTCCGTCAATAGGGGAAAGGAATGGAATCTGCCGCTCCCCCGGCTCGCGGGAACGGGGCAAAACAAATATGGCCTATCACTAGAACTCTAGCGATAAGCCATTGGCCTATTCATCCAAAACGTCCGCTGATATACGCTTCCGTTTTTTCATTTTCAGGAGACGTGAAGATTTTGGACGTCTCATCCATCTCAACCAGCTCTCCCAACAGGAAGAAGGCCGTTTTCTCGGATATTCGCGCCGCCTGATGCAGATTGTGCGTCACGATCACGATCGTGTACTCATCCTTCAACTGGGTGATCAGCTCCTCGATCTTCATGGTCGAGATCGGGTCCAGCGCGGAAGCCGGCTCATCCAGGAGCAAAATCGTAGGCTGCATCGCGACCGCTCGGGCGATGCACAGGCGCTGCTGCTGTCCCCCGGAGAGCGAGAGAGCCGAATCTTTCAGGCGGTCCTTGACCTCGTCCCAGAGGGCGGCCTTTCGCAGGCTGGACTCTACGAGCTCATCCAGCTCCCGCCTGTCCTTGATGCCGTGGAAGCGCGGCGCGAAGGCGATGTTTTCATAGATCGATTTGAAGAACGGATTGGCCCGCTGGAACACCATTCCGACGACCTGGCGCAACCCTTCGGTATTGACCTGTTCGCTATTGATGTCGATGCCGTCGACGATGATCGAGCCCGTCACGCGGCAATTCGGGACAAGGTCGTTCATCCGGTTCAGGCTGCGCAGAAGCGTCGACTTCCCGCACCCGGACGGGCCGATAAAGGCTGTGACGGAATTTCGCTCGATATCCATGCTGATTTTGTTCACGGCGCGCTTCTCTCCATAGTAGACGGAGACGTCGCGTGTCTGAATGATCGTGTCTTGCTTGGTGAGTACGGACATGGCTACCTCTCCTCCCTAGTTGGATCCCGACGTCATCTTTTTGTACACCCACGTGCCGAACCAACGGGCGGAGATGTTGAAGATGAGCACCGCAATGATCAATACGGCGGCTGCCCCGTCGGCTACATCGCGCGCGTCCGGCGTGAGCCCTTCGCTGTTCACCTTCCAAATATGGACGGCCAACGTCTCGGCAGGACGGAACGGATTGAGCGGCGATGTCGGACCGGCAAGCGTAAAGTCGGTAAAGTTCAGATTGGGAGAAGACATGCCCGCCGTGAAGAGCAGGGCTGCAGCCTCCCCGAACACGCGGCCCGAAGCGAGAATCGCTCCTGTAATGATGCCGGGAAGCGCTGCAGGCAGGATCACGGAAACAATCGTCCGCCACTTCGTAATCCCCAGAGCAAGACTGGCTTCCTTTTGGCTGCGGGGAACATTGCGCAGCGCATCCTCCGTCACACGGACCAGAAGCGGCAGATTGAATACCGTCAGGGCGAGCGCCCCTGAAAACAGCGTATAGCCCCATCCGGTCATGTTGACGAAAACGAGCAGGCCGAACAGGCCAACCACGATGGACGGCAGCGAAGACAACACTTCGATGCTCATCCGGATAAACTGGGTAAACTTGTTGTCCGGCGCGTATTCCGCCATGTAGATCCCTGCGCCGATGCCGAGAGGCAAGGCGATCAGCATCGTCAGTACCAACAGATAGAGTGAGTTGAACAATTGGGGACCGATCCCCCCGCCTGCCTTGACGATGTTGGGAGGCGACGTGAGAAAGTCCAGATTCAGCTTGTGCCAGCCCTGGGTCAAAATGAATCCCAGAAGGCCCACCAGCGCACCGATAATCAGTACCGCGATCAGTGTCAAAACGCCGGTGGCGATGCGGTCCATCACTCGTGCTCTCACGTTACTTCACCACCCTTTTTCTGCCGAGGAGACGCAAGATCATGATGAAGACAAAGGACATCACCAAGAGCAGCAGAGCCATCGACCAAAGAGCGTTGTTGTAAGGAGTTCCCTGGATGGTATTGCCCATGTTCAAGGTAATCCCGCTCGTCAGCGTGCTGATCGGATCCAGCAAGCTTCCAGGCAGCTTCGTCGTATTTCCAATGACCATTTGTACCGCGAGCGCTTCGCCGAAGGCACGCGCCATCCCGAGCACGACTGCCGTCAAGCAGCCCGGGAGCGAGGAATGAAGGACGACGTTCCAGATCGTCTGCCAGCGAGTAGCACCTAGCGCCAGCGAAGCATTCCGCAAATCCTGGGGAACGGCCTCGATCGCATCCGTAGCGACACTGGTGATCGTAGGCAGAATCATCAGCGCAAGCACCAATCCCCCTGCCAGAAGGCTGAAGCCCAGGACATCAAACTGCTCCCGAATGAACGGTACGAGCAGCGTGAGGCCCACGTAGCCGTACACGACAGACGGGATCCCTACCAAAAGCTCAATGACCGGCTTCAGCACTTTTTTGCCGAAGCCAGGAAAAATTTCCGTCATGAAAATGGCTGCCCCGATCCCCAGCGGAGCCGCGATGAGCGCAGCAAGCGCAGTGACGAGAAACGATCCGAGAATAAACGGGAACACGCCATATCTCGCCGGCTCACCCTCCGGATCCCATTTTAGCTGCGTCAAAAATTCGCTGATGCTCACCCCATTGACAAAAAAGGTGGACAGCCCTTTGGAAGCGATGAAATACGTGATCGACAAGACGACAATGACCAGCAAACCCGCACATACCATTGCGACGGTCTTACCGGTGATGTTTTCGGTAAACTGACGCTTGCTTCTCGTCAGCATTTTTCGCGCAATCAGCGATTGGCGCTCGTTGTCAGACCTCTGTTTTTCGCCCACGACCTTATTTTTCTCTATGACGATCGTTGCCCCTTCGCTACGACGGTTCATAATCTCCCTCCCGTTCAAGATCTTGCCCGATTTGATTTGATCTACGAAGCAAAAGGAGGGGGAAGCGCCCCCACCCCTCTCATTTGCTTTTCCTGCCTATGAAATTACTTCTGAGTCACTTTGCCTTCCGCATCACGTTCTACTTTCATGTCGGTGATCGGCAGGAAGCCCAGTTCCGTTACCGTTTTCTTTTGAACTTCGTCAGACAGGATGAACTCGAGGAACGCTTTTGCATTGCCAGTTGCTTCGCCTTTGGTGTACATGTGCTCATATGCCCAGACTGGATATTTGTTGGTTGCAATGTTTTCCGGTGTCGCTTCCACTCCGTCCAGTTTCAAAGCTTTTACCGAATCGTTGAAGTAAGACAGAGCCAGGTAGCCGATTGCGCCAGGAGTTTCGGAGATGATTTTGCGGACAGTACCCGAAGAATCCTCTGTGATGCCTTCCGCTTCCTCTTTGCCATCCAAAGCGAATTTGTGGAACGTCGCGCGAGTACCGGAAGATTTCGGACGGTTTACGAGCGTGATTTTCATATCATCGCCGCCTACCTCTTTCCAGTTCGTGATTTTCCCTGTGAAGATGTCGATCAGTTGTTGTTTGGTCAAGTTGTCTACTTTCACTTTCGGACTTACCGCTGCTGCCATACCGACTACAGCTACTTTATGGTCGACCAGCTCGCCTGCTGGAATCCCTTGTTTTTCTTCCGCGAAGATGTCGGAGTTACCGATGGTTGCAGCACCGCTGGCTACTTGGCTAAGACCTGTACCACTGCCGCCACCTTGCACCTGGATTTGCACGCCTTGGTTTTTCGCCATGAAATCTTTGGCCGTCTGTTCGACCAGTGGTTGCAAAGCGGTAGAACCGACAGCAGTTACCGGCTCACCGGAATTGGTTTGAGTGGAACCCGAGTTGTTTTGATTGGCATCGGGAGCTGGAGTCGATGGTTGCTCAGTCGATTGTCCGGCTGGTGCTGGCGCTGCACTGTTGCTTCCGCATCCTGCGAGAAGTGCACCCACAAATGTCAATGCCATAAACATTTTGCTGAGTTTTTTCATTGGATGAAAATCCTCCTTAAATAGGTTCGGTTTGTTTTTTTCTCTCTTACAAGAACAAACTATACAGGCCGAATGTTGTTGTTTTGTGTTGCCATTGTTAAGCTTTTTTAAAGATGCAAAAATGGTCGAATGTCGTCGGGAGAAATCGGGCATAATGCACGTAATCTAGCCGGGAGGTGTTGGTTTGTGGACAAGCTCGCCTTGCTGCTCGTGATTATCGGTGCCTTGAATTGGGGACTCATCGGTCTTTTTCATTTCGATCTCATTGCCACATTGTTCGGGGGAGCGGACAAGCTCATCAGCCGAATCGTCTATGTGCTCGTAGGGCTTGCCGGCATCTATGCCATCAAGCTCTTCGTAGGTGATCGGGAGCAGGAGCACGCATAGATGCGGCCCCCGGCACGCAAAAAAAGCGGCGACAGCCTGTGTAACAGGCTGTTGCCGCTTTTTCGCTTCATGCACTCACTTGTCTCTCGTCAATGGTTCCGACACATCTACGTGGCCCATCAGCGATTCTACTTTTTTCCCGTCTTCCAGGAAGGTGATC
Organism: Brevibacillus brevis; assembly: GCF_031583145.1. NCBI lineage: Bacteria > Bacillati > Bacillota > Bacilli > Caryophanales > Paenibacillaceae > Brevibacillus > Brevibacillus brevis. Next base: position 533,521 of record NZ_CP134050.1, on the reverse strand, counting down.
TGCTTAACTTCCGGGAATTGAAAGAGCGTTTGCTTGATGGCGTCCAGCGCCATTCCTTCGCCGCTCGATCCCATGTTGTACTGGTTTTTGCTGTCGGCGTCGATTGTCACGGTCCCGTTGTCAAAGGTGACCGAGTGATAGTGGAAATCGGTCCAGAGCCCGACATGCTCGTCCGGATTTTTCGGTTTCCCTAGCAATTCGATCGCTTTTTTGTACTTCTCGATGTTCTCCGCAAAGGAAATCTCTTGCTCTTCCTTCTGCAGCTCCATCAGATTGTTGTCGGAATAATAGAGGGAAATGGTTTGCTTGGTCAGCTTTGGCTCGGTTGTCTCAGGTGCAGGATTCGATCCCGGAGTCTGCTGCGCCGGTGGCTGCGGTGCCGGTGCAGCCTTCTGGCCACATCCTGCGACGAGCAGAACGGCCAGTGCTGCCATCCAAATCATGTGACGTCGTTTCATCGAATGCCTCCCTTACTGGTACGACAGATAGTATTCGCGAATGGCGTCTACGAGCGCCTTGGCGATCTTGTCCTGGAATGCCGGATCCGTCAGCTTCGCATTCTCGGTCGGATTGGACAGGAAGCCCGTCTCTGTGAGAACGGCCGGCATCTTCGTGTTCTTGATGACGTAGTAGCCTGTCGCCTTGACGCCCCGATCGGTAAAGCCGGTTGCGCCCTGCAAATGCTTGTGGACGATTTGAGCGAACGTTTTACTGTTGGCATTGTAGTAGAACGTCTCCGTACCGCCCGCCGTCGGCTTCGGAAAGGAATTGGCGTGAATCGACAGGAACAGATCGGCATTGTTTTCATTCGCGATCGCTACGCGCTCCGACAGTTCGTAAAAAACATCTGTTGTGCGTACCGGAACGACTTGAAATTCCTTGTATTGCTTCAGCAGCGCAACAACCTTGTTCGCTACCGCCAAATTATAATCTTTTTCGTGGTTGCCCGCAGCTCCCAATGAACCCGGGTCTTTACCGCCGTGACCGGCATCCACTACGATCAGGAAGCCGGTTTTTTGGGGCTTCGCTTTCAAAGTGACTTCCAGGCCGCGATCCGTATAGGACACATTATACTGGCTCTTCTTATTCAGCTCAATGACGACACGTACAGTATCGGGAGAACTGCTGTACTGGCTGTAACGCAGAGAGGCGATCAGCGGTTTCTCTGCAGGCTGGGCTGCTTCTGCCGCCTGCTCGTCCGAAGAGTCAGACGGTTCTTCTCCATCCACTTGATCTTCATCCGCCTCTTCATCCAGCGCTGCATCTACTGCGTCCTCTTCCGCATTCTTGACGGTGACGACACCGTCGTCACTCTCGCGGCTGAGCTCTTTCAGGTCATCGTCCAGAACCGTTCCCGGCAAATCGAGTACGACTCGCGCCGGACCATCCAGCACAAAAGAATCGGCCCGGACAGGAAGCGACGTATCAATCCGCACGGTATCCCCTTCCTGGGATACTTCGGTCAGGCGGTTGACACGCTCGATTTCCAGCGTATTCTTTTTCTCATTCCAGGTAAAGGAGCCCCCAAGCTCCGATTCCAGTCGATCCACCGGGAGCACGAGCTGGTCGTCGATCGTCTTGCCTGCCTCCGGACGCTTCCATTGCATCCCCTTCAGCCCAAGCTGATCGGCTACCGCCTGCGCGGATATGTACATGGTGTCAGCTACCCGGTAAGCATTGATCGTCTGCGCCGGCTTTTTGCCGTTCAACTCGATCTGGGGTGTTTCGTTGGCAATGACGGTCCGGGTGCTGTTGTCCCACCCCACGGTCACACCCAGAGACTCCCCGACAAAGCGCAGCGGCAAGAGCATGCGCTGCTTCGAAATGACGGGCGGGGTGTCCAGCGTTACCTGCTTGCCGTTCAATACGGCCTTTTTCGAATCAAGCGTGAGGGTTAGCTGCTGGTTTCCCCTCGAAATCGTTGCGGTTCGTGCTGCTTCGTTCCAGTCTACATTCGCACCGAGCCCTTCCGCTATGACCCGGACAGGAACGAGGGTGCGGCCGCTTTTGATCACTGGCGGCACCTCAGGGGATACAGCTTGTCCACCGATCATGAGGTTGACGCTTTCCTCCCTGGCACTGCTTGCCGCCGCTGCCCAGCCGGGGATGAACAGCAGGACCAGCAGAGATAGCAGCAGAAGGTACAATCGTCTTTTCATCCTGACCTCCTCCGTGATGTCTGTTTTGTTGTCTTGGCTTCAGCTATCGTGCAACGTTCACCATTCTATTAGACGCTTGTTGATCTGTAAAGTTTGTAGTCTTTTGGAACCAAAATCGACATCCCTTTTTGCTATTTTGCGGCCAACAAAAAAAAGTGCCGAATTCCGGCACTTTTTCCGAGGCATGAAGTCGTATTCTATTCCAGTTCTCTCTCTTCAAAATCATAGTCGACCGGTCTCGGTGCGACGTGAGCGTTTTCCAGGGCAGGTGTGTCCGGACGGGCGATTTGGTAAACGGCGGCACCGACGATCTCTGCCACCTCCTGCAGCTTGTCCTTGCTGATCTTGTCGATCGTGTCCTCAGGCGAATGGTACCATGGCTCCACGGGCGCGTGGATAAACAGCGCGGCCGGAATGCCTGCTTCCGCAAACGGGACGTGGTCGCTTCGCCCTTCCTGTCCGTAATTGACAGTCTCGGACAATCTCGAACCCGCTGCCGCTCCAAGGTCTGTGACGACATTTTTCTCGCCGTCTACCGTGTACATGATCAGCTTGCCTGCATCGCGGCTGCCCACCATATCCATCTGGAACATGCCGACCGTACTTTCGATTTCTTCCTCAGACAACGCTTCTACGTACGCATAGGAGCCCAAGAGTCCGTTCTCCTCCGCTCCGAACGTGATGAAGCGAATTTCCGTATCCGTCGGCATGTTTGCCATCACACGGGCGAGCTCCAGCGTAGTAGCCGTACCGGAAGCATCGTCGTTTGCTCCCGGGGCACCTTCCACAGAATCGTGATGGGCGCCGACGATCACGATTTGCCCGTTGTCTTTATTCTTATCCGGCTTTTTGGTGGCAATCACGTTGTAGGAGGTGCTTTCCTTCGTTTCCGCTCCCTCGACGGTGACGGACGCCGTCAGCTCTTCGCCTTCCTCCAGCTTCTCCAGGAGCATTTCTCCTTGCTCCCGTGTCAGCGCCAAGGCAGGAACATAGCCATCGTCCGGCCCTCCGAGCGTCCCGTTGATCACCCCGGAGGCATTGTTAAAGATGATGACGGCTTCGGCACCCGCTTCCGCTGCGTTCTTGACCTTTTCCGAGAAAGGAATTTCGCCGCGCTTGATCAGCGCCACTTTTCCGGACAGATCCAGATCGGCCACGTCCTCTTCCCTGCCCAATCCGGCGTACACCAGCTCTCCGCTTACGTCTCCGTTTACTCCATATGTAAAAGTGCCAAGCTCCCAATCCGTATCTTCAAACCCGCTGACAGAGAAAGCTACATCGGTAGGTCCCGTATAACTGTAAAAATCAAACGCTTGCTTTTCCGTCTCATACCCGTACGATTGGAACTTCTTTTCGATGTATTTGATCGCATTGCGCTCGGAGGCCGTCCCTGCCACTCTCGGCTCTTCGGACAAATCCTTGATCGTTTTATAAATGTTGTCGACCTTAATTCTTTTTACGATCTTGTTGTCAAACGCACTGTCCGATGGATGAGGCTGGGCGTAAGCAGTCATTCCGAACGTCAGGCTGGCGATGAGACAGAAAGGAATTACCGATTTTTTCAGCATGCTTGTCCTCCTGGTAAAAAGAATTTTTCCATTCGCATATCATTATGTCTGAATGCAAATAGTTTGTATAGACGTAATTGTCTGACATTTTCAATCACCAATTGACAGGTTTCGTTGCAATAGAAAGAGGCGTTTGTCGGCCAACGCCTCTTCGTGTCCCTTACCGGAACAACAACCCTCGTCTCTCCCGACGATTTACCTCTTCTACTTGTTTACCAGTCAACATGCTCAAGCCGCCATTGGCCATAAACTGCTGAATCATCGCCATCACTGCCGGATTGGACAACACCTTGATGGACTCCGCCACTTTGGGGTTCTTCAGCTGCGGAAACGCGTCACTTAGGTGAGGCAAGAGCGGCAGCAGGTCTTCCAGACTGAACGCCGGCTTCGGCTTTGCCATCAACTCATTTTGTGCAGGCGAACGGCGACGCGGCCCAAAAAACAGGCTGCGCCTCGGCCCAGAGCTCGACTTGTTGCTCATCCGTCCCAGCGTATTCTTCACGTCCTGCAGTTCCTGGCGCACGTGAACCATTTCGCGAAGCACTTGTTCATTGGCGGAATTGTGGTCACGCGCAAGCTTGTTCATTGTCTCAAGCAGTTGGTCGCGGGAGACGGCCTGCTTTTGTCTCTTTTTCGTCTTGACTGCGATAGTCCCACCTCCCTCCATGTTTTCGAGCCGTTACTTAAAGCGTTTTTTCAAGTTGTTCAGGTCCTTCATGTCCACGCCTTTTTTGGACAGCTTGTTCATGAGACTGCCGACATTTTCGGTCCTCGCCATCGTGCGAAACTGGGCTACGTAGCTGTTCAATTCCTGCTCGGTAAAGTTTTTGCCCATTTTTTTGCCCAGATCGCGGATGACCTCCTTGAGTCCGGCATCCGACTTGAGCTTATCTTTTGGTATCGACTTTACAAGACTGAGCAGTTTGCCAATATCCATAGCGAATCCCTCCGTGTGACAGTTTGTTCTTTTCACTCTATGTCGGGATTGGCCGGATGGATTGGTCATTTGTCCATGAGATTCCAAAAAAAGAAGAGAGGCACGCTAGGCGCCTCTCTCCTCATCAACCTTGTTCGATTATTGTGCGATGTCCGCGTTTTTGTAGTCGACTGCGCCCAGACCGTCGATAACCACGCCGGATACCTTGTCGTTTTGGACCCAGGAATCGGTGTAGAAGTAGATCGGCATGATTGGCATGTCGTCCATCAGGATTTGCTCGGCCTGTGCCAGGATTGCTTTGCGCTTCTCTGGATCTTTCTCCAGAGCGGATTGGTTCAGCAGCTCTTTGTACTTCGGATTTTCCCAGTTCGTGTCGTTGTTGCCGCCTTTTTTATCCTTGTACAGCTCCAGGAAGTTGATCGGATCGTTGAAGTCGCCCAGCCAGCCCATACGGCCGATTTGGAATTTGCCTTGGTGCAGATCTTCGATGTACACCTTCCACTCTTTGTTTTCGAGCTTCACGTCTACGCCGAGGTTTTTCTTCCATTGGTCTTGAATCGCTTCCGCAATCTTTTTGTGCGCTTCGGAAGTGTTGTAGGAAAGGGTGATGGTTGGCAGCTTGGTCAGGCCTTCCTCTTTCATACCCTCTTCCAGCAGCTTCTTCGCGGTTTCGATGTCGTTGTCTTTGAAGTAGCCGTCTTTGTTCAGTGCCATGGATGGCGGAACTGCGCCGGTAGCTGGGATCTGTCCGGTTTGCAGCACGTTGTCGATCAAGGATTGACGGTCGATCGCATATGTGAACGCTTTACGGATCTTCACGTTGTTGAACGGAGCTTTTTCCGTATTGAACTTGTACCAGTACGTACCCGCGATCGGTTGAGTTTTCATTTTGCCGGAGTCTTTCAGAGCCGGGATCGCGTCTGTCGGCAGGGAGCTTGTCGGCGAGCCAGCCCAGTCGAGTTCGCCGTTGTCAAACATGGACAGCTCGGTGTTCTCGTCTTCTACCATGGAGAATTCGATTTTGTCCAATTTGACTTTGTCTTTATCCCAGTAGTTGTCGTTTTTCACCAGAACGAGCTTGTTTTTGTGCTCCCAGGATTCCAGCTTGAACGGACCGTTACCTACGTGGGTTTTGCCGTCAGCTGCCCATTTGTCGTTGCCTTCCACTACTTTTTGGTTCACTGGGTAGTACGTATAGAAAGCGGTCAGCTCCGTGAAGAATGGAGTCGGATTTTCCAGGGTAACTTCCAGCGTTTTGTCGTCCAGTGCTTTTACGCCGACATCTTCTACTTTGGCTTTGCCTTTGTTGAAAGCTTCACCGTTCTTGATGTAGTACAGCTGGTACGCGTAGTTGGAGGCTGTTTTCGGATCCAGAGCGCGCTTCCAAGCGTACTCGAAGTCTTTCGCTGTTACCGGATCGCCGTTGCTCCATTTTGCGTCACGCAGTTTGAATGTATATGTTTTGCCGTCTTCGGAAACCGTGTAGCTTTCCGCAGCGGCTTCGTGTACTTTGCCGTCTTCTCCCGTACGGGTCAGACCTTCGAACGTTGCACGAACGATCGTACCGGAAGTGGAGTCTTCTGCAATGCCCGGGTCCGCTGTCGGCGGCTCGGAGTGCAGATTCACACGCAGTACTTTCGGTCCAGATGCAGGCTTTTCTGCTGCTGGAGCGCTTCCTTGGCTAGCGCCAGTGTCTGCTGGCTTCGCTGCATTGCCGCCGCAACCAGCGAGGGCTGCACCAAGTACGAGGATGGAACTCATTGCTACGAAAACATTCTTTTTCATGCCATTTATCCCCCTTTTCTAAATCTTTTATCAATATACATGCTTTTATATTATTTTTAAATATGTTTTAGATTGATTTAATAAATTTTTATTTATTTATAAAGATCATTAATCAAATATAAAAATTAATTTACCGATAAAATAATACGGAAGAGGCTTCCTCTCTCGTTATTCTTGCCAGAAACGTTGATCTCATGCGGATTTTTATTCTCTGAAAAAATTTCGATGATAGCCCCTTCGCTTCGGGTCTGCCTTCCAGCCGCCAAAATAGATGATTGGCATTCTATTTTAAATATTATGATTTTTTATAAATCACATATAACCACTTGCTAATAAGATGCTGGCATCACCTGAAAGACAAACAAAAAGAAGGGCGAAAAACGCCCTTCAGTTCGTAAAGTGAGCCCATTTGTAATCGATCGTTCCCAGCGGATCGATGACGACCCCTGACAGCTTCTCATTCTGTATCCAGGAATTCGTATAATAGTAGATCGGCATGACCGGCATCTCGTCCATCAGGATCTGCTCAGCCTGTTTCAAGATCGCCCTACGCTTTTCCGGATCCGATTCCGTTGCCGATTGCTCCAACAGCGCCTTGTACTTTGGGCTCTCCCAATGGGTATCGTTCAGCGAGCCATTCTTGTCCTTGAAAAGCTCCAGGAAATTGACCGGATCGCTGTAATCGCCTACCCACCCAAAACGGCCGATTTGATAGCGGCCTTCGTGCAGGTCATCGAGGAACTGCTTCCACTCTTTGTTCTCGAGCTTCACGTCCACTCCGAGATTGTCCTTCCACTCGCTTTGGATGAACTGGGCAATGGCTTGATGGGCATAGGAGGTGTTGTAGGTAAGAGTGATCGGCGGAAGCTGGGTGATGCCGAGCTCTTTCATCCCCTCGGCCAGCAGCGCTTTCGCCTGGGTGACATCGTTGTCTTTGAAATAACCTTCCTTCACAGGCGACTGAACCGGCGGCACGATGGCAGTGGCAGGAAGCTGTGCCGTTTGCAGCACATCGTCGATCAAGGCTTGCCGGTTGACGGCGTAGGCGAAAGCTTTGCGGATTTTGGCATTCTGGAAGGGAGCCTGCTCCGTGTTGAACTTGTACCAGTACGTCCCTGCAAACACTTGCGTGCGCAATTCCCCGGATTTTTTCAAAGCGGGGATTTCGTCAGCTGGAAAACTGCCGAGCGGTCCGCCTGCCCAATCCAGCTCTCCGTTTTTATACATGCTGAGCTCTGTGGCCTCATCCTCCACCATGGAGAACGAAAGCTTGTCCAGCTTGACTGCAGCCTTGTCCCAATACGCCTGGTTCTTGGCGAGGACGATCGACTTCTTGTGATCCCAGCTCTCCACTTTGAACGGTCCATTGCCGACGTGGGTATTCGCTTCCCACGACCAGCCTTGGCTTGCCTCTGCGACCTTTTTATTGACGGGATAGTAGACCGGAAGCGCGGTCAGCTCCAAAAAATACGGGGCCGGCTTTTCAAGGGTCACCCGCAGCGTTCGGTCGTCGATCGCCTTGATGCCTACATCGTCCAGCTTCGCTTCTTGCCGGTTCGCTTTTTCTGCGTTCAGGATTACATAAAACTGGTAGGCATACCCGGCACCGATCTTTGGATCAATCACCCGTTTCCAGGCGTACTCGAAATCGTGCGCCGTGACCGGATCGCCGTTGCTCCATTTCGCACTACGCAGGTGGAACGTATAGGTTTTCCCATCATCCGAGACATCGATTTTTTCCGCTGCCGAGGGATGCAGCTTGCCATCCTCACCGGTGCGTGTCAGCCCGTCAAACGTGGCACGAAGCAGCGCGAACGAGATGCTGTCCTCCCCGATCGCCGGATCCAGAGACATCGGTTCGGAATACAAATTAAGATGCAGCTCGCTTCCGCTGTGGTTTTTTTGCCCCGCATCCGCTGCAGCCGCCCCGCTTGCCGAGATGGCCAAAACGCTTGCGCTCATCAAGCAGCTCATCGTCGCGCTCCTAAACCGTTTCATGAAAAAAACCCCCTCCTTTTGCTAATCTTTTCCATTTTACTAATTTTCCCAACCAAAAGCAAAATAAAAAGAGAAGAGCCTATCAGCCCTTCTCTTTCGGTGGCGGCATGCGCCTGGGTGATTATTGAATGTCTGCCCATTTCCAGTCGACGAAGCCCAGACCGTCGAGGACCACACCTTTTACCTTGTCGCTCTTCACATAGGAATGCGTGTAGTAGTAAATTGGCGCTGCCGGCATTTCGTCCATGAACAATGCCTCTGCTTCGGCCAGGATTTGCTTGCGTTTCTCCGGATCTTTCTCGAGGGCGGACTTGTCCAGCAGCTCCTGGTACTTTTTGTTTTCCCAGTTGGTGTCGTTGTTTCCGCCTTTTTTATACTTGAACAGCTCCAGGAAGTTGATCGGATCGTTGAAGTCGCCTGTCCAGCTGGAACGTGCGATTTGGAAGTTTCCTTGGTGCATGTCGTCGAGGAATACTTTCCACTCTTTGTTTTCCAGCTTCACGTCTACGCCGAACGCTTTTTTCCACTGGTCTTGGATCGCTTCCGCAATTTTCTTGTGACCTTCGGACGTGTTGAAAGTCAGGGTCAGCGGTGGCAGCTTGGTCAGGCCTTCTTCTTTCATGCCTTCCGCCAGCAATTTTTTCGCAGTCTCGATGTCATTGTCCTTGAAGTAAGGACCAGCCGCTACGGACATGGTTGGCGGCACGAGACCCATTGCAGGCTGCTGGTTGGTTTGCGTCACGTTGTCGATGATCAATTGACGGTCGATCGCATACGCGAACGCTTTACGGATTTTAGCGTTGTTGAACGGCGCTTTTTCCGTGTTGAATTTATACATATAGGTACCCGCGATTGGGTGGGTCTGCATTTTGCCGGAGTCTTTCAGAGCCGGCACAGCATCCGTCGGCAGTGCGCTCATAGGAGCACCGGCCCAGTCGAGGTCGCCGTTGTCAAACATGGACAGCTCGGTATTTTCATCCTCCACCATGGAGAAGTCGATCTTGTCCAGCTTGACCGTATCTTTATCCCAATAGTTTTCGTTTTTCGCGAGAACCACTTTGCTCTTGTGCTCCCACGTTTCCAGTTTGAACGGTCCGTTTCCTACGTGGGTTTTCGCTTCGCTCGCCCATTTCGGATTCGCTTCCACTACTTTCTGGTTAACAGGGAAGTAGGTGTAGAACGCGGTCAGCTCCAGGAAGAACGGAGTCGGGTTTTTCAGCTTCACTTCCAGCGTTTTGTCGTCCAGCGCTTTTACGCCGACGTCTTCCGCTTTGGCTTTGCCCGTGTTGTATTCTTCTGCATTTTTCAAATAGTACAGTTGGTATGCGTACGTAGAACCAAGCTTCGGATCAAGAGCGCGCTTCCAAGCAAACTCGAAGTCTTTTGCTGTCACCGGGTCGCCATTGCTCCATTTGGAGTCGCGCAGGTGGAAGGTGTAAGTCAAGCCGTCTTCGGATACATCGATTTTTTCAGCTACGGATTCATGCGGTTTGCCGTCTTCGCCGATGCGAGTCAAGCCGTCAAAAGTCGCACGAAGCAGGGCGCCGGAAGTCGAGTCCTCGGCAAGGGCCGGGTCCGCGGTAGGCGGCTCGCTGTGCATGTTCATGCGCAGTACTTTTGGTCCTTTGTTTTCTTCATTGGCTGCTTGACCGTTTTGTTCCCCAGCTTTGGTATCTCCGCCGCCACAACCAGCAAGCGCAGCGCTCAGGACGAGAATCGAGCTCATTGCAGCGAATACACTCTTTTTCATAGTTTTGTTGACCCCCTATCTTTGTCGGTAAAACTATTCGAAGCCTTGGCTCAGCCATCTTTGGCAAAAGCCTTCGTACCCAATGGGCATAAGTCTCGCTTTCTCACTTCGTTCGAAGTCTCGCTCTATGACACTGATACTGGATTCGGATACAAGAATCCCTACCTGTACGAGAAAGCTCCACAGACAATATACAATATTTTTAGTCATATTAAAGAGAATTTAACTAAAATTAATTATGTTTTATGCAAACATCAAATTGTATTAAATGAAATAAATTTTGTTTTTTCATTAAAAACTTTTCGCGAAGCCTTCTTTCTAATCAAGAACTCGCGTCACGGCAAGGCTTCCCAAGGCGTACGGGCAGCAAGAGGCGAAAGGAGTCGCGCTATGGTCGCGTGCGGCTGTTTATAAAATTTAACAAGGACAAAAACAGGGCTCTCCTCACGGCTGACAGCCTGAGAGGAAAGCCCTGGTCCTTTATTTTTTCTGTCGATACTCTTCCGGCGACATCCCCACGACCGAGCGGAAGTCGCGAATAAAGTGTGAATGGTCGTAATACCCCAGTTCGCTTGACAGCTCCAGCCAATCCGTCACGTCTCCCCGGTCGATTCGCACAGCCGCTTCCTGCAGCCGATAACGCTGGATGACGGACTTCGGGCTGATTCCGACGTAACGGTCGAACAGCCGCTGCAAGGTTCGTTTGTTCATGCCGGATAGACTCACGGCATCCTCTACCTTGATCACGTTTCTGTCGTCACGAATGGCCGTGACGAGCTCATGGGCGAGCGCTGCATTCGGATCCGGCGAAGGCAAGTGCGGCGTCAAAAAGGTTTCGACCCGGCTGACCATCTCCTGATCATCGGGAGCCTGCAGGATTTTCTCTTCCAGAGGAGCGCTGTCGACTCCAAACACATCCTCCAGAGGAATCGAACGGCCAGTCAGGCGGGATACCGGCGCCCCGAAGAGCGGATAAAAACCGCCCGGCTTGAACTTGATGCCGATGACCCATCCGTGGTCCTGCACAAGCCGGACCGTAGTCGACCTTCCCACTCCATAGATGCGGGTGCCATTTTTCTCGAACACGAGATTGACATTGGGATGGGCAATGACCGTCTGCCGATACGGCTCCTGGCCTCTCAAGTCCCATCTGACGATCCAGTAATGCTGCACGAAGCTGCCCGCCTCCGATGACGGCGCATACCTCTGAAGCGAGAATTTCTGCTCCCCGCTTGCCGGGTGAAGGACCCCTTTTGGCACTCCGTCCAGCATCGCGTTCACCGATTTTTCCACCGATGGATTCATGGGCGTCCCTCCTGTCTCGCTTCCCCCGTTTACCGGTACGTTTCTACTTACCAGAATAATTGTCGCGGACGGTGCTGACAACGGTAATTTGGGGCAAGTACCCTTCCAGAGAGACGCCGCCTGCTGCTATTGCACCATCTCGGCCCACTTCAAGTCGATGAACCCGAGTCCATCCACCTGCACACCCTTCACCTTTTCGCTCTGCACCCATACATCGACGTCCGTGAACAGCGGAATCAGCGGCATTTCATCCATAAAGATCTGCTCGGCTTCCGCAAACAACCGGGTGCGTGCTGCCGGGTCCGCTTCCAGGTACGATTTCTGTATCAGCTCTTTGTAACGAGGGTTTTCCCAGCCCGTATCGTTGTTGCCCGTGTCTTTGTCCCGGAACATTTCCATGTAGTTGATCGGGTCGTTGAAGTCGGCGTTCCAGCCAATTCGCCCGATCTCGTAATGCAGCTCGTGCAAATCCTGCTGATGGACTTTGAACTCTTTGTTCTGCAGCTTCACATCGATGCCGAGTCCCTTTCTCCACTGGTCCTGCAAGGCTTCGGCAATTTTCTTGTGGCGGTCGGTTGTATTGTAAGAGAGCGTGATCGGCGGCAGCGAGGACAGCCCCAGCTCTTTCAGACCTTCAGCCAGGAGCTTCTTCGCCGTCTCGACGTCGTTGTCCTTGAAGTAGCCATCCGGTTTAATGATCATGGACTGCGGCAGCATCCCCATCGTCGGCACTTGACCTACCTGTGTGATGTTGTCGACGATGGCCTGGCGATTCACCGCATAGGACAGGGCTTTGCGAATTTTCGCGTTGTTCAGCGGCGGTTTCGTCGTATTGATCTTAAACCAGTACATGGTTGCCTTCGGATGCACAACCAGCTTTCCTGACTCCTTCAGCGACGGGATCGCATCGGTAGGCAATCCGCCGAGCGGCTGTCCCGCCCAATCGAGCTCCCCGTTTTCAAACATGGACAGCGCCGTGCTGTCGTCCTCGATCATGGCAAATTCGATTCGGTCCAGCTTGACGGCATCTTTATCCCAGTAGTTTTCGTTCTTTTCCAGGACGATCTTGCTCTTGTGCTCCCAGCCCGTCATCTTGAACGGCCCGTTGCCCACATGCGTCGCAGCTTCATTGGCCCAGTTCGGATTGGCTTCGACCACTTTCTTGTCGACAGGATAGTAGGTGTAAAACGCCGTCAGCTCCAGAAAGAAGGGCGTCGGGTTTTCCAGGGTGACCTCCAGCGTCCGGTCGTCCAGCACCTTGACCCCCAGTTCTTCGGGCTTCGCCGTACCCTTGTTGACTTTTTCCGCGTTTTTGATGTAGTACAGCTGGTAGGCGTATTCCGAGGCCAGCTTGGGATCGAGCGCGCGCTTCCAGGCGTATTCAAAATCGTGGGCAGTTACCGGATCACCGTTGCTCCACTTCGCGTCGCGGATGGTAAACGTGTAGACGAGATGGTCATCGGACACCTTGATGTCGGACGCCATCGACTTCATCGGCTTGGAATCCTTGTCGAGACGTGTCAGCCCGTCAAACGTCGCGCGCACAATCGTCCCCGATGTGGCGTCCTTGGCCAGCCCCGGGTCGGCCGTCGTCGGTTCGCTGGTCAAATTTGCCCGAAACACCTGCTGCTTCTTTTCTGCCGCCGGTGTTGCCGGTGCGGCCGTCTCTTGCTTTTCCGGTGTCGGCGTCGCCTGCTGTCCTGCGCTTGAGCAGCCGGCCACCAAGGCTCCTATCAGCAGGAGCAATCCGGCGATTCGCATTCCCTTCCCGTTCATCTGAGTATTCCCCCTTATCTAAATTTTCCCATTTCAACCACAATATAATCGACCGATACGGGTTCTGAGAATGGGGTTTGGATAGATTTAATTAAATTTTATGAATATTTATACATTGGTAAAAAAAGATAAACCCAACCAGCCATAGGGCCAGTTGGGCTTTTGTCCGCCGTTTCCTGGGCGTCATTAGAACGCAGGAACGATCGCGCCTTTGTATTTTTCTTCGATGAACTGCTTCACTTCAGGAGAGTTCAGCTCTTTCGCCAGTTTTTGCATCGCTTCGGAATCTTTGTTGTCCGGACGAGCTACCAGGTAGTTTGCATAGGGAGAATCTTTGTCTTCGAGAATCAGCGCGTCTTTGGTTGGAACCAGCTTTGCTTCCAGCGCGTAGTTGGTGTTGATCAGCGCCAGATCTACTTCATCCAGAACGCGTGGCAGCATAGCCGCTTCGACTTCTTTGAATTGCAGGTTTTTCTTGTTTTCGACGATGTCTTTCACGGTACCGCTGATGCCTACGCCGTCTTTCAGCTTGATCAAGCCGTTTTTCTCGAGCAGAGCCAAAGCGCGGCCGTTGTTGGTCGGGTCGTTTGGCAAAGCGATGGTTGCGCCGTCAGCCAGTTCGTCGATTTTCTTGACCTTTTTGGAGTAGCCGCCGAATGGCTCGATGTGTACCGCTACGACTGGCGCAAGATCCATGTTTTGGTCTTTGTTGAACTGATCCAGGTAAGGCTTGTGCTGGAAGAAGTTCGCATCCAATTGTTTTTCGTTAACTTGCATGTTCGGTTGGACGTAGTCAGTGAATTCCTTTACTTCGAGGTTAACGCCTTGCTCTTTCAGCTTCGGCTGGATGTATCGCAGAATTTCTGCATGCGGAACGGCAGTCGCTCCGACCTTCAGCGTCACTTCTTGTCCAGCGGAGCCTTGTGCGCCGCCATCAGCAGGAGTTGGAGCCGCTTCCTGTTTGCTGCCGCAAGCGGCCAGAGAGAAAGCCAATACAGTAGTCAATACGGATACCACTAACTTTTTCATGGTTTCATATCCCCCTTTTTATCTGTTCAAGCTTGAAAGCATTTATGGAAAAGACCTTACTTCCGGCTGAATTTCAGAACCAGCCGGTCCCCGAAGGATTGCAAGATCTGCACCAACACGAGCAAAATGACGACCGTCACGATCATGACGTCTGTCTGGAAGCGCTGGTATCCGTAGCGAATCGCCAGGTCGCCCAGTCCTCCGCCCCCGATGACCCCGGACATCGCGGTATAGGATACGAGTGTCACGGTTGTGATGGTAATGGCTGCGATCAGCCCGGCACGCGCCTCAGGCAGCAGGACGTTCCACACGATCTGCCAGTTGGAAGCTCCCATCGACTGTGCCGCTTCGATCACGCCCCGGTCTATCTCCCGCAGCGAGGTTTCCACCAGCCGTGCGAAGAAAGGGGCAGCCCCGATGACCAGCGGCGGAATCGCCCCCAGAACGCCGAGTGACGTTCCCACAATCAGCTTCGTCACCGGAATCAGCAGGATCATCAGGATGATGAACGGTACGGAGCGCAGGATGTTCACCACTACCGAAGCGATCCCGTAAAAGACGCGGTTTTCCAAAAGCTGGCCCCTCGAAGTGAGAAACAGGATGATGCCGATGGGCAAGCCGATCAATACCGCGAACAGCGTAGAGAAGCCAAGCATCGTAAGGGTCGCGACCGTTCCGTCAGCGATTTCCGACCAGTCTACATTCTCCAATGCCATCTTAAATCACCTCCACTTCCAGGCCGCGCTGCCGCAGCGTCTCGATGGCCCGCTGGTTCTGCATGGCGTCGCCCTCCAGCTCGACGACCAGCTGACCGTACGGCGTATCTTTCATGCGCGAGATCGTTCCTTGCAAAATGCTGAAGACAGTGCCCGTCTCCTGCATGGTCTGGAACAGGATCGGCTGGTACGTCTTCTCTCCCAAAAAGGTGACCCGTGCGATAGTCCGGTTGCCGTTCGCCTTTTCGTGGGCCACGGCTTCCTTCAGCTCGGTGGAATCGGCCACCTGCTCCACGAACTCCTGTGTGGTCGGATGCTGCGGCTTGAGGAATACCTCGAGTACCTTCCCGGACTCGACGATGCGTCCCCCGTCAATGACTCCGACGCGATCGCAAATGGAGCGGATGACGTGCATCTCGTGCGTAATCAACACGATGGTCAAGCCCAGTTTGCGATTGATGTCCAGCAGCAGGGACAAAATGGAGTTGGTCGTCTGCGGGTCCAATGCCGAAGTAGCCTCGTCGCACAGCAGCACCTTCGGATCGTTGGCGAGCGCACGAGCGATCCCGACGCGCTGCTTCTGCCCGCCGGAGAGCTGCGAAGGATACTTGTCCCGATGCGCCTCCAGCCCCACCAGCTTCAGGAGCTCGTCCACCTTTTTGCGGATTTCCGCCTTGGGACGCTTCGCCAGCTTCAAGGGGAATGCCACATTGTCGCCTACCGTCGCCGAGGACAGCAGATTGAAATGCTGAAAGATCATCCCGACCTGACGGCGCTGCTCCTGCAGTTTCTGTTCGTCCAGCTTGGTCAGCTCCACTCCGTCGACGATGACTTGTCCGGAGGTAGGACGCTCCAACAGGTTGATGCAGCGGATCAGCGTGCTTTTCCCTGCACCGGAATGCCCGATAATCCCGTAAATCTCGCCCTTTTCTATCTTCAAATCGATCCCGAGCAATGCGGGAATCGTCTTGCCTTGCACTTGATAACTTTTTTGCAGATTACGCAATTCAATCAACGAGTCCACCTCCTGTCAAAAGACTTCCATGATGCCAAAATAACAAACCCCTTTTTCATCAAGCGAAAAAGGGGCTGCAACGTCTATCACGTTCGCATCCACCCTTCTCATCTATCAAGATCCAATCAATCTTGTAGGAATTGGCACCACGACACCCATGTCAGACATGGGCCGGTTGCCGGGCTTCATAGGGCCTGTCCCTCCGCCTCTCTTGATAAGAAAGATTTCCACGTATATTATGTTCATATTTCGCAATTCAATGATTCCTTAGCACAACTCGGATTATATCCCTTATAAAATTCATACGTCAATAGAAATGAGAGGAAAAAAGTTTTTTTATAAGCCATTTCCGTCCAGATCCTCCCTGATTGCCGCCATCGTAATTGACCGGACAAAAAAAAACAGCACGCTCACTCTGGCGTGCTGTTGTTTGCATCTTTCGCTTCGGTCCCGTCTGTTTTCCGGGAAGCCGGATCGATTGCTTGCTGGATAAACGCCTGCACCTGATCGACGTCAGGGATAAGGACGGATCCTGCCCGATGCGATTCCTGGAACATCCCCATAGGAGGCAGCTGGTAATTCCCCGGATTGGCCGTATTCAGATCCAACCCCAGCGAGGACAGCTTCAACATATCCATCATGCTGATGTTCGTTTGGACGTAAGGGGTCACTTCTTTTAAAATGCTCGGCAACTGAATCAGCGTCGTTCCCTTTTTCATCTGGTCGGCTACAGCCGCCAGCAATTTACGCTGACGTTCGGTGCGCGTATAATCGGAGGTAGCATCGTGCCGGAAACGCACGTATTGCAGCGCCTTGTTCCCGTCCAAATGCTGGGGACCCTTTTTCAGATTGATGTCGTAGACGCCTTTGTCTGTCGGGTCGTGGTAATACATGTTTTTCTCCACGTCCAGATCCACGCCGCCCACTGCGTCAATCAGCGCCTTGAAGCCTTCGAAGTCGGTGATGACATAGCGATCGACAGGCAAGCCGGTAAACTGGCTGACGGTCTGCATCGCAAGATCCGGGCCTCCATCTACGATGGCCGCGTTGATGCGCGAGCTGCCGTTGCCGGGTATGTCTACGTACGTGTCGCGCAAAATAGAGAAAAGGTCGTACCGCTTCGAGACCGGATCGATGCTGACCAGCATCATCGAATCGGAGCGAGGCAATCCGCTGTTTTTCATCCCTCTGCGATCGACGCCCATCAGCAGGATATTCACGCGATCTTTTCCATCCCAATGGGGAATTTCCGCAGCCTTCGTCGCAGCACCGCCGTCCGGTGGCGGCGGCGTGATGACATTGGGCTCCTGAATATCTTGTGCAAACTGGTAAAAGGAATATCCGTAGTAGCCTACGGTTGCAACCAGCGCAACAACCACGAGAAACAACATTCGTTTCCAAATTCGCATATAGAATGACTCCACCTTTAGTCTCTGTGTCAATAGGAATTCAACTCTCCGCTTTGTTTAGTATACTCGAAACCGCACAATGTGGAGCAGCCTTTATTTGGGTAGGGTGGCAAACCCACTTACTAAACATTTCTGTTTACAAAGTATATAAAAAACAATTATACTGTTTCCATATCTTAGCGCAAAGGATGGGTCTTTATGATCTCACCAGCCTCTTATTTCCGGCGCTATCCGCGGGAAGCCTGGATGTTCCTGGTTGCCAGTTTTATCAACGCTTCCGGGAGTGCTTTCATGTGGCCGCTCAATACCTTGTACGTACATACCGTACTTGGGCGCTCCATGACCGAAGCGGGGTTTGCCCTAATGCTGCAGTCCCTTGCCGGAATCATCGGGCAATTTGTTGGTGGATCGCTGTTTCATCGATTGGGAGCCAAGCGCCTCATCGTCGGCTCTTTGCTCGTACAAGGCTGTATCCAGCTGGCGATCCCTTTTACGCAAAACTGGTACCTGTACCTGGCATTGATGATCGGCCTCGGCTTTACCTTCAACCTGTCCTCCCCCGCGATCCAGGCGTTCATCGGCTTTCGCTGGAAGGAACAACGCCGCGAACTGTTCAACATCGTCTATGTGAGCAACAACCTGGGCATGGCGATCGGCACCTCGCTCGCAGGCGTGGTCGCCGCCATTTCCTTTCAGCTGACCTTTGTATTGAACAGTGCGAGCACCTTGCTGTTTTCCCTATTCTTTTTCCTGTTCATGAAGCATATCTCGCACCATGAACTGGTCGGGGAATCTGCCGGGCAAGCCCAAAAACGCAGTGGCCGGGAAACCATACAGCTCTTGGTTCGGTATCAATTATACTTGTTCATGGCGCTCGGCGCTGGATTTATTTTCTTTTCCACCACCGTCTGGAATACCGGTGTCGCTCCCTATTTGACTGGCCTCGGCATGCCGCTTGCCGCGTACAGCTGGCTGTGGACGATCAACGGGATCGTCATTTTTGCCGGGCAGCCTATTACGAGCTGGTTCAAACGGCTGCTGCGGCAAAGCCTTTCCGCCCAGCTGGTCGCGAGCGCTGCCTTGTACGGCGCAGGCTTCGGGTTTATCCTGCTCTTTCACGGCAGCTATACCGCATTTGTGCTCGGCATGATCATCACGACGTTTGGGGAAATGCTGATTTCCCCTACCATTCCTACGTTTATTACGGAAAAAACGGGCGACGCTGCCCCCTTTTACCTCGGAGTGGTTGGCAGCATCACGGCTCTGGGGCGTCTGCTCGGTCCGCTGGCGATGGGATACATGTTCGACCGCGGCGGTGTGGAGCCTACCCTGCTCCTCGCGACGACAGTCTCATTCACAGCCGTGCTCCTGTGCCTGGTCCACGCATCCTTCCACCGCAGCAAAGGCAGTGGCTTGGCCCGCACTCGGTGAAGATTCTTGTCCCCATGCTCTTCATTAATTAGACGAAAATGAAAAGCCGTTCGTTACGGGTATACAGGTAACGAACGGCTTCTCTTTGGTTATTTCACTTTTTTGTAACTCCAGCGGCCGGTATTTTCCTGATAGGTAAGGGCAAACGACAGCACCTCTCCGTTTTCCCGCGAGAAGGTAAACGAACCTTCCTTCAAGTCTTCATCCATGAGAACGATCGGGACAAAAAGAGAGGTTCTCCTTTTCTACTGTTTAGAAAACGGCAGCTCAGGCAGCTCGTACCATTCTCCCGACATCCATTCGCGCGCCTTCCAGCGCAAGACATCCGGGCGAACCAGCGGCATGATTTCCTGGAACAGCGCCAACCGTTCGATGTCCGTCATGGGGACGAAGCGGTTCGCGGCCGCAAGATCGGCTTCCAGCTCCTCCATTTTGCTGACGCCCAAAATCGAGGTAGTAACCGGCAGGCTCCACGTATAGCGCAGTGCCTGTTCGGTCCACGGAGCCAGCTTGCCAAGCCCCATGACCTTCATCCCGATGACCGCCACGCCTTTTTCCACCGCTTGGGGGACAAAATCGTGAGCGAAGCTGTAAATGAAATGGTCCAGCGCGGACAAGGCGACCAGGGCACTGTCAAATGGAAAGCGGCGGATGGCTTCGGCCAGCAGGCGCGGATCCGTATGGCCGCTGATGCTGATTTTGCGGATGAGCCCCTGCTCTTTTGCCTCGATCAAGGCCTCGAGAGCGCCGCCTTTGGCGAAAATCGCTTCCAGGTCGTGAGGCTGCATAATGTTGTGCATCCGCCATTCATCGACGTAATCGGTCTGAAGCCGCTTCAGGCTGCCCTCCAGATCCCGCAGGGCGAGGTCGCGGGTACGTCCTCCTGTCTTGGTCGCAATCCACACTTTGTCGCGAAGGCCTTTCAGCCCGAGCCCGACACGCGTCTCCGACTGTCCGGCGCTGTAGCTGGGAGCCGTATCGAAGTAGTTGACGCCAGCCTCCACCGCGCGGCGAATGATCGCGACCGCTTCTTCCTCCGTGCAGTCGTGCTCATCCACGATGCGCTGGGCGCCGAACCCCAGCAAAGAGACCTGATGCGGGTCTCTTCCAAACGAACGGGTCTGCATGAAGCCCATTCCCCTTTCTTTTCATCAACCGATTGCATGCCATCCGCAGCCACGAGAGAGACCCGTACCTATGAAACGAGACGCCCGTAACCGAGCGTCCCTTTCGTAATCGGCTTGCTTATTTGTACGTGTCGTACGCGTTTGTCAGCAGGTTTGCAATGGTTTGCAGGTCGTTGTTCTCGATTTGATGACGCTCGATCATGGTCATGATTTTGCCGTCTTTCATGATGGCAAAGGACGGGGAGGACGGCGGATAGCCTTCGAAGTACTCGCGGGCTTTCGCGGTCGCTTCCTTGTCTTGTCCGGCAAATACAGTGTAAATGTTGTCAGGTCTGTTTTCGTGCTTCAGCGAGTGAACCACCGCCGGGCGAGCCAGGCCTGCCGCGCAACCGCAAACGGAGTTCACGACGACCAGCGTCAAGCCTTTCGCGTTTGGCAGCGTCTGTTCGACTTCTTCCGCCGTGCGGAGCTCTTGAAAACCGTTGCGAGTAAGCTCATCGCGCATCGGTTGGATCACTTGGCTCATATATGCTTCATAAGACATCATAGGGCAACTCTCCTTTGACTATCACGTTTTTTCCTTACTACCATTATACCCGGTTCATAACCGCCAGAGAATCAGGAACTGGCCTGCTCCTACACTTCCATCAAAATGGTAAGGATCATCGGATTGCGGCCCGTTTTTTCGTAAATAAACGGCTTGATCACTTCGTTGATTTGCGCCTTGAGCTCCGACCACTCCTTGATCTTCTTCTCCAGGGCTTCCTGGAGGCGCTGGCGAACGAGCATGGTCGCTTCCTGGATGAGCGACTCGGAGCCTCGTACGTAGACGAAGCCGCGGCTCACGATGTCCGGACCGGTCAGGATCTTGAAGTTTTTCATGTCCAGGCTGACGACGACGACCATCAGACCGTCCTCGGCCAGATGCTTGCGGTCGCGCAGGACGATATTGCCGACGTCGCCCACGCCGCTGCCGTCAATCAGCACAATGCCGGCAGGAACCTTGCTGAGCCATGCCTTTTCGCGGCTGCAATTGAGCACGTCGCCATTGTCCATAATAAAGATGTTGCTGTCCTCGATTCCCACTTGCTGTGCCAGCTTGGAGTGGGTTTTGAGCATCCGGTACTCCCCGTGAATCGGGATGAAGTACTTGGGACGGATGAAGTTCAGCATGAGCTTGAGCTCTTCGCTGCTGCCGTGACCGGAGGCGTGGATGTCGAAATCCTGATTCAGCACCACATTGGCGCCTGCCCGGTACAGCTTGTCTATCGTCCGGCTCACGTTGATGGTGTTGCCCGGAATCGGCGAAGCCGAGATGATGACAGTGTCTTCCGGATAGATGGACACCGTGCGATGCGAACCGGAGGCGATGCGGGTGAGTGCCGCCATCGGTTCCCCCTGGCTGCCCGTGCAGATGATCAGCACCTGGTTGTCCGAATAGTTATCGATATGCTTGATGTCGATCAGCATTCCTTCGGGCATCTGGATATAGCCGAGCTCTTGTCCGATCAAAAACACTTTTTCCATGCTGCGGCCAATGACGGCCACTTTGCGGTTGCACTCTTGCGCGGCGTCTACCACTTGCTGCAGGCGGTGCACGTTGGACGCAAACGTCGCAAGAATGATGCGGCCGCGCGCTTTGCGCACGACGTCCAGAATCCCTTCGCCCACCGTGCGCTCCGACATGGTAAAGCCGTACCGTTCGCTGTTCGTGCTGTCCGACAGCAGGGCCAGCACATCGCCGCTCGCACCGATACGGGCGATTTTGCCGTACTCCGTCGTCTGCCCGACAGGCGTCATGTCAAATTTGAAGTCCCCCGTGTGAATGACCATGCCCTCCGGGGTGTGCACCACGACTCCGAACGAGTCCGGAATGCTATGGTTTGTCCGGAAAAACGTCGCCTTCAGGCGGTCGAAAGGAATTTCCGTGTCTTCCGAAATCGGAATCAGTTTGACATCGTTGTGCATGCGGTGCTCTTCCAGCTTCGCCTTGACCAAGCCCAGGGTCAGACGGCCACCGTACACCGGCACCTTGAAATTGCGCAAAACGTAAGGAATCGCCCCGATGTGGTCTTCGTGTCCGTGCGTCAAAAGCAAGGCTTTGATTTTGTGCTGGTTGTCGATCAAATAGGATACATCGGGAATGACCAGGTCGATACCGAACATCTCGTTTTCGGGGAATTTCACCCCGCAGTCGATTATGATGATTTCGTCCTCATACTCGACGCAGTACATGTTTTTTCCGATCTCGCCGAGGCCGCCCATTGCGAAAATCTTAACGTCGCTCAAACTCTTTCCTCCTAACATCATCGTGCATGATTTTGGGAACCCGAACCAAGCATGCCATTCTTATTGTAACACAACGCGAGGCGTTCGTTTCATCCAGTCTTGCAAACGTTCTCCCATTGCGACCTTTTTGTTTTCGCAGCGGGAACCATTCTGTGCCTATTGGGAAATTGTACATAATCCGGAGGGCATAAAGCAAGGAAACGGAGGCTTTCAAAAGGGGGCAACTGGGCAAACTACGTTCAATCGGGAAACGATCCGACTTGATTAGATTGAGGTGAGACGATGCAGACGAAACCGAAAGCGTTTGGCCTCCTCGCGACTCTGCTCTTAAGCCTGACACTTGTCTGGACATCCCCGGCAGCGGCTCAGCCGCCGTATGCGAAATGGGGACAAATCGCCGTGCAGCAGACGATGAAAAAATACCCTCACGCGCAAATCGTGGATTACCTGCATGTCGGGCGTAAACAAAAAACGCCCACCACGTCGGAAGAGACGTTCAAGCTCTTGCTCCGTGAGGGCAATCGCGAGTGGGCGCTGTTCGTTCATATTGAGTTCGAGACCAAAACCGAAAAGGTGCTGGCCATCCGCTATGAGGAGACCGGCTGAGTTACTTTGCCAGCTGCTGCATGTCGTCCATCATTTTGTCCATGTCCATCTCGCCGGCCATTCCGTACGCGCGGCGCATGTTTCCGTCTTTGTCGACCAGGAACATAATGGCGGTATGGGCGAAGGAACCGTCCGGCTGCTTCATGACCGCAATCCCGAAGTCTTTCGTCACCTTCGCCACTGCCTCGGCATCCCCGCGCAAAAACTGCCAGCCGCTCGGGTCCGCCTTGAATTTGGAAGCGTAAGATTGAAGGACCTCCGGCGTGTCGTATTCGGGGTCAAACGTAATGCTCACGAACTCCACCTTGTCCCCGAACAGACCCTTCTCCTTCAGCTGCTCCTGCATCTTGGCCATGTTGTAGGTAGTGGCCGGGCAAATATCCGGACATTTGGTGAACATGAATTCCACCAGACGTACCTTTCCCTTGCTCTCGGAGAATGTATAGGTCGATCCGTTGATGTTGTCCAGCGAGAAGTCATTCAACGTCTTCATGACCGGGATGGGCTCTTTGGCCATATATTTATAGCCCAGGACCACGACAATCGCCAGGACGATCACGCCCGCCAGCGCCGTAAACCAGTGCCGCTGCAGTGCGGATTCCTGCTGTTTTTGCACGCCTTCACTCACGAGTTGCTTCCTCCCCTTGCTCATCCGCGAGGCTTGTTTTCTATTTCGTTCAAGCAGCGGACCTTTTTCTTACGGCTATTACCGCTCCGTGTCACCCGGCCAAGCCAGCATGCCGCCGACCATGTTGGCCACGTCGTAGCCTTGGGCGCTCAAGTACTCCGTAGCCATGTGGCTGCGGGCGCCGCTGCGGCATACCATCACGATCGGAACGTCCTTGTCCAGCTCGTCTACGCGAGTCGGCAAAAAGCCGAGTGGAATCAGTTTCGCTTGCTTGATGTGGCCTGCGTTCCACTCCTCCACCTCGCGCACGTCAATCACCTGCAGCTTTTCGCCGGCTTCCAGCTTGGCCTGCAGTTCTTCCGGGGTGATTTCTTTTACGCCATTGCTCATCGTCATGATCCTCCTGTTATGTACATGAAAATTGATCCGTTTTTACCATCTCCCATCATATCATACAGCGCTTATCTTTTCTAATGAGCGAGCCCTTCCCATGCGCAGCCACGATGCCCCACCGTTGCGAACGGCCATCCCGTTTTTCTCACCGCTACGTGAAAGTCTCTGCCATCGATGCGCCGTTTATAGCCGCCAATTCCTACTTGTTAACTTGAGATTAAACGTTGACAGAAAGTTGGTTTTTTCATACAATTGTGACAACAACAGTTTCGTGCAATTCATCGAGAGTGGTGGAGGGACAGGCCCGACGAAGCCCGGCAACCTGCATGTCGACATGTGAGGTGCCAATTCCTGCAGAATCCATAGATTCTGAGAGATGAACGCCTTTTCCGTGCAAGACCGGAGCCTTCTTCTACTCAGGAGAACGCTCCGTTTTTTTATCGATTCTGTCTTCATTATCCTATCACAGAAAAAGGAGAGATGATCATGTCTGAAAATCAACAATGGAAACCGGAAACGCTCGCTGTCCACGGCGGGCAGGAGCCTGATCCTGTCACGGGATCGCGCGCAGTTCCCATCTATCAAACGACGTCCTATGTATTCCGCGATACCGATCATGCCGCAGATTTGTTCGCCCTCAAAGAAATGGGCAACATTTATACGCGCATCATGAATCCGACGCAGGATGTGTTCGAGAAGCGGGTCGCCCTGCTCGAAGGCGGTGTCGGGGCTCTGGCGACTTCCTCCGGCCAGGCGGCCATCACATTTTCCATCCTGAATATCGCAGGCGCCGGCGATGAAGTGGTCGCATCCAGCAGCCTGTACGGCGGCACTTACAACCTCTTCGCCCACACGCTCCCACGCCTGGGGATCAAGGTACACTTCGTCGATCAGTCCAACCCGGAAAACTTCCGTGCAGCGATAAGCGAGAAAACGAAAGCGCTGTTCTGCGAAACGATCGGAAATCCGCGCATTGACGTGGCTGATCTGCAAGCGATCGCCGACATCGCCCATGAAAACGGCATTCCCCTGATCGTGGACAACACTTTCGCCACCCCGATCCTTTGCCGCCCGTTCGAGCACGGCGCCGACATCGTCGTCCACTCCACCACGAAGTTCATCGGCGGCCACGGCACAGCCATCGGCGGAATCATCGTCGACTCCGGCAAGTTCAACTGGAACAATGGCAAGTTCCCGGGCCTCACTACCCCGGATCCGAGCTATCACGGTGTCGTCTACACCGAAGCAGTAGGACCGCTCGCCTACATCATCAAAGCGCGCGTCCAACTGCAGCGCGACATCGGAGCGGCCGTCGCTCCGTTCAACTCGTTCCTCTTCCTGCAAGGGCTGGAGACGCTGCATTTGCGCGTGGAGCGCCACAGCCAAAACGCCCTTGCTGTCGGGCAATACCTCGCCTCCCATCCTGCGGTTGAATGGGTCAGCTATCCGGGTCTGGAAGGCGACGCTAACTATGCACTGGCGCAAAAATACTTGCCGAAGGGCGCCGGCGCCATCCTCACCTTCGGCATTCGCGGCGGCGTGAACGAGGGCAAAAAACTGATCGAGTCCGTGAAGCTCTTCTCTCATCTGGCGAACGTGGGTGATTCCAAGTCGCTCGTCATTCATCCTGCCAGCACCACCCACCAGCAGATGACAGAGGAACAACAGGCCGCAGCCGGAGTGACACCGGGGCTGATCCGCCTTTCCATCGGGACCGAGGCAATCGAGGATATCATTGGGGATTTGGAGCAAGCCCTGAAGCAGGCTGTTGTAGCGACCGCGATCTAGCGGACAGCTGTTCTCGCTGAACTACTCATCCATTTATAAAGAAAGAGACTGCGGAAATTCGCAGTCTCTTTCTTTGTGCCATCGCTTACTTCAATACGTAAATTTGAACATTTTGCATGCCGAAGTCACTTGCGTCGTTACCCGGAACGAAAATGTCCACCCGCGCGTTTTTGATGTCTCCGCCAATGTCGGTGGCTTTGGCGATCATGCCGTTTGCAGGCAGCGAGCCATGCTTGTACCCGGTGATGTAGACGGTGGAGCCCAGCGGAATTACCTTGGGATCGACAGCGATCGTTCCCACTTTGAGGGGATTTCCGAAGTAGTCCACTCCAGCCCATCCGCCGTTTTCTTCGGCAGAACCGGTATAGGCAGTTGCCACGGCTTTGACTACCTTGCTATAAGGGCGAGACGGCCCGGCAACTGTTTTTGCCTGATTTTGGACCGGCAGCTGAATGGTCTGTCCGAGCTGCAGGTTCTGCGGATCTACCCCGGGATTTGCCTTCAAGACCGATTCCAACGGCACGTTGTACCGTTTGGAGATCAGGTAAAAGGTGTCCCCCTCTTTCACCTGGCAGGAAGCCGCGAACGCCGGGGTGGCGATCGCTGCCAGGCACAAGCCCAGCGCCATCGTTGCAAGAGATTTCGCTACGGATCGTTTATTCATGATTCTCTCCTTTCAACTGCCTGCGAGGTTAGTTGTCGGATTCGGGTTGAGGAGTCAACCCTGCGCATATGCGGTTCACCCCAATCGCAGATCGTGCGACCTTGCGAAAAAAATCGTCCCCCGCACTTCCCTGGTGAGAAGTTTTGGCTCCCTGAAAATTACCACACCCGTATTCACAGAAAAAACGGTAAATTTATGGTAAATCCCAAGCCCAGCCTCACTGCCCGCAGAAAAGGTGAAAAAAGTCGGGCCCTCTGCATTGCATAGCTGGACCTTTCGGCATGGTTCAGACAGCAGCCGGCATCTCTCCTCTCTATTTTGATTCTTTTGTAATACACACATCTTTTCCACTAAAACAAGGAAATTCTGGTTGTTTTTATGTTTTTTCGCCCCGGCAGACGAAGGTGATTCAGAATCGCGAGCGAGCAAACCTTCGAGCAGAATCCCTGTTACGCAAAAAAAGAGAGCGCTTTGGCTCTCCCTCTTTTTGTATTCGTTTGGTCCGCATTGCCGTTTCTTAGCGTCGCTCGCCTGCTGCCTGCTTGCCTTCCAGGTTGAATGTGAGGTTGACGCCGTCGCCTTGGAAGCGGTTCTGGTCTTTGTTGTCATCGATGAATTTCACGGCCATGAAGATTTTCTCGCTCGCATCCGGCTTCAGGTTCTTCCAGATTGTGCCCCAGCTGCTGATGTCCAATTGTCCGCTTGCTTTCAGCTCTTTCAGCGTTTTTCCGTTCAGCGGGCTGAGGATGATGCGCTCATCCAGCGGAACTTGGGAGTTGTCGCTGCTGAGGAAGTACACTTTCAGGTTGTCGGCGAATTCGTCTCCATTCGCGTCGTTGTTTTCATCGGTGATGGTGTAATCCAGGCTCAGGAGCAGTTTGTCGATATCCAGTGTACCTTCGTTCTTGAGGTTGAACGTTCTTTCCATCCAGTCGCCCGGTTTCAGGTTGCTGATGCTAAATACTTCTTTGGCGGGAGTTGCGCCGATCTTCAAGGTACCAGCCGCAAAGGTGTTGTCTTTGACCTGAGTGGTTGCATTGAAGTAAGCGAAGGTGCCTCCGCCGATCAAAGCGGCGCCCAGTCCTACCGAAGCCAGAGTCATTGCGAATTGTTTTTTCAAGCTCATGTTTCAATTCCTCCTCATAGAATGAATGTTTATGATGACTTGAAGCCTGATACCAGCTTGGAGTCTTGTACCAGCCCCCAAGGTATCACCTTGGCAGGTGCGTTACGCTTGCGGTTTTGTTGCGGCTTTCCCTTCTTCTTGCTTGATCGATTGCATCAGCTTCCATACTTGGCTGACGATGAGATACACGCCCGGCAATCCGAGAAGCACCAGCATGCCTGCTCCTGACTTCGCGAATTCGATGAAGTAACCGATCAGCGGGACGGAGTAGTGGACTTTCCCAATCAAGCGTTCCGGGGTTACCGGTGCGGTATCGACGCCGTCATTGGCATCCCCTTTGGTGCGCAGCTCCCCTTCGGCCACCTCGACCACACGGTGGGTGATCGTCATGCCTTCGGGATCCTTGAATGTGATGATGTCACCCTGCTTGATTTCCTTGAAGTCCGCCGGGCCGACGGCGACTACGCTTCCCGTATCGAAAGTCGGGGACATGGAGCCGCTCAATACCACCATGATCTGATTGCCGAACAGCATGGTTTTCCCGCCGTTCATTTTTCCGATAAAGAGAAGTCCCGTGATGGCAATGACTACGATGAGCAACAAACTGGTCAGAATCGATATCGTCTTCCTTACTAAGGCCACTTGCTTCATTCCCCCGCTTTCTTTGGTGTGGCTCGGTTGTTTACATGTTTGATTGTACGTATTTTCCAAATTCTCAACTTCCTGCGTCAGGGTGATTCCGTTTGCACGAATGGATGAAATCGGCCTCCTCCTTGGATGTCTCCCGCCTCATCCTTTGGGATGATCTGGCTATCCGCTTTCCAAGCGGGCCCGCACGCGCAAACAAAAAAGACCCAGCAAGGAGTTTCCTCGCTGGGCAAGATTGGGGTATTTTGTGCGGCCACACGGCATCTACATCCCGATCGGACGCTGCCGAACCGTTCGCTCAAAGGCCGCTCTGGGTACTTGGGGAGTCGGATGGCGTATTTGGCACGGTGGGATTGCTCCCTGCATCCTCCGGAGATGGAGGTGCCGGGCCGCTCGGATCTGTAGATGGCGATGATACTGTCTCCGAGCCGGTGGACGGCGGCTGTGCAGAACCCGCTTCGTCCCCTCCCGGCACCGGATTGTTTACGGACGGATCGGAAGTGTCCGGCGGCGTACCAGGATTGTTTGACGTATCCGGTGTGCTCGGTGTATCCGGAGTCCCTGGCGTATCGGGAGTACCGGGTGTATCCGGCGTGCCTGGATTTCCTGTCGTGTCGGGAATGCTTGGTGTCCTTGGTGTACTTGGCGTGCTCGGCTGACCGGGCTGGTTTGGCGCCGCTTCCTCCGTCACATCCGTCGATTCCTTATACGACGTGCTAATTGTCAGCGGAATGGTCAAGGAGTAAAATCCCCCCAAAGCGGTCACGCGCACCTCTCCCCTGTCAGTTCCGCTGCTTCGCTTGTCCCACGCGCTCTGATAGCGATGGGAAATCCGAAAGACGATGTTTTTCCCGCCCTCGTCGTCTATGCGCTCTACCGTGATTTCGCTTGCGGCGTCGCCCGTCACCGCGATGTTTTCCACATCCAGGTCCAGATCGGGCCGCTGCGGTGCAAACGTAATCAGCTGCGATCCTGCCATCACAGAGAGCTTGTTTTCCTTTCTTTCGGAGGAGCTTCCGTCCGCATTTTTGACACGGCGCACCTTTGTGCGCTTCTCCACCTTTGTCTTCAGGAGGATTTGTGTCGTATCCGTCACGAATACATCTTCATTGGTGCCCGTCGAAACGGGGGACACCTGCTTCTTTTCACTGGTCAAAAAGGAAAGTGTGCCATCCAGGGGAACGATGTTCAGCATGAGTGTGGCCGCCATCAGCCCCAGCGCCAGTCTCTTCAAGTCGTCTCCCCCTCACTCCGCAAAAATCGCATCCGGCGTCGCCTGCTTCGCCAAAAAGCGCAGCTCCAGCTCCCCGCTGAGGGACTGGTAGGTGTGATCGACGCCTTCTGCCGGCAAGTACACCGTGATGAAAAACGTTTTATCTCCCTCGTGGGCCGTAAATTCGCCCTCGGTCCCGCTTGGTACAGGCAGTCCTGGCTGCTGCTGGTGCAACTCCCTCACGAGTCCGTCATACACTTCCCGCGTGCCTTCGGTAATTCGAATGCGCAACACTTCCTCCAGCTTTTGCGCCGCAGTCGTTGTACCAGCCTCTCCCGCAGTGCTCGTACCTTTTACCCGCGCCACGATTTTATAGGAAAAGTCCAGATCACTCGCTCCCTTGGAGAGCGTCGCTTTCAGCTGGCGGGCATCGCCCGGGATCATGCGCGACAGATCGACGGATTGGTTCCCTCCGCGAATAACCTCCCATTCGCCTCCAAAACGGCTCTCCGAAATATCGAGCAGCCCGACCGCAAATTCGCTCCCCGCATCCCTCACCTCATGCCACATCCAGCTGTACGTTGTAGCGGGCTGCCCCCATAGCGACAGTGCTACCCCTACGAGAAAGACGCTGCCCACGACCTGATCCCGGAGCGTAGCCTTCCTCGTCCTCACGCTGCTCCTAGAACGCCTCCGCGACCGCCCGGACTGCTCAGCGCGCATACTCGTTGTTTTCCAGGTATATGTCCGCCTTGTACAAATGGAGAGCCAGCTTCTTCGTCCCGGCGGCTTCTCCTTCGATCTCCGTAAATCCGTCAATGCCATCACCCACCCGGACTCCACCGCTTTCTACCGCGTATTGGTTGACTTTCGTGAAGTCGTTCTCGACAATCTGGACTTGCGTCTCCCGGTCATTGGCAATTACGACAGCGTGGTCTCCACCGCTGAAGGTGTTCCCTGCAATCAGTGCCGCCTTGATGCTCCCATCGAGTACGATTGCCTGTGCTACGTTCTCGAAGGAGCTGTCTTTCACCGTCAAGCCTTCGAGGTACTTGCCGCCTGTCTCTTCCGACGAATCTGCGGTTTCGGACTTGTCCGCGCCATCTTGGTCCGCCTCTCCCGTGCGAATCGCGACATCAAATCCGGCAAACGTGCAATTGCGGAAGCTGACATGAGAGCCGACCACTAAGCCTGTCCCGCTGCCCTCGAAGCGAATGCCATCAAAGGAGGCGTCGCGCACCTCCAGTTCGTCCGCCTGGATGACGACCTTGCCCTCTTGGCCGGGGGCCGCTTTCCACGTAATGTTCTTGGGCAGCTCCATTCCACTGAGATCGTAGGAGCCCGCAGCCAGCACAAAGGTCATCCCCTTGACCGCCTCGCCGTCTTTTTGCTTGGCGCTCTCTTCTTCCCCTACCCGGTTTGCCAGCTTCATCGTGCTGAGCAGCTGCTGGCCGCTCAAGTCTTGCGGTGTAAATGTCATGACCGGCCCGCCTTGGGCAAAGTAATCGCCGTTCTCCTGTTGGGTAGCGAGGAAGCCAAACGTGACTTCCGCCGACTTCTGCTGGACCTCGTTGCCCGTGCTCTCCGGCAGGTAGACGGTGTACTCCAGCTGATCGCGTTCGCCCTTGCCCAGCTCGGGTATGACTACGTTGGCTTGCGTCAAAGCGCTGATTCGCCCGTGGTAGAGCAGCTCGTCATCGCTCGTCCGGCGAATTTCCGCCACCAATTGATCGTAGACGACGTCATCTCCATCGGCCTTCTCCGCCAGCAGTGCGTACTTAACAGGCACGTCGCTGCTGTTTTCTACGCTTAGCGTTTTTTGCACGCGGACACCCGGCATGAAAGGCTGATCCGCATCTGCCTGAAACTTCGCCTTCGTTTCCCCCAGGCTGATTTCCAGCTTTCCTGCCGCAAAAGTGGCCGACTCTTCCGCTTGGCTCGTAAAATAAGCGTACGTTCCAAAGCTGGTGCTTGCAGCAATAGAAGAAATAACTGCCGATCCGATGATGATCCGCTTCCACGGCCAGTTTTTCACCTGTTCCCACTTCATGATCGTTCCCCCTCAATCGATTCGGGTCGCATTGAAGCCGTTTGGCTGCCCTCTTGGCCGCCTGACCGGCGCTGTACGTACACCAGAAACAGCGAGAATCCTGCTAGCATGCAAAGCAGCGTCGGCGGCTCTTTCATCCACTGCTGCAAGGCCGCCGCATACGGAATCGTCCATACGACTTTGCCTACCAGTCGGTCCGGGTTTGTCCAGCCACCGTCCGCCTCGTGATTGGCGTCGCCTTTCGTTTGCAAGTAGCCATTTTCCAGCCGACGGATCACCCGGTGGGTAATCAGCGACCGCGTCTGATCGTCTTTCCAGTAAGTGACGATATCTCCCGTCCGAGGCACCTCGTCTGTGTAGCGGGTCACGAGCACCATGTCGCCTGCATGGATGACAGGAGCCATGCTGCCCGTGAGTACGGAGAGCACTTTCCACTGTCCGAGGCCGGGAATACCATCCGGATTCCAGCGGCTGCTGGCATACAAAAAGAGATTGAAGAGGATAAAAAGGGCAACCAAGATCAAGCCAATGCGCTTCCCCCAGACCATTCCCACGTTACGCTCACCTCATTTCCCCATTGTAAAGAGTTTGGCGCTTTGCATCTTCCACCGTGGGAGGGACTATGGCCGCTTGGAAGGAGGAAGATATTTATACACCGGTCGGAGCCCGTCTCATCCTGAAGGAGGAGGCGAGCGGAGGAAGGAAGGCAAAATAAAAACACTGCCTTTTCGATCAGGCAGTGTTTTCGTCGGGTCGATTCCGTTTCAGTCCAGACGGTTGGAAGCGTTGAGGAGCGAGAGGGCGTTTCATGATGAGCCGGATGCCGACAGGATCGGCCTTTTGCGCGGTGAGATCGCGGCCGCAATAGGGACAAATCCACTTATACCAATCCCCGCTGCTGAATGAGTGATTTTTGCAACGCTTGCACCATTTTTGCATCATGGTCCTCCGCCTCCCTGCTCCTTTCACTCTAACAGGCCCGCGAGGAAAATCGTATCGGCGACCAGTAGGATTTGCCCTTGCCGTCAGGATGAAGCCTTGGCGGCCAACGGGGGCACATGCGACACTTTCGTGGGGGAATGAATCTGCACCGATTTGACAAACGCCTTGACCACCCGTTCGTCAAAAGCAGTGCCTGCCATCGCGCAGATCTCCTCAAACGCCTCTTCGATCGTAGCGGTTTGCCGATACACGCGCGTCGTGGTCATCGCCAAAAAGCACTCGACGATGCCCAGAATTTGCGCAAGCAAGGCGATGTCGTCCCCCTTCAGCTTTTTCGGGTATCCCGATCCGTCGAACCGCTCGTGATGATCCTGCAACGCGTAGACAACTCGCGCAAAGGACGGATTGTCCCGGAACATCTCGTAGCCAAACTGGCAATGCTCTTGAACGATCTGGAATTCAAACGTCGTCAGCTTTTCGTCTGTCTCAAACACGTAGTCCGGAAACTTGATTCGGCTCACGTAATGCAGCAGGGAGAGAAGCTTGATCTCCCAGTCATTCACCTGCTCGTCGGGAAACTCGCGCAGCATCCTCTTGATCAGCCTGCTCATCTGCTCGATTTCCCTGCTGCTCGTCTGCGTCTTCCGCTCCACGATGGGAACGAGCGTATTCAACAGAGTGATCGCGTACTCCCGGCGGTGCTCTTCTGTGGCCGTCCTTGCTTCCTTCAGCCTTTTCTGCAGCGTGATGAAGCCGAGCCAGGAACAGATCCCGCTCGCCGCTCCCAATGTCAGATGGAAAAAGGTGTCCATGCTGACGGCTTCACTTTGACCTCCGCCCAGGCTTAGCGCATAAAGCAGATAGCTGACCGTCCCCCAAACGAGAAGAAGCGCCCGGTCGTTGAAAAAACTGAGAAAAATCGGGTAGAGGATAAAAACGTACCACAAGCCGGAAAACTGCTGGGGGTTGTACAAGCAAAAAAACAGCAGCAAGCAAGCCCCGAGGAATGCGGAGATATGAATCGACGCCTCCGGAAGCACGTAACGCTTGTGCAGAACGTAGACTGTCCAGCTCGTGGCTGCGCAAACGGCCAGGCCGACGATCGCTGTCCATTCGTTCTGGACGAGGCCAAGCGCCTGAAGGAGGACGCCCATCCCCGCATCCGCGCTGGCCAGCACTGAAATCCAGTAAAACATGGCATCCGCGAGGAAACTGGCGTGGTTTCTGTTTCGTTTCCGCTGTTTCATAGAAGACCCTCTTTTACTGTTTTTGCGACGATGAACGATCGTTACGGACCAATCTTGACCAGTCCCTTTTTCAGTGCGTACAAAACAGCCTGAGAGCGATTGGGCTGCCCCGTCTTCCGCAGGATGCTGCTGACGTGCGTCTTCACCGTGGCTTCCGAAATATACAGCCGCTGCGCGATTTCCTGATTGCTCAAGTTATCGACGATCAGTTCAAACACCTCTTGTTCCCGATCGGTGAAAGAGACGTCGGACTCCTCTTTCCGTTTGCGCTGCAGCTTGGATTGAAAGCAGGAATAGCCCATCATCACCATATCCATCGTATGCAGAATCTGCTCGGGCACCGTGTCCTTCATAATGTATCCGTCCACATTGGACTCCAGTGCCCGAAATACGTCCTCGCTCTCGTCAAACGCCGTGAGAATCAGCACCTTGACTTCCGGCAGCTGGTCCTTGAGCTGTTTGCAGCTGTCGATGATCGAAGGGCCCGGCATTTTCAAGTCGGAGACAATCAGGTCGGGCTTGACCGCCAGCGCCTTGGACACCAGCTCATCTCCGTCACTGGCTTCCCCTACCACGGTATATCGCGGGGAACTCTCCAGGATCATCTTCAATCCCTCGCGCACAATGCGATGATCGTCCGCCAGCAAGAGGTTCACGCTATCCATACATCTCTACTCCCTTTCGCGGTATGATCGCCATTACTTCCGTTCCTTCACTGGGTTTGGAGCGGATATGCAGCGTTCCGCCCACCTGAGCGATTCGTTCCCTCATCCCTACGACCCCATACCTGTTGTCTTCTCTCGTATCCTCTTCCGCCGAAAAGCCGATGCCATCGTCGCGCACCCTCACCTTGACCTGCACAGAGGATGCTTCCACGCTGACAGAAAGTACCTTGGCCCGAGCGTGCTTGACCGCATTGGCCGCCGCTTCCTCCACCATGCGGTATATTGCGTTGAGAACTGGCAGCTCCTCTTCCAGCACCCGTCCTTTGGAGGAAAAGCTCACTTGCAGATCCGTCCCCACGGTCATCCGCCTCAGCAGCTGTTCGATCGCTTCAGACAGCTGCTCCGACTCCCGAAACGCCCGCAGGTGCGTGATCGTATGCCGGACTTCTCCATGGCACCATTTGATCCGCTCTTCGATCTGCTCCAGCCTTTCCTCCAGGCTGCTTCTCACCTCCGGCGGGAGCGAACGCTTCAGCTGGTACATCTGGGCGGACAAAAAAAACAGCTGCTGGGCCAGCCCATCGTGCATGTCCTGCGCGAGGTTTCGCCGCATTTCCTCGTGCAGCGATTGGGCCAGCTCATAACGGGCGCGGTTCTGTTTCCCTTGCTGGCAAACGATCAAGGAAATCAGACGCAAAAGCAAATGGTCACCCCGGTTCAAAATCCGCTTGGGCGGCACGGAAAACAGCAGGCAGCCCCATGCGGCTTCGTCCAGTCTCAGCGGCTTGCATA
This sequence comes from Brevibacillus brevis, assembly GCF_031583145.1. NCBI lineage: Bacteria > Bacillati > Bacillota > Bacilli > Caryophanales > Paenibacillaceae > Brevibacillus > Brevibacillus brevis. The sequence continues at coordinate 498,465 of NZ_CP134050.1, read as the reverse complement.
CGTATGTATCCTTGCGTCCGGAGTAGTCGTCCAACAGCCGGATGGACGCACGCTCCCATTCCTCTGCGCCCGCGTCCAGCAAGGCATTCAAGAAGTATTCCCGCTTCCAGTCTCCCCCTGCATCCCGCTCCTGATAGAGACACAAATACGCCTGCTCCGCACGGAAGACACGTCGCACCATCCTCTCCGTAGCCGTACAAAGGTCAAGCGCCGGGTTGGATGCGACCTTTCGGACATACAGGTAGACTTGGTAGCATTTCGCATACGCCGTTTTAAATGCTCGCAGCAAAGCGAAAAAGCAAAAGGCCATACTGACCCACAAGGTGATGTCGAGAAGAAGGCGGAGCTTGTCGAAATTCATGGTGGGCGGGATCACGGTGAAGAGCGGCCAATCCTGAAGAAGGGAAGCGGACAGCATGAACAGGACGACGATGAGAAGGACTTGCTCCAGTCGCAGCACCACCATGAGCCAGAGCATCGTGGAGTACGCGTAGAGCATAAACGGACTGTTCCACTTTCCGGTCTGGATGATGAAAAACAAAGCCATCCCCATGTCGACCAGTCCGAGCAAGAACCAGCGTTTCCGCGGAAGCGCGTAGAAAAGAACAGCCACATAAGCCAGAACGACGAGCAAAAACAAAGCGAACGACCGAGAATCCGAATCCGGGGCGTCCATATAAAAAAAACAGAAAGCGAGCAGGAGCACCCATTGAAAAAAATACGTCACCAGCCGAAATTCTTTTATCAATCGATCCATCAGGCCATTCTCCGTTTCTCTTTTAAACAAAACGACGGAAAATTACGACATGTCTATCGTACTTGATGTTGTCAAACATTGACAATATCTGAAAAATGTCGAACGCCGCTTTCATAGAATTCCCTGTTTCTCGACATGGTTCGATGGAAAGCAGAACGCTCATCGCCGGCAGCTCATCGCTCGGCATGCTTTTTCCAAAAATTTGGCAAAGGTAAGCCCCTCCCTGTTATAATGAATACTCGGGTCTCGTCCCGCAACCTACGTACGATAAAGGAGAATTTCCATGGCAAACGCTTCTCTGGACAGCCTGCTCGGCTGCATCAACCGTGTCATTGTCGGAAAAGAGGAACAAATCCGGCTGCTCACCGTCGCGCTGCTTGCCCGCGGCCACGTCCTGCTGGAGGATCTGCCCGGCATGGGAAAAACGGTGCTGGCCAAGACGCTGGCACAAGCCATCGGAGGAACCTATCACCGGGTGCAATTTACCGCCGACCTTTTGCCCTCGGACGTCATCGGGCTGCACGTGTACAATCAGCGCACCCAGGAATTTGAGCTGCGCAAAGGTCCGGTATTCGCGGACGTCCTGCTCGCCGACGAGATCAATCGGGCCACGCCGCGCACGCAGTCCGGCCTGCTCGAAGGCATGGAGGAACGCCAGGTCACCATCGAAGGAATTACACTGCCCTTGCCCGACGCCATGTTCGTCATCGCGACCCAGAACCCGATCGAGTCGGAAGGCACCTATCCGCTGCCCGAGGCGCAAATGGACCGTTTTCTGTTCAAGCTGTCGCTCGGCTACGGCACGCGCGAGGATTCCCGGGAGATGCTCAGACGGTTTCGCAGCGAATCCCCTTTAGCCGAGATCACGCCTGTCATCCGTGTAGAGGAGATCGCTGCCCTGCAGCGGGAAGTGACACAGGTGCATGTAAGCCAGGCGGTAGAGGACTACGTCATCGATCTGACGGAAGCCACGCGCTCGCATCGCTCGGTGGAAGTGGGAATCAGTCCGCGTGCCATGCTCGCCCTGCTCCGCTGCTCGCAGGCCGCCGCGTTTCTCGCCGGTCGCGCCTACGTTTTGCCGGACGATGTCAAATGGGTCTTCCCGAGCCTCGCCACGCACCGGATTCGCCTGTCGATGGAAGCCGAGCTGCACGTGACCGAGGCGGAAGTCGTGCAGCAAATTTTGCAAAGCGTGCCGACACCTGTCGAAGAAAGCGTGTGAGGAAATGAATACGAAGCAAAACTTTCACGTCATCGGCTTTCTCCTTCTTTTGTTTGCCTTGTTTTCCGGGAGCTGGTTTCTCTGGCTGCTCGGCGGCCTGTTCTTTTTCATGCCGGCCGCACAGAGCTGGTGGACGGGAAACATGCGCCGCTGGGTCAAGCTCGAGTGGACCTGCGATCAAAACCGGGTCATGCCCGAAACCCCTGTGCACGTAACCGTGCGCATGCACAATCGCTCCTGGCTGCCGCTCCCGGCCACTTGGCTGCGCTTGACCCTGCCCGACCACGTCACAGTCGAGGGAGCGGATGAAGTGCGGCAGAGCCATCAGCGGACGGTGGTGCGCCTGCGCATGGACCTGCCCTGGCGGCAGAGCGCGGAGCGTACGCTCATTCTCACGCCGCACAAGCGCGGGATGGTCTGGATCAGCGAGATTCAAACCGAATCCCTTCCCCTGTTCGCGGACGAGACGAGCGCCATCCCGTTTCCCCTCTCCTTTTCCTTGCTCGTCTATCCGTTGCCGTTGCCGCTTCCGGCTATTTCCCTCCATGATTCCGAGCCGGACGGCAGCAGGCTCTCCCGCCAGCGCAGGCAGGAAGATGCCACCTTCCAGCGCGGGGTACGCCCGTACATCCCCGGCGACCGGCTCAAGCACATCAACTGGAAGGCGACTGCCAAGACCGGCGCGCTGGCTACCCGTGTATTCGAGCATACCGCCCGCCCCGACTGGCGGATTGTCGGGCATCTTTTGCCTTCGTACGAGCCGTTGCAGCAGCGGCACAATGTCACCGTCAACGAGCGGACCATTTCCTGCCTGGCGGCGCTGTCGGTCCTTTGTCGCAAGCGTTCGCTCGGCTACGACCTGTACATGAGTGTGAAACAGCGCGGACGGGATCACTTTCATCAGCCGGCAGGCAGCGGCAAAAACCATCACCTGCACGTGATGACCCAGCTCGCCCAGATCAATCACTTCGTCACGACGCCGCTCGCTCCCATCCTGCGGAGGCTGGAGGAGAGCCCCTCCAGGGAGGCGATTCTGCTCGTGACACCTCGCCTGGACGAGGGTATCGAGGAGGCGATCGGGCGACTGCTGCGGCGCGGGCACCAGGTCGCCGTTTTGGATGTTTCGGAGGAGCAGGCCGTGCTGCGGCGGTATGAATCCTCGCGCATAGCCCGCGAAAGGAGGGAAATCGCCCGATGACCGGGATTACAATCGGGCGCTGGACGTTGGCCTTTTGGCTGGAAGCTTTGCTCATTGCCAGCGCCTTGATGCTGTTCGGCTGGATGTCGGCCAGCGTGATTCACTTCCTGACTTTTGGGGTGATCGCCTCGCTGCTGCTCACCCTTGGCAGCCTGGCGTTCCACGAAGGCAGCCGCCACCCTTTGTTCCACATGCTCCTGTATCCCATCGTCGCCGCAGCAGGCGTGTCCGGCTACCTGGCGTTCGATTCCTGGCCGCTCGCTTTGATTCTCGCCGCCCTTTGTTTCTGGAGAATCCATTCCGTCGCCTCGTCCGGCGTCAGCCACGCGAATCTGCAGCGGCGTTTCGTGCTCGCCCTGATGGCCGGCCTCATGCAGTTGTCGCTTGCCGCTTTGTTCGAGACAGCTGCCTCCCCCGGGACGTTCGATCCTTCCGTCTACTACGGAATGCTGGGGCTGACGCTGGGCAGCTACCTGTTGCTTGGTTCGATCGAGTTTGTCACGCGCGAGCCGTTCATCCCGTTCCGCTTGCCGGCAGGGCTCCGTGCCAAGCTCGGCGGTCAGGTGGTGGCATCCCATTCGCTGATCACCCTCGGGTTTGTGCTTGTCGCCTCGGTGGTGCTGGGGGCGCTGGGTATGCTTTGGTCATGGGTAAAAGGCCCGCTCGGAAGCAGCCTGTACTGGCTGATCGAGCCAGTCTTGAAGCAGCTGGCGGCATGGAGCGAAAGCCTGACGGGCGCGTTTGAAAAGGACGGGAAGGTCAACGACCTGCTGGACAATCAGGGACAGGGCTCAGATGCCCCCTATCTTCCGGACGCTCAGGGAGAACCGCTCATCTCGCTGCTGGGGCCGTATTTGCTGGCAGCTGCTGCACTGATCGTCGTTGCCCTGTTGGGCCGCGCGATTTGGAAGCGGCGTTTCCGGAAGAACGGATCGCTCGAGGAAACCGCTCCGGCCGTCACCCCCACTGCCTGGTCTCCGCTCGCCGAGGGAGAGAGCGACCAGCCTCTGTGGGATGTCCGCAAGTGGTTTCAAAAAGTGCCGGGTCCCTCCGATGACCCCGTGCGCTACGTCTACTATCAATTCTTGCAGCATGCTGCCGCGCTGGGAAAGCCGATCTATCGCTACGAGACGAGTCAGGAATACCTGCGACGCCTGATGCAGCAATGGCAGGACCCCGACCGCCTTCGCCTCGCCGCGCAGATTACCGACTGCTACGAGCGGTATCGATACCATGAGCAGTCACTTACCCCGGACGAGCTGGCCGCCATGCAGCAGGCCGTCAAAGCCTTGCGGGAAAAGCGTGAGGCATAACATCCCTCTATTTTCCATCCCTGCAAGTCGTGCTGCTTCCCCAGGAGAAATGGTGGCTGTAACGAGCCAGAAGAAAAAAACAGGCAGCCTCCCGCCGTCACAATTCCTTGGCGAGAGGCTGCCTGCTTTGCAGCTACGCAGCTTTTTGCTTAAAACGCCCGTCCGTACTGCTTCGGCGGCTGGAGCTCCTCCGGCGAGAGCGCGCGAATCGCATGCAGCGCCCAATACGGGTCGCGCAGCATGCCACGGCCGACGGCCACCAGATCGGTGTCGCCGTTTCCGAGCGACGCTTCCGCCAGCTTGGGATCGTCCAGGTTGCCGACAGCGATCACAGGTACGTCCAGCGCCTGCTTGATCGCGCGCGCCAGCGGCACTTGATAGCCCGGGTGCACGCCCGGACGCCCTGCGGAGCCGATCGGACCTTCCCCGCCGCTGGACAAGTGGAAGACGTCGACGCCTGCTTCCTTGTATCGGCGGCACAGCTCCGTGCTGTACTCCAATCCATAGCCGCCGTCCACGTACTCTACGGCAGAGACGCGCATGATCAGCGGCATGTCATCCGGAATCACCTTTTTGACTGCCTGAATCACTTCGACGCCAAACAATGCGGGATCCTTGCCGTACTGGTCATCCCGCTTGTTCGTGAGCGGAGAATGGAACTGGTGGATCAGGTAGCCGTGTGCCCCGTGGATTTCGATCGTATCCATGCCCGCCTCGACGGCACGTCTGGCCGACTCGGCGAATTTGACGACCATCGCCTGCACTTCTTCCGTGGTCAAGGCACGTGGCGTCTTGTAGCGGGAGCCCGGGAAGGGGATTGCAGACGCCGATACCGGCACCGCTGCGTCTTCGGCCTTGCGTCCTGCGTGGCCGATCTGAATCCCGATCTTCGCCCCGTATTTATGGACTTCCGAAACGATGCGGGCAAACGCCGGAATCTGCTCGTCCGACCACAAGCCCAGATCACCGTTGGAAATGCGCCCGTCCGGCTCTACGTCTGTCATCTCTACGATGATCAGGCCGGTTCCTCCGATGGCACGGGATACGTAATGAACGAAATGCCAGTCCGTCGGCGTACCGTCGTGTGCGTCCACCGAGTATTGGCACATCGGCGGCATAACGATACGGTTTTTCAGCGTGAGGCCTTTTACTTGAAACGGGGAAGACAACAACGCCATAGGTTCCACTCCTCTAGTTTTTTTCACCATCATGCCAAATGAAAGCAGGATGCGCAATGCCTCTATGCACTCGGCTGCACTTTTTGAACCTCAAGAAAAAACCGCTTTGACTGGCTCTCATTGTCAGGATAATATAATCTTACGTAAAAATTATCTTTCCTGTTTGTCCATCGATTCGCTTCTTTCTCATGTAGTTTTCCCAATCCTTTTCAAAAGGGGGACACCCGATGGAAATTGCCAAGAATGTCCACATGCTCCATCTTCCGTTTCGCGAGATGGCGATCCACCCCACTATGCTCTTCGATGGCGACACCGCTGTCCTGGTCGACACCGGATTCCCTGGACAGATGGAAGAGCTGCGAGCAGCCATGGAGCAGGCAGGCGTTGCGCTTCATCAGCTCGCGGCGGTGATTTTGACTCACCAGGATATCGACCATATCGGGAACTTGCCGGAGCTCATAAGCCAGGGTACACGCCAACTGAATGTGTACGCGCATGAGCTGGAACGCCCTTATATCGAAGGAGATCTGCCGCCGATCAGAGACCCTCAGCTCGCCCCCCTTCCCAAAGGCAAGGTCACGCGCACTCTGGCTGACGGCGAGGTGCTTCCTTACTGCGGCGGAATTCGCGTCATCCACACTCCGGGCCATACGGAAGGACACATCAGCCTCTACCTGATGCAAAGCAAAACGCTGCTGGCCGGAGATTCGCTGTACAGCGTTAACGGGACGCTGATGGGCGTCCATGCCCCCACCGCGCTGGACGTAGATACAGCCCGGCGTTCGCTGAAAAAGTACAACGCTTTCGACATCTCCTCCGTCATCTGTTACCACGGAGGGATCAGCACCGAAAACATCCAGGAGCAGATTCGCGCTTTGTAATGGAGCCGCCCCCTTTTTCCAAGCCAAAACCCCCTTCTGAGCAGTGTCATTGCTCTGAAGGGGGTTTTATCACGACGAGGTGCGGTTTACTCCGGCATCGAGCCGACATAGTTCGACTGCGGACGAATGATCCGGTTTTTGCCCGCCTGTTCCAGCACGTGCGCGCTCCAGCCCACGACGCGGCTCACGGCAAACGTCGGGGTGAACAGATCGTCCTCCAAACCGACCGCCCGCATGACGGCAGCGGCGAAAAACTCGACGTTGGTGTTCAGCTTGCGCCCCGGCTTGTATTCCTCCAGCAGCTTCAAGCCTACTTTTTCCACATGGGTCGCCAGGTCAAACCACGGATCGTTCGCGGACAGCTCAGACGCGACGACACGCAGGGCGGTCGCGCGCGGATCGACCGTTTTGTATACGCGGTGGCCGAAGCCCATCAGGCGTCCGCCGTTCTCCAGCTTGCTGCGCAGCCACGGCTCGGCGTTTTCCTTCGTCCCGATCGCTTCGATCATTTCCGTCACCTCGGAAGGCGCACCGCCGTGCAGCGGTCCCTTCAGCGTGCCGATGGCCGCCGTGATGGCGGAGACCAGATCGGACTCGGTCGAACTGACGACCCGCCCGGCGAAGGTCGAGGCATTCATCCCGTGCTCCTGCGTCAGAATCAGGTACGCATCCAGGGCGCGAACATGTGCGGGATTCGGCTTTTCGCCCTTGAGCATGTACAGGTAGTTGGCCGTATGGTCCAGCTCGGGGTTTGGCCCGAGAGGCTCGCGGCCTTGCAGACAGTTGTATCGATAGGCGACGATCGTAGGCATTTTCGCCGCCAGCGAGATCACTTCGTCAATCGTTGGAGGCCAGCCGTTTGCCGGGCTCCCCAGCGCGGACACGCCTGTGCGCAGCACGCTCATCATGTCCACGTCCGCCGGTATGAGCTTCAGGATGCCTTTCACATGTTCAGGCAGCTCCCGATTCGCTTTCAGCTTGCCGCTCAGGTCCGCCAGTTCCTCTGCACTGGGCAAATGTCCGAACCAGAGCAAGTGGGCCACTTCTTCAAACGTATGATGAATGGCCAAATCACGCGCCCAATGTCCGCGGTAAACAAGCAAGCCGTTGATTCCGTCTACCAGACTCAGGTCTGTTTCTGCCACAGCGATGCCATCCAGTCCAATTGCCAACGTATGTTGTTTCGTCATGGATTCCCACTCCTTGTTTCCGTCTCTTTTCCATTAGTATATCGATTGCGATTTACAAAGGGAAATAAAAGAAAAAGGGGTCATTGATCGCGTTTCACAATCAATTTTTAACGGCCTCATTCAGGTTCTGCCCGAGATGACCACGGGTGGCATGGGTGCGTACAAGGAATACAAAATATCCACGAAATGCTGCGCCGTGTGGCTGATGCCCCCCTTCGGTGCCACGAGGTAGGAAGCGACCTTCGGCAAGACGAGTCCAGGCGTGGTCAGCTCGATAAACCGGTTCTCAAACAAATCCCTCGTCACGGCCGTGCGGGGCAAAAACGAGACGCCCAATCCGTCCTCGATAAAGCGCTTGGTGATGTCTACCTGGGAGACGGCCATGGTGCGCAAGGACAAGCCGCGCTGGCGCAGCAGCAGCAAAAGCTCGTCCCAATATCCGGGGTGATTGTGCGTCAAGAGCCGTTTGGTCGCAAGCTCCGCCTCCCAATCCGGCAGCGGGGCCTCCATATCTCCGCCGTTGGTCGGCACGACGAACACGACCGGGTCTTCGTACAGCAAATACGTCGCGAGCTGATACTCCCCCGGAACCATCCGCGTCAGACCGAGATCAGCTTGTCCGCTCTGCACCAGCGGGCCGATCTCCACCGAATCGGCGATTTTGATGGCCAGATCGACATCCGGGTACAGCTTGGTGTAGCGATGCAGCAAGTGGGACAGGCGGGCGCGGGCGATGATCGGCGAGACGGCTATCTGCAGCTTTTCCCGATACCCTTGCCGCCACGCCTGCAAATCCTCTACTCCGTGATGCCACTGCTCCAGAAGTGCTTTCGCATGCGGCAAAAACCTCTTGCCCGCAGCTGTCAGGCGCACCCGCTTGCCTACCCGCTCAAACAGCTCAATTCCAAGTTCCTTTTCCAATTGCCGTATATGCTGACTGACGGTCGGCTGCGCGATGTACAACGCCTCGGCCGTCTGATGGAAATTCTCCGTCGTGGCCGCGACCATAAACGTTTGCAGCACGCGAAAATCCACTGGCTTTCCCTCCCTCTTGGCTGACCGATCGAATAAGATGACCCTTCTCATGCAGACATTTCGATATGGGTCTTACTTCCTGTTTTTAGAAAAAATTTACTGGAAATCATTTTCGCTCCTCCCCCTTATGGTACAATACAAAATCGAGTGCGAAAAACGTTTTTCAGGAAGCACTCGAAACAGAGAGAGAGAAATAAAGGGAGGAAACTCATGGAAACGCAAGTAAACGTGAACGCGCCACGCAAGAGCTTCAAAAAGCCGCTGCTGATCATCGGGGCAGCTGCCGTAGTCGTTCTTGGCGGGCTGGGAACTGCCTACGCCAAGCTGGACTTGTTCAAAAGCGCGAAAACCATCTATCTTCAGTCAGAGGCGGAAAGCATGCTCAAGTTCTCTGACAACGTATCCAAGGTATATGGAGAATACGAAGACTACATGAAGCCTTACTTGGAGAAGCCCGTCCACTCGACTACCGAGCTTAGCGATATTACCATCGATGCGGCAGTTTCCGATCCGCAAGCGCAAAAAGTGCTGGATCTTCTCAAGAACGCCAAGCTGGTCATGCAAAGCAATATCGATGAGCAAAAGAAGCAGCAGTCCGGAAATGTGGAAGTTCAGCTTGAGGGCAAAAAGCTGGCCACTCTCGACTACTTCATCAACGACACCGTTTTCGGCTTCCGTCTGCCCGAGTTTTACAGCAAATACGGCTATTTCGATCTGAAGGATCGCGAAGCCCTGCAGCAAAAGATTGGCCAGGATCTGCCGAAAAAATTCACGACCTACCGCGACATGTACAATGCAGTGGCCTTCAAGCAGGATGAAGTGAAGAGCGTGCTCACGCCTTATGCATTGATCTACGCCAACAGCCTGAAAGACAGCCAAGTGACGATGAAAAAGGATGTGTCCTTCTCGGAAGAAGGCTTCCAGTCCAGCGCCCGCGAAGTGACCGTGAGCTTTAGCGAAGAGGAAGCTCGCAGCCTGGCGAAGCAAATCGCGGAGAAAGCCAAATCCGACCAACAGCTGTTCGACTTGATCTACACCCGCTACCACAATGTAGCTTCCCTGCTTGCGGACAGCGGCTATGAGGTCAACGAACTTTCCAAGGAAGAGTTCAAGAAGGAATACGACAAAGGCCTTGACGACATGCTGGCAGACCTCAAGAAAGAGGGCAGCAATTCGAAGGAGCAGCTGAAGATGGTCATGCTGATCGACGGCGACCATCAAATCCTGTCTCGCAAGCTCTATTTCACAGGCGATCAAAACAACGAGGAGCAAGTCTTCTGGAACAGTGTCTCCTATGAAAAAGGCGCCGATTCGTACTATCGCTATTCCTTCCACGATCCGGAAGATTCCAAGCGCAATGAATTGACCGTGACTTACAAGGCTTCCGAAAAAAGCGGCAAGACGAACGGCACGGTCACGGTTACCGCGAAAGAGTCCGACACGCCGATGTTCGATTTGAAAACGACCTTCGAAACATCCAAGGAAGACAAGAAAGAAAGCGGTAAGTACGACTTCACCGTGTTGTTCGCAGACGAATACGAGCCAAAACCGGTCACCTTCTCCGGAAATGTGACGATGTCCGAGACCAAGACCGACAACGGCATCGACTCCGAAGGCGATGTCAAAATCAACTTCAACGACCCGTCCCCGGATATGCCGAAGGGCATGAGCTTCAAAGTGAAAGCGAAGCAGGAATTCGGCAAGCCGCTGGAGATCCCGGCTATGAGTGCGGATAACTCGATCAACGTAGCGACCGTAACCGATGAGCAAATGATGGAAGTCCAGCAGGAAGTCATGGAATCCCTGCAAAAATTCGCAACTGAACACCAAGATTTGGTGCAGCTGTTCAGCATGTAATCACGAATAAAAAACGAGAAACGCGGGAGCACGTTCCCGCGTTTTTTTGTTGACGCTATCGAAGGTCTGCCCTGCTTAAAAAACCGCGGACCGTCTTTCTGTATTCTTCGGGCTGCTCCAAATAGCTGAGATGCGAGCTGTCTTCGATGATCCGAAGCTCCGAGCGTGGGACGAGAGATTGGTAGTACCGGGTCGATTCCGGAGCCGCCTCGTCGTACCGGCCGCAAATGAACAGAGCCGGGATGTCGATTTCATGCAGCCTGTCCGTGCAGTCAAACGTCTTCAGATTGCCTGTCGGGCAAAACTCCGACGGTCCCCACATCGTCATGTACACATCCTTGTTCCCCTTCGGCCGGCTTTCCACCATGACTGCCGGCAGCGGGTCAAGTCTGCACACATGCCTGCGGTAGTACTCCTTCATGGCCTTCTGGTACTCTTCTGAATCCGTGGTTCCCTGCTCCTCGTGCCGCGCGATTGTCTGCTGCACTTCTGCCGGTAATTGCGCCAGGAAGCGATCGGCATCCTTTTTCCAGAGGAGTGCGCTCAGGCAGGGGCTGGAAAAAATGACGCTTCTCACTCCGGCAGGCTTGCGGTCGATCAGGTACGCTGCTGCGAGCATCGTCCCCCAGGAATGTCCGAGGATATGCACTTCGTTCAGCTGGAGCGCTTCTCTGATCTGGGCCAGCTCCTCCACAAACCGCTCCGTCCTCCACAGCGACTCGTCTGCCGGACGGTCCGAGTTGCCCGATCCGAGCTGATCGTAGAAGAGAACAGGCCTTTCGTCTGCGAGGACATGCAGCGAGGATTGAAGCGAATCGTGCGTATTCCCGGGACCGCCGTGCAGCACGATGAGCGGCGTTTTCCCCTTGTTTTCGCTTCCCAGCAGGTTGTACCAGATCTTCCCGCCTGTCACGCTCACGTAGCCTTCCCTCTTTTCCACCATCCTCACTCCTTCTTTCCTTTATAACGTATGTACGAGCTGTTCGGCTCCGCCGTTGTATCCCCAATACAGAAGATAGACGACCGCCGCGTAAAATACCAGTCGATCCACCGTCCGATACATCGATTTGCCCACTTTAATGCCTACCCAGCCTTGGCGGATCGGCCAAAAAAACTGAATGCGTCCCACCAGCGCGTCGCTGATGAGGTGGGACAAGAGCCCGTACAGGGCAGCTTGCGCCAGATTCGTATCCCCGAACAAAAAGGCCGGGAGCAGCAGCATCACCCAGGAATGCGTAATGGTACGGTGCCCTATTCCTTTTTGGACCGCTGTAGAGACCGGTCTCGCCATGTGGCCGACCTTGCTCCTTGTCTGGTCGATGTCGGGCAGCAGCGCCATCGCTCCTCCCATTGCGATTCCTTTCCACGAAGGATACGCGCAGTAGCCAGCGATGGCTCCCAGCACCAGATGCGTCTTCCACGTCATTTGTCTTTCACACCGACTTTCTATGTTAGTAAGGAATCTTGTGCACAGCGCGTGTTCAGACAAGCCGCTTTGCTTGCAAAAACCTTTAGAGCTGCGGCATATACCGCTCGGGCTCCAGACCTTCGCCTTCGATGATCAAGGCCGCCATCCCTGTTTCCGTACCGGACTCATGCCCCTCTCCGGCCGTCCAGAAAGCGGCCTGACCCGCGCTGATCAAAACCCGCTCGCCCTCTTCCCCGCAGACCCAGCCTTCCCCGGAGACGACTAAAAAAAGTTGGGGCACGACAGCCGGATGGTAGCCGACGACTCCTCCCGCACCGAGATGAATGCAGCCGATGTGTACGGGACCCGGCGTTTGCATGATGCGGGAGATCGTCGCATGCGCAGAGTCAAACCGGTCGATTTTTCTTCCTGCCTCTTGATCAAAACGGAACCGCTTCATTCTCCAGCCTCCTTCAGCATTTGCTGACTCTTATCGTAGCCCAGCCGAGGCGAAGGGAACAGCCTGCTATCCGTACGAATTTTGTGGTAAAATGAGAGTAGGAGGGCGAGCCAGTACGCCCTTCTTTTTTTGTCTTCACGTCTTGAACCAAATGTCTTTGTAGTCCACAAATCCCAGAGCGTTGAGAGAAACCCCTGCTAGCGAGAAGTGATAGGACGATTGCTGCAAGGCATGGAAGAGAAACAGCATGGCTGATCGTTCCTTCAACAGCTCTTCCGCCCTGATCAGGCACCTTTTTTGCCGCTCAGGGTCGCTCTCCTGCATGAGCCGGTCCATCTCCCGGTCGATCGCCCCGCGCAGCTCTTCATCCCACAGCAAGCGGATAAAGCTCCTGTCTGATTTGTACATCTCCATCACCCCCATCAGCAGCTGGTTGTCGAAGATTTCGCCGGCGACGATCATATCCGCCTGCAGCAAAATCTCCGGCTTGCCCAACTCCTCAATGGGGACGATGATGAGGTCCACGGAAAGCCCCCGCTCTCGAAAATAGCGCTGGAGCCAAGCAGCATCCTGTTCGTTCCCCGCTCCTTTATAGGTGTAAAGCTGCAGGGTCTCCCCCCGGTAACCGCACGATTCAAGCAGCCCGGCCGCATCTTTCCTGCCGACGGGCGTGATGTCGGCCCCTTCTGTTTGCCACTCCCGAATAAAGCCGTTAGCAGGCGCATACCTTCTTCCCGCCACTTCCCGAATCATTGTTTCCCGATCCAGCAGACGGTCGACGGCCTTGCGAAACGCGATGCAGCGCTGGGGACCACTCCGATTGAGATTGAACGCCAAGAACTTGCAGCCCCTCTCCAGCTGCTGAAGCTCTTGCCAATTGTCTCCTTGCTCCCGCCTGTCCAAGGTCGGCTGGAGGACGTGCACCTCCCCCGCGATGGAAGGAATCGCTTCCTCTTCCCGCTTGCTTTCCGGCACGATCCATATTTCGACCCGATCGAGGTGGGCTCTTCCCTGAAAATAGGAAGGAAAGGCGTCCAACACAAACATCTGGTCGCTGTTTTCCACCAGGCAAAACGGACCGCTTCCCACCGGCTCGCGCGGAAACAGACTTCCTTTCTGCTCCACGACTTCACCAGGGACAATGGAAAGACGATCAGAGGCCAGCATGGACAATAGCAAGCGGTTGGGACGCTTCAGCCTGATTCGTACGATCGTGTCCCGTACAGCGAGCAGCTCGTCCACATCCTCCAGCATCCAGCGATAGGGAGAGCCCGTCCGCGGGTCCGCGATTCGCCGGAAGGTCCAAACCACATCGTCCGAAGTCAGCTCTCGCCCGTGATGGAACTGCACTCCCTTGCGCAAGTAAAAGATCCACTCGGTTGCGGACTCGTCGCTCTCCCAGTGGTGGGCGAGGTGCGGCAAAAACGTGCCGTTCTTCTCGTCATAGCGGATCAAGGTGTCGAAAATTTGCTTCACCATGTGGGATTCCGTCACCCGTCCGACAAACGCAGGATCCAGAGCAGGAATCGGCCGGTAGAACGACATCCGCAAGGTATCCCGCACGCGGTACTCTCCTTCTTCGGTTCGAAATCCGAACTGCCCGGAAAGCCAGTCGAAAAACCGCTCCCGGGCCTTTCCGGCGATCTTCCAATCGTTCAGAAGAGCCATCGCTTTTTCCAGATCGCCCCGCTGCACGCATGCCTGCGCAATGGGGAGCACGACCTGCTCCTTCGTACGAAGGAAAACCATCCGGGAAACGCGGCCCCTGCCTCTGCCCGGAATCCAGTCCAGCCACTTTTGCTCCACGAGCTGCGCGATGACCATTTTCGCATTGCGCACACTGCAGCAAAAGATATCTGCGAGCTCGGACAGTGTAACCTCCTGCGGGGCTCCCTCGGCCACGTAGGCAAAATGCTGCCGAAGCCGCAAGTAATGATAGGCGATCTGCATGGCTTGACACCTTCTTTAGCGAGAGGCTGCTTCCCCCAAAAGAAAAGGGGAAGTTGTTATTTCATTACTCTACCCTTTTTCTTCCCCTTTTCCAAGCTACAATGAAAAAAGAAAAAGGAGGGGAATCCCATGCCACCATCTGAAATGCGGGCTGCTGCCACGACGGAAAACGCCTCTTCCCTCTCGATCTGGCGCAACCGACCGTTTCTTATCCTGTTTTTGACGTCCGCATTCGTCACGTGCGGAGCCAAAGTGTACGAGCTGGCGCTGCCGCTCATCCTGTACGACATGACCCGCTCGCCGCTTGCCATGACGACGATGAAGAGCATCGAGTTTTTGCCGAATCTGCTCCTGGCCATGTTTATCGGCGTCTGGGTAGACCGCTTTTCCAAAAAACGCTGGTCCCAGTGGATGGTATTCGGGCAAATGACACTCCTGCTTCTCCTGTATGCGCTGGTGGAGTACGGCCGGGCCGAAGTCATTCACTTTTACCTGGCAGGCTTCCTGTTGATGGCGTTCAGCTACGGATATGGCAACGCCCGTGTGAGCATCATCAAGCAGGTGGTTCCTGGGCCGCTGCTCACCTCTGCCAACGCCCGCTTTTCCTTTCTGTTTACCCTCATCGAAATCATGGGACCCGCCATCTCCGGGTTCATTATCCTGCTGTCCAGTCTGCATGACGGGCTGCTGATTACGGGGATCGCCTACTTCATTGCACTGATCGCGGTTTCGCTTTTGGAACGGGAAGAAGGAACGCGGGTCGCCGATCAAAAAAGCTCGTTCTGGGAAGACTTTCGGGCAGGCTGGAGGGAGCTTTTGTCCAATCGGCCGCTCTGGCTCATCACCATCCTCGTCATTTTTCTCAATGCCACGTCCGGCGTGTACGATGCGATGATCGTCTATTTCGCCAAAGATACGCTTCGGCTGAGCAATTCAGAGCTAGGACTCGTGCTGTCGGTTGCCGGAGTCGGGGGATTGCTTGGAAGCACACTGGTCTCGCGGCTGCGGCGGCGTTTTCCGACCGGGCGTCTCTTGGGCGCGACGCTGCTCTTGCTCGGAGGTTCCTATTTGCTCATGGCCGCAGCGCAAAACACGTGGATGCTCTGTCTTTCGCTGTTTCTGTCAGGGATGCTCGGAACGATCGAAACGATCTGCATTTGGACGTTTCGCCAGGAGACGACACCAGCGCATATGATCGGCCGGATTAGCGGAATCACCGGCTCCATTTTCAAGCTGGGGATGGTTTTCTCGATCTACGGCTCCGGCTGGCTGACTGTCTGGCAAGGGCCATGGGCCGCTTTCCTGGCGGCCGGAATCGGCAACCTGCTGATCTTTCTCGTGTACCGCCGTCTCTCCCTCTGGCGTCTCGCATGAGGACTTTGACGCAAAAAGCCACGGGCAGGTTGTGCCTACGCCCGTGGCTTCTTTATCCGATGAGGAAGCTTTGCAGCTCCCCTACGCCTTGAATTTGCCGATCAGCTTCTCCAATTCTTCAGCCAGCCGTGCGAGGGAGGCGGCGGAGGAATGGATTTCTTCCATAGAAGCGAGCTGCTCTTCCGCTGCAGCAGACACATCCAACGTGCGCGCTGCTCCCTCCTGGGTCACGCCGGAGATGATCCGCATCGACTCCGCCACTTTCTCCGTGCTGCCAGTCAGTGTGCGGGAAGCGGCAGAGACGCCCTTCACTTCGGCAGCGACCCGGACGACTTCGTCGCGAATATGGGCAAAGGTCTCTCCTGCCCGAGCTACGCCATCCATGCACGCCTCTGTCTGCTGCGCGCTTTTCTGCACAGAGGAGATCGCCTCCCGCGTCTCTTGCTGGATCGATTCGATCAGCTGCGTGATCTGTCCTGCCGACGCCGCAGCCTGTTCGGCGAGCTTTCGCACCTCGTCTGCCACCACCGCAAATCCGCGGCCATGTTCGCCTGCGCGCGCTGCCTCGATGGCGGCATTCAGTGCCAGCAAGTTCGTCTGGGCGGAGATGCCCGTAATGACTCCCACGATCTGTCCGATCTGCTCCGAGCGACTCCCCAAGCCGCTTACAGTTCCGGACAAGCTCTCCATCGCCTCTCCCATGCCGTTCATCTGGACGACCACATGCTGGATGGTCTCATTCCCGTTCGTTGCCAGCTCCGCGGTGTGAATCGCTGCAGCAGAGACTGTCTCGGCGCGGGCAGCAATCTGTCCAATTCCCGTCGCCATGCCTTCGACCTCAACGTGGCTCGCCTCCACGCTTTTTGCCTGACGATCGCTTCCCGCTGCCATTTCCTGCACCGTCATTGCGATTTGCTCCGTAGCCTTGCCTGTTTGTTCCGAGCTCGCGGTCAGCTGCTCAGCCGATGCCGCTACCTGTTCGGCATGGCTCCGAATCTGCAAGATCATGTCCCGCAAATTGGCCAGCATCCGGTTGAATGATTCCGCCAATGACCCGATCTCATCCCTGGATGTG
Source organism: Brevibacillus brevis (assembly GCF_031583145.1). NCBI lineage: Bacteria > Bacillati > Bacillota > Bacilli > Caryophanales > Paenibacillaceae > Brevibacillus > Brevibacillus brevis. The sequence continues at coordinate 481,567 of NZ_CP134050.1, read as the reverse complement.
ACGGACAGCTTTTGGGTCAAATCCCCTTCGCCCTCGGCAATCGCTCTCAATTGTTCATTGACCCGCTGGAGCGGATTGACGATGGAGCGCACAAGCACGGCTCCGATGAGCACTGCCGCCAGGATGCCGGCGGCGCTGAGCGTTGCCTCGATGACCTTGGCGAATGCCTCTCTCTTTTCCAGCTCCGCCTGATTCGCCTCATGCTTCGCTTCCACCTTTTCCGCAAGCTGGTCGATGAGTGCGTCCAGCTGCTTTCGCTCCTGCCGCTCATCGCCGAAATGGATTTGAATCGCTTCCTCGCGTTTTCCCTTTTGCACGGCCTCCACCGTTTTTTTGCTCTCTTTCAGAAAGCTGCTGTAATACTCCTGCAGTTGTCCCAACGCTTCCGAATAGTCATGCGCAGCCTGTTCGGACTGTTTGACTTTTTCAAGCAATCCGTTTATCCGCTCCACTTTTTCCTGCATCTGCTTCGGGTATGTATCTTCACCTGTCAACAGGTACCCGCGCTCGTCATTGTTGCGGCCTGTCATGACAAACTGCACTTCCCGCAAGGTCGTGAGGAGCTCCCCTTCGTCAATCATCTCCGAATAGGCGGCGGTCGATGCTTGCGTCTGCACGTACATGTACGTGCCCGAGCCAAGCATGAGAGCCAGAATTACGCTAAAAGCCAAGATGAATTTCGTTCTGATTTTCATGGGGGTGCCTCCTTTGATCGTAAGGGAATTATGTCGAAACCAGTCGAACCCACTCTCTTCTGTTCCCCGTCCGTTTCGCCTTCAAACTTCGCTCGCTCGAAAACTTCTCGCTTTGGCTATACAGTTGTCAGTCCACCCTTCTTCGCCTGTTTCGACGCTTCGGCAGCATTAAAAATCTGGCTACGCCATGCCTTTTGGCGGAGCCGCGGTACCCAGAGGGCACAAGTCTCTCTATCTCACTGTGTTCGAAGTCTCGCTATGTTGCCCTTATACTGGACAGGAATTTTTATACATTCCTATCTGTAAAACAAAAAACCCCCGCATGTTTGCGAGAGTTTTGTCCCTTTCCTCCATCTTCCTTATGCGAATCTGGCCAGCCATTCATCTTCCGCTTGGTAGTCTGTCATTCTCCCTGCATTCTCAGGCGGATTCGCACTCTCCCACTCGATCGTCCGTCTCATGGCTTCCTGCGTGGAAAAACGCTCCGCATACCCAAGCTCTCGTCTGATTTTGCTCGTATCCAAATGGACGTGCTGCCGCGTCTCGATGTCCAGAAGCAGATGGGCTGGCAGCTCCGCGGCCGGAGCCGTGACGATCCTTCCCTTCCACCCCGCAGCGGCCGCGATCCGCTCGACCCACTCAATTATGGGCAGGCCCGTTTCCTCCGCCACATGATAAATTTGTCCGGCAGCCCGCTCATTCAAAGCAGCCAAGCTGATCGCCTCGGCGATGTCCTCTACGTAAGCGCGGGACCAGCGCCACGAAGCGAATCCTTCCTCCATGAGAATCACGGGGCGTCCGTCGCGCATTTGCTGCAAATAGGGGTAAAGGCGGTGCTGGTAATCCCCTGGTCCGTACACCATCGGAAGACGCAGGACAGTAGCGGGGAGGCTCCCGTGTCCCATCACGGCCCGCTCCACCAGCACTTTGTCGTAGTCGCTCCGATCGCCCCCGGCCCCCTGGAGAGGGTAGCGCGTCTCGCACAAAGGAGACTCCTCCGTCAGCAGCCCTTCCTCCGGCGGGCCGGATTCGATCCGGTTGACCCGCCCGAACGCCCGATACACGTCGCAGCTGCTGATCGCCACCACACGTCCGGTGATACCCGCGAACGTCTCCATGAGTACGCGGGCATCCGTTTCCGAATAAGGAAACAAGTCTACGACCACGTCCGGAGCAAACCTCCGAAACGCCTCGCGATACTCGCCCAGCCTGGCCCGCTCTCCACGGATAGAGGCAATACCGTCAGGGAGGGAGCCCGCTGGAGACGATTGCCCGCGGTTGAACACGGCAACCTCATGGCCGAGATCGACCATGCGTTTGACTGCGTGCGGACCAATAAAGCGCGTGCCTCCAATGAACAATACTTTCATTAACTGCACCTCCGATCTCTACAGCTTTTCGATGACCTTGTCGATCAGACCGTACTCCAAGGCTTCATTCGCGGTGAGGAAGTAGTCACGGTCCGCGTCCTTCTCGATTTTCTCCACGGTCTTGCCGGTCCGCTCGGCGATGATCGAGTACAGCATGCGGCGATGGCGCAAGATCCGGTCCGCCGCGATCTTGATGTCGCTCGCCTGCCCCTGGCTGCCGCCCCACGGCTGGTGCAGCATCACTTCGGCGTTTGGCAGCGCATACCGCTTGCCCGGTGCCCCCGCGACCAGCAGCATCGCTCCCATGGAAGCCGCCATGCCGGTGCAGATCGTGGATACATCCGGCCCGACGAAGTTCATCGTGTCGATGATTGCCATGCCGGCGGTCACCGAACCGCCCGGAGAATTGATGTACAGATGAATATCCTTTTTCGGGTCTTCCGCAGCGAGGAAAAGCAGCTGGGCCACGACTGCATTGGCGACCTGATCGTCAATGGCGCTGCCCAAAAAAATGATGCGATCCTTCAGCAAGCGGGAATAAATATCATACGAACGCTCGCCGTAACCCGTTTGCTCCACGACTACCGGGATGAGATTCATGAAAAAACCCCCTTGGTTTTCGGATGTGAAAATGTGCGCCTGCGAATGTTACGCCGCCATGCTCATGCGGGTCGCCTGCGAGGCGGACGTCGATGCGCCTTTACGGTGGAATCCGGATGAAACCTGCGTGACGACAGCAGGATTCTCGGCTGTTCCCACCGTCCACGTCTGGACAGATGGCTCCTGCACTCCCGCAGATTCATTGCCTGTTCGGGAAGGCAGCGTGATGACATTCCCTCTTTGCCGTTCGGGACGGCTCTCCCATACGACTACCGGTCTGGAATTCATGACTCTTCTCCTCCTTCTTTGGGGTACACGGCGAGAACCACCTGATACGTTTCCTGGCCCTCCGCCGGGGACTGATACTTTTTCACCAGCTCGCCCACCAGCTTGACATACTCTTCGACGAAAGCGCTGCGCTCTTCCGCGCTGGCCAGGCGGATGCTCGTATCCAGCGTCGCGCTCGGAATCTCCTCCGCCTGGTCGGAGCGTTCCATCAGCAGAAGCGCATCCCGTTTGATCCGTTCGGCTGTGTTGACCAAATGCGACAGGGCCCCTTGATCCTTGATTTTCTGGACCGTATCGTTCCCCCAGTTCAGCGCCTCGGACAAAATGTAGGTCCGGGCGATAGCCAAATAGAGTACTTCCACGAGATTGCGTACTTGCCGACTCCCCACTCTGCGGACCAAGCCGACTTTTTCCAGTGCCTTCAAGTGGTAGTTCACGCGCTGCGGAATTTCGCCGATCCCCCGGGCCACCTCGGCTGCCGACGCCGGCTCCGCCAATCGGCTCAAGATCTCGGCCCGCAGAGGATTGAGCAATGCCATCGCCTGCTCCGGAGATTCGACGACGTAGGTCTCCAACTGTTCATGTACCACAAAAACACCTCATGACATTAATCATTTACGTAAAAATAGTTTATTACGTAGCTTCCCGTTTGTCAAATGATGGATGAGCCTTGATTTTGCATTAGAAAACCTGGCTACGCCATGCATTCTGGCGGAGCCGCGGTTGCCCTTATACTGGAATAGGAATGGATAAATTCCTATCTGTACACAAAAAAAGCTCCGCTAAAGCCAGCAGAGCTTTTATCTCCTCGCGATGTCAGCCTGTTCACCGCTGATACTCAACGGTCTCACCATCCTCCGGAACCCGCACCCGCGCGGACAGCCCCCTTTCGCTCATGTAGTCCCGAAGCTCCCTGCGACTGAGCAGGCAATGATTCCAGACTTCCATATGCGCGACGAAAAGCTGGCTCTCACCTGCACATTCCGCCAGTCGGGCAATGTCCTCCTTGGTCATCGTGATGGGATCGCCTGTCAAAAATCGGGCTGCCCCGGCAAACGGAACCACGACTTCCGGCTGATGGACCGAGATGGCCCGCTCCACCTCTTCGCACCAGATCGTGTCGCCCGCGATGTACAGCGTCGGCTCCTGGTTCGCCTTGAGCACAAATCCGGAAACCGGCCCCATTTTCTCGCCAATCTCCCCTGTACCGTGGCGTCCCCCGGTCCGAGTCAGGCGGATGCCCTCCCACTCCCGTTCACCCTCGACTGGAAAGACTTGCTCGAAGCCAAGCTCCAGCAGCTTTTCCCGATCCGGCGGCTGGCAAAACAGCGGCAGATGCTTGGGAAGCAGCCGGGTGGCCGCCGGGTCCAGATGATCGGCGTGCGTATGGGTGACCAGGATCGCATCGATACCCGCCAGCACGTCGCTCACAGGCAACGGCAGCTCCACACCCGGATTCGGCCGTTGGTTGGGCGTGTTGACTACGGCAGGCAGCTCCCCTTCGCGGCTGAACATCGGATCCACCAGGAAGGTACGTCCCTTGTAGCCAACCTTGAGGGTTGCGTGTCGGATGAGTTGAATATGCATGTTCTCTCTCCTTTGACAGGTAGTGTAAAATCGGTAACGAAGGCATCTCATTCTTGTACGTGAGTCATAAGCGTTGGAATCATTGTACACTGGACGTGGCAGATGCCGCGAAAGCAGTGGCATTCATTCACTTTCACCGCGAAAGGAGATTGTCATGCTCGATCAAACGGACCTGTCCATCCTTGCCCTGCTCCGGGAAAACAGCCGTCTGCAATGGAAGGATATCGGCGAGAAGGTACACCTGAGCGGCCAGGCGGTAGGAAACCGCATCAGGCGGATGGAGGAGCAAGGCATCATTCAAGGCTATACCGCCGTCATTGACAACGCCAGGATCGGTCCTGCGCTGACCGCGATCGTCACGATGTTCATGAAGACGACGGATCACCAGAAGTTTACGCGCTTTGTCTCTGCCCGCCCGGAAGTCGCCGAAGCCCACCGGATCAGCGGCGAAGGGTGCTACGCCCTGTTCGTGAGCGTCCCGGATCAAGCCGCCCTGAATGCTTTCCTGGACGAACTACTCCCATTCGGGAACTACAAGGTGAACCTCTCGATCGGAAAAATCAAGTAATCGGAAGGTTGCCACTCAATTCGCCATCCGGATTTTTTAGGGTTGCCTGATTATGTGAACAGCAGTAGAATGGGGGATACCAAGAACGCTGATTCTTGCGTTGCCAAAGAAAGGAGGAGAATCGCCATGGAAGACTTCTTGCTCTTGCTTTCCTTGGAGGATTTCTTCGCCTTGCTCGCCCTGTTCGTGGGGTGTTTCACCTCGATTTTCTATCTGAGACAATGTGTTTCCCCGCGAAAACTGGCTATTCAATGGCACCCGAATGATGCTTATCATCCCAGTATCAATCCTGGTATGGTTGAGACTTATCCGATGGCGGCAAGGCAACCGCTGCGCACCCGATTATTTCGGCGCATGCAGCACGCAAATGGCGAGACAGATACATACGATTCCCTGCTTTTTGGATAGACCCGGACGACGGAAAACCAAAAAGGAGGTAGATCTTATGATCGCCAAATACATCGGAGAAGCATTGTTGTTTGTCGTTAGCCTGCCCATTATTGCCTTCCAAACGGCGGGGAGCCTGCACGCTCTGGCAGACGCTTTCGTGCAAATGTCCGATTTTGTCAACTGGAAATAAGGAAATAGCAAAGCCTGACCGAGCTTGTGCCGGTCAGGCTTTTTTGCGTGCGGCCAAGGCACCCCTACTCTTCGTTGAAGCGATCGCCCCGTGTCGTCGGCTGGGAAATGACCAGAAAATCCACGTCTGACTCCCCCTCGTTCCTCATCTGATGCTGCCGACGGCTTTGCATGTCCGCGCAATAGTCTGGCTCCCTTTACTTTTCATACCTTTCATGATACAATGTAAATACATGAAAATTGAATAGCTATTGTGTAAATGGAGGAGCCTGTCATCATAGGGTTCTTTTTGTCTTTTTTCAGCAGACAAAGAGAGGACTATGATCGCAGGCTCCTTTTTTATTTCCCATCAAAGGAGGAGTTTTCGTGCTTATTTTCCAATTGGCCGTAATCCTGCTCGCTTCCAAGATCGCAGGGGACATCAGTGTTCGGCTGGGGCAACCGTCCGTACTCGGGAAGCTGCTGATCGGGATCGTGCTGGGACCTAGTGTTCTCGGAGTCGTGACCAATACGGAGGTCATCCATGAAATCAGCCAGATCGGGGTCATTCTGTTGATGTTCATCGCCGGTCTGGAGACAGACATGGATGAATTCAAACGGACCGGAAAAGCCTCCACCTCTGTCGGTGTGGCGGGCATCATTGCCCCGTTGGCATTGGGCTTCGGCGCAGGCCTTGCGATGGGCCAATCCCCCATCGAATCCGTCTTCCTCGGACTGCTCCTGTCTGCCACGAGTGTGAGCATCTCTGTCCAAACGCTCAAGGAGCTGGGCAAGCTCAAATCCAGAGAAGGCGCCACCATCATGGGAGCGGCCGTCATTGACGATGTGCTGGTCATCCTGGCCTTGGCTTTCCTGATGAGCTTTGCAGGCGGCGACGTGAATCTGGGAATGGTCATCCTGAAAAAGGTGGCGTTCTTTGCCATCATCATTCTGCTCTCCTGGAAGGCCGTCCCTTGGGTGCTGAAAAAATTCGCTCCGCTGCAAGTGACGGAATCCACCGTTTCCGCTGGTTTGATCATCTGCTTTCTGTTCGCGTATTTTGCCGAGTACACCGGTGTCGCTGCCATCATCGGCGCGTACATCGCCGGCGTCGCGATCAGCCTGACAAAGTTCAGGGAAGAAATCGCCCACAAGACCGAAGCCATCAGCTACTCCATTTTCGTCCCCGTCTTCTTCACGTCGATCGGGGTAACCGCGCAGTTCGCCGGAATTTGGGAAAACCTTTGGCTGATCGTCTTCCTCAGCGTCCTGGCGATCATCTCCAAGCTCATCGGCGGTGCGCTCGGCGCCAAGCTGTCCGGCTTCAACTGGAAAAACTCCATGGCCATCGGTTCCGCCATGGTCTCCCGCGGGGAGGTCGCCCTGATCATCGCCGCGATCGGCCTGGAGAGCGGACTTTTGACCCAAGACATGTTTGCCGTCTTGATCGTGGTCGTCCTGATCACCACGATTGTGACCCCGCCAATGATGAAGCTGTTCTTTACAGGAAAAGGAACGGAGGAAGATTCCGTGGCCTTGCGAAAAAACGCATAATGGAGCAGCCCTCCTGCCGGATCGCCATGCGCGGTTCGGCGGGAGGTTTTTTTTGCAGGAAGCGGATGGAACTTCCGGTATAATTCTCAGAAGATACATTTCGAGGAGACATCTAAAGGAGATATGGGGCATGCAACTAAAAAAATACCTTGCCGACAAAATTGTCTCGCGGACCATGGACGTGACCCAACTGAACATCAACGTCATGGATAAAGACGGCGTGATCATCAGCTCAAGCGACCCCAGCCGGATCGGCACGCTTCATGAAGCAGCACGGCAGGTCATCGCCTCCGGGGTGGAAATCGTCCTGTCCGCCCGGGAATGCAAGAAGTGGTCGGGCACTCGCCCCGGGATCAACATGCCCATCTACTTCGAGAGCGTGATCGTCGGGGTCATCGGCATATCCGGCTCTCCCCGGGAGGTGATCCCTTTCGGCAAAGCGGTCCGCATGATGACAGAAATGATGCTCCAGCAAGCGTATCTGACGGAACAGATGGCGATGGAGGAGCGCTCCCTGAGCTTTCTCGTCCAGGACATCATCTCCGGCACGCTGGATCCCTCCCCCGCTGTAGTCCAATCCCGCGGAGAGCTGCTCGGGCTCGATCTGTCCGGTCCGCGCTCGATCATGATCGTGCAGTCAGCCGGTACATCGCCGTGGACCGAGACCCTCTCGCGCAGACAATGGCAGGCCAAGATGGCGGCCTGCTTTCAGCATTCCCGACAGGTGTGCATCTCCGCCATCAGCCACAATCGCTGGGTCATCGTGACGGATCTGCGGCATTGCCGGACCCGCGAGCAAACCAAAGCCTATCTCTTCGAATCCGCGCGGCGGCTGATGAACGCTCTGGTTCCCGCCCATTACGACAGCCTGATCATCACGATGGGCAACCGGTATGAGCAAGTCCGGGAGCTCGAACACTCGTTCAAGGAAGCCCAGCAAGCCTTGGCCGTGGCGGAGTGCTTTCCGGAAAAGGCCCCTATCTGCCACTTCGAGGACGCGACCGTCGAGCTGATGCTGCTGGCGACCCCGGCCGCCTCCCGCAAGCGGGCGGTCGAGCAAATTCTCGGCACGCTGGTCCATCATCCCGAGCTGATCGATACCTTGCATGCCTTGTTCGCCGCCGACCTGAATCTCACGATTGCGGCGCAACGGCTCAACATCCACCGCAACACCTTGCTGTACCGGATCGAGCGCATCGAAGCCCTGATCGGGAAAAACCCCCGCCGTTTTGCTGACGCCTTTCACATTCGACTGGCTCTCGAGATGCACCGTCTGCAAGCCATTGGATAACTCGCACAAAAAGGAGCCAGGATTCGACAGCATTTTTTGTTGGTTTTGCAAAATGCAAGGATGAAGCGCTTTCAGATATAGTGAAACTATCCAAAGGTGATGAATAGACATGAACTCCTCTATTTCGATGCGAGTGCGCAAGCTGGCCGTCCACTCCCTAAACACCATGGACCCGATCCAGCAAATCCTCCGGGAATTCAATGCTATGTTCAAGCAAATCTCTGAACGGCCCAAAGGCAATGACAGCAAGGACCAGGAGCAGTCCTTCGCCTTGCTGTCCCTGGTGAAGCACGTCGACGGCATCGAGAAAATGATGGAGAAACTGGCAGCTGAAGGAGGTCCCGCAACATGAAAATTTTGATCGCCCCTGACTCTTTCAAAGGAAGCCTCACCGCGGGGCAAGTCGGGCAGGCCATAGCCGCAGGCGTACGCAAAGCGCTGCCGGAGAGCGAGATCGTCATCAAGCCGATGGCGGACGGCGGCGAAGGGACCCTGCAATGCCTGGTGGACGCCACCGACGGCAAGCTGCTGCAAGCGACAGTAAAAGACCCGCTCGGCCGCGACATTCCCGCGCAGTTCGGCATCCTCGGCGACGACGTCACCTGCGTCATCGAAATGGCTGCGGCTTCCGGCCTGTATCTGATCTCGGAACAGGAGCGCAATCCCCTTTTCACTACGACTTACGGGTTTGGACAGCTGATCCGGGCCGGCCTCGAACTGGGCTGCCGGCGCTTTATCCTCGGCATCGGAGGCAGCGCGACCAACGATGGCGGCGCCGGGATGCTTCAGGCGCTCGGCTTTCAACTGCTGGACCACGACGGGCAGCCACTCGCTTTTGGAGGAGGTGAATTATCGAAGCTAAGACGGATCGACCGCACACAGGCGGATCCTCGGTTGGCTGAGTGTGAGTTCATCATAGCCTGCGATGTCAAAAATCCATTCATCGGTCCCAACGGCGCTTCCCACGTCTTCGGGCCGCAAAAAGGGGCCACGCCCGAAATGGTGCAGCAATTGGACAGCAATCTCCGCCATTTCGCCGATCTGATCGAGGACACGGAAGGCATCGCGATCCACGATTTGCCCGGAACTGGTGCTGCCGGCGGCGTGGCTGGGACTCTTCTCGCTTTTTTGCAAGGCCAATTGCAATCCGGCATCCAGATCGTCAAGGAGACGACCGGGCTTGCGGAAGCCATGGCTGGCGCCGAGCTCGTCTTTACGGGCGAAGGTCAGGTCGATTTTCAGACGGCCGAGGGGAAAACTCCGTGCGGGGTCGCGCAGTTGGCCAAAGAGTACGGCATCCCCGTCATTGTGCTGGCCGGCTCAATCGGCAAAGGCATCGAGGCGCTTTATGCGGAGGGCGTAACAGCTGTCCTGAGCATTGCGAACAAGCCCATGCCACTTGATCAGTCCATGCAGCAGGCAGCCGAGCTGCTGGAGCAGGCAGCCGAGCAGGCCACTCGCATTTTCGCATGCGCCAAAAAATAAAGGAGGTTTGACATGAGCCCTGAAGTTGTACAGCTTGGCCCGATCATTTTGGTGCTGCTTCTTCTCAGCATTGTTTTCATCGTGTACGCGACAGCGAAGTGGAAGCTCCACCCGTTCTTATCCATTATCAGCAGTACGTATATCTTCGCTTTGCTAACCAATCTTGTCGGCACCCTGAGCGGGGCGGACAAACCGCTGATCGCCGACATCGGAAAAGAGATCGCCGGCGGCTTTGGCAGTATCATCACAAGCATTGGACTCGTCATCATCTTCGGTACTCTCATCGGCAAAATCCTGGAAAACTCGGGTGCGGCGGTCAAAATGGCGGAGGTCGTCCTGCGCCTGCTCGGCGACCGGCATCCGGCGATCGCCATGACCGTCATCGGCTGGATCGTCTCCATTCCTGTATTTTGCGATTCCGGCTACGTGATCCTGTCGTCCTTGAAAAAGTCTCTGGCCAAAAAGACGGGGGTAAGCGTTGTCACTCTGGCAGTCGCGCTCTCGACCGGACTGTATGCGACTCATACGCTGGTCCCCCCTACGCCAGGCCCGATCGCCGCTGCGACTAACGTCGGAATCGGACCGGATGGCCTGTTTTGGGTGATCGTCATCGGCCTCGTCGTCTCCATACCTGTCGCCCTCGCCGGACACGTCTGGGCACGCAAAGTGGCAGACAAGCTCCCGGCCGATCTGGATGAAGCGACCGAGACGTTCGAGGAGTATAAAAAGCGCTTTGGCACCTTGCCATCCGGCTTCGCCGCCTTTGCTCCCATCGTCATTCCCATCGTCCTGATGGCCATCGGCTCGTTTGCGAATTTCCCTGTCGGCGCGGACGCACAAGGCAACAAACTGCTGATGACAAGCGGTTTTGCGAATACGCTTCTCACATTCCTGGGGACTCCCGTCAACTCCCTGTTTGTCGGTCTCTTGTTCGCAATCTTCGGTCTTTTGCCCAAACGCAATGAAGAAACGCTGACCAAATGGATGGGCGACGGGCTGTTGGACTCAGCCGTCATTATCATGATCACCGGCGCAGGCGGAGCCCTCGGAGCCGTAATCAAGGCGACGCCGATCGCAGACTACATCAAGACGCTGCTCGACGGCAATGTCTCTTTCGTCGGTGTAGGCGGGCTGATCGTCATTTTCCTCATCGCCGCTATCATCAAGACGGCACAGGGCAGCTCGACCGCTTCCCTCGTCATCACTTCCACCATCGCGATGCCGCTGCTGCCTTCGCTGGGCCTGGACGCGATGCTGGGAACCGTGCCGATCGGCCAAATGCTGACCGTCATGGCGATCGGCTGCGGCGCAATGGTCGTGAGCCACGTGAACGACTCGTACTTCTGGGTCGTGACGCAGTTCTCCAGGATGAGCCTGACTACTGCCTACCGCGCGCAAACACTGGCTACGCTGGTGCAAGGAATCGTCGGCATCGTCGTCGTGGCGATCCTCGGCTTGATCCTGCTCTAAAAAACGGCAAAGCTCTCCCCTTCGTCACCTACCGACGCGGGCGAGAGCTTTGCCTTTTGCTCGCTTACTTCGTCTCGCGATGAAGCGTGTGGCGCTTCAGCCGCGGCGAATACTTTTTCAGCTCCAGGCGTTCCGGATGGGTTCGCTTGTTTTTCGTGGTGATGTAGTTGCGGTCGCCCGTCTCGGTGCACTGCAGGGTGATGTTGACTCTCATTTCCCTCTTCCTCCTGTCACGATAAAATGGTTTCGACCACGGTGTTTGCCGTCGGAAGCGGGTCAGGCAGCAGCGACCAGTCGGAGGCATACTCTTCGTCCGTCAGCAGGCAGGAGTCCAATTCCTCCTCGATCCGCTCCCGCTGCATGTCGATGCCGATAAACACCAGCTCGGTGAGCCGATCGCCGTATACCGGGTCCCACCCGTTCTCCAGATCCGGCTCCGCGGCCAGCATCTCTGCACGCTCCGCCGGTGGCAGGGCTGCCAGCCAGAAGCCCGCCGTCCCCACTTCGATAGAGGGCCCCGCCTGACTGAGCGTCATCGCGACTTGATTGCGGGTCGCCAGCCAAAAGAAGCCTTTCGCCCGAACGACTTCCTCCGGCCACTGTCTGAGCCACTCGTCGAGCCGCGCCGGGTGAAATGGGCGTCTGGCCCGGTAAACGAAAGACGAGATGCCGTATTCGTCCGTCTCGGGAACATGCTCCTCTTTTTGCAGCTCGGCAATCCAGCCTGCAGATTGGCTGGCCCTTTCGAAGTCAAACAATCCCGTATTCAGGATTTCGGTTGGCTCCACCCGCCCCCTCTCCGACCGGATGATCCGGGCATGCGGCTGCAGCTTCCGCAAGACTCCTTCCAATTGCAGCAAGTCGTCAGGCTCGACCATGTCGCATTTGTTCAAGATCAGCACGTCGCAAAACTCGATCTGGCTGATGAGCAGATCAACCACTTCACGGGTATCGTCGGTCCCGACTGCCTGCTCCCGATCCAGCAGGCTCTCTCCCGAGGAAAAGTCGTGCCAAAACCGGTACGCATCCACGACTGTCACCATCGTATCCAGACGGCAAAGAGACGAGAGGTTGATCCCGTTTTCTTCGTCCACGTACGTGAATGTCTGCGCGACCGGCACCGGCTCGCCGATGCCCGTCGATTCGATCAATATGTAATCGTAGCGCCCTTCCAGAGCCAGCCGCTCTACCTCCGTCAGCAAATCCTCGCGCAAGGTGCAGCAGATGCAGCCATTGGACATCTCCACGACCTTCTCATCCACTCTCGACAGGCCGCCGCCCGAAGCGACGAGCTCACCGTCGACGTTCACCTCGCTCAGATCGTTCACGATGACTGCTACGCGCAGCCCAACCCGATTGTTCAGCACGTGATTGAGCAAGGTCGTCTTGCCCGCTCCCAGATATCCGCTCAGTACCGTTACAGGGATCCGGTTATCTTCCATGCGCACTCGCTCCTTTAATCCTTTTAATCGTAATGATTACGATTTGAAATTCATCGTACACGCACTGGGTGCTCTTGTCAAGATAAAACGTAATAATTACGATTTAACGAACCAAAACTGCTTCGCTGATCCAATACAAAAAAGCTGGCGTCAGTATGGTGAGCTTCCTGACGTCAGCTTGCTGTCTCGTTCTTTTTTCTTTTCCACGAAAGGCGCGGCCCGTGACAGACCATGCCATTATGCATTCCCTTACGATTCCGCAAAGACCCGAGAATCGCCTTCGTCCCTTGCAGATCGGTCCGGTTGCCTTTGTATTTTCACCCGTTTGAAGAAAAACGCCGCAACAATCCCGACCACAGCCGCGAGCAGGACGAACGTAAAGCCTTGCTGCGCGCCTGTCCTCTTGCCAGCATGCTCGCGGGGAAGCTGGTTCAGTCCGTTCGTCTGAGCGGACATCATGACCATGGAGATTCCGATCATCAGCACACAGTGGAGTGCGATATCAGGGCGAGCGAAGAGGCTGTCGTCACGTTCGAGTAGAACCAGGGCGCAACAGTCCCGGCAATACCATCCGCTTCGGTCCGTATTTGTCAAACAGGCGGCCCGAGATTGGCGACATGATCCCGTTCACCACGCCTCCCGGAAGCATGACCAGCCCTGCCGTGAATGTGGAGAGAAGAAGCCCTCCTTGCAAATACATTCGGCCGGGAAGATCAGAAGGATCGTATTGAACATCAAGGGCAGGAGCAGACCTGTTCCGACCGCCTGGATCACCCGGGCGACAAGCAGCACCTCAAAATTGGGTGCCAGGGAGGCGATGAGACATTTCAACTGTTGGATCCCGAGAAAAAGCTCCCCATTCCACGTCGGGGCAGGGAGCTTTCCTTCTTCGGCCAGTGCCTCTACTTCCGTTTTTTCAACGCGACAGCCTCACCGTATGGGCCGATGATCGGCTGATAGATGCTGCGGTCGTTCAATTTCGCCTGGTCCACGATCGGAGCGGGACGATTGTCCTTCCAGGTGACCAGGCTGTACGTATTGCCGGATGGGTTCGGCATCGTCACGAGGATGTCTTTCACCCCGTCCGGATTCCCGTTCGTGATCGCCAGCTTGGGCATGTACCCGCTGTCCTTTTGCCCGACGGGAATATAGGTCTGCTGGTTCGCCTTGCCTTCGCGTACGACGATGCACAGATTTTGGGCTTGCAGGTTCATGTAGCCGCCCATTTTATCCCCGACCAGCAGAATGTGGTCCAGTACGCCGTCCCCGGTCACATCCGCGTACTTCGTATCCAGTACGTAGGTGATGTCTTTCCCCATGGAAAATCCGCTGTTGATCTCCACCTCGGGAGACGGCAGATTATCCCAGTCGCCTTTTTCCACCGTCACGCCGAGGAGCTGCGGTTTTTGACCCACGATGTTCCATACGCTGGTCGCGACGGCAATATGGTCGTCGCCGTTTACGCCCCACAGCTTCTGCTGTCCCTTCCAGCGCAGATTGCCGTTTGCATCGTAATACGGCACCAGCTCCGCCAGCTTTTGCGAAAAACCGTTCATGTTTTTCAAAAGCTTGCCGTTTGGCTGATAGACCCCTTGCCTTACATAGGTCGCTTTATTGGCGGATACGTCAAACGTTTGGACGGCTTTTGACAGGCCGTTGGTCACCTTTACTTTGAAACCCTCAACAAATTGAATCGTAAACGGAATGTTTTGCGTCGGTTGCAGCAGGACAACGGAAGCTGGTGCTTGCGGATTGATTGCTTTCGCTTGAACCGGAACGGTCCCCAGGCCGGAGCCCAGAAGAATCGCGCCGCTGCATGCGACAGCAGCCAAGGTTTTATGCCATGCTTTCATGATATCGGCCTCCTTTACGCCACTCTCGGCTTTTTCCATTGAATGTCAGGCGTGTATCCTCTTCCCTTTCATTTACTAAACGGGAAAACCGGGACAAATGTTGCAAGCAATATTTCCCTTTCCCCGCGACTTTTTTTACCGGTTTGCAACAACTTTACCGGTTTGTCAGGCTACAATAGAGTCAATCGACACAGAAGAAAGGAATTCTCTCCATGAAAAAGGCTTGGGCTTATTCAGCCGTACTTTGCGCGTGGCTGGTCAGCGGCTGCGGCCTCACCGACACGCCGAACGAACTCATGCGCGCTCCTTCCGCAGATAGCGACCAACAGTCCATCAACCAGGCGGTCATGCAGTTTTTGCCGCCGGGCTCGCAGCTCACCGTCCCCTTGCATCCTCTGGAATCAAGCGCGGTATCGCTGCAGGATTTGGACGGGGACGGCTCCCCGGAGGTCACTGCTTTTTACAAGTCCGAAAAAACCGATTACGAGATCGGGGTCCTCATTCTTTCCAAAAAGCAAGGCAGCTGGAACAAGCTCGCCTCTTTTACCGGCATCGGCAGCGAGCTCGACTACGTTCAGTTCGTCGACATGACCGGCGACCATCTGCCGGAGATCCTGATCGGCTTCGGCGGCGGCGACGATCTGAACAAAGAGCTTTCCATCTTTTCCGTCTCCCAGGGAAACTTGCATGAGCTGTTCAAGGAGACCTACTCGGTCTTGGCCGTCGGTGATCTGACGGGAGACAATCTTCCCGATCTGGCCCTGGTCGTGCACGATCACGCCAACCTGACATCCAAGGCACAGGTTTACGGCAAGTCCGGCGACAAGCTCGCCCTGCTGACCCAGTCGGATCTGGACGGTTCCGTCAACGGCTATGAGCAAGCGATTATCGGCAAAGCGTCCGCAAGCCAAAACGGCCTGTTCATCGAAGCCGGGCTGGGCGCCCATTCCGCTGCCACCGACCTGCTCCTGTGGGACAACGGGCAATTGCGAAATCCGCTGGCAAAGGTGAACGGTGACATGGACGTGACGTTCAAGCCCTATCCGCTTTACAGCGAAGACATCAACGGAGACGGCATCATCGAGATCGGCGTCAGCACCCAGCCTCCGGGCACAGAGGATTTGCCTATGGTCGCCATCCCCTGGATTTCCTCCTACTTTCGCTGGGACGGGAAAAGCGGCCTGACGCATGTAGAGGATCATTATCAGAACCACGGCAACGGCATCGACTTTCGCATCCCGAAAAAGTGGGAGGGGAAGTATACCGTGGAAATCGGCCCGGAACCGGATTCTCCGAAAATCCACCTGCTTTATTTCGACGAGGCTACCCGGCAAAAAGCGGAACTGCTCACCTTGCAGACCGTCCCGCAAAAGTCCTGGAGCCAGCTGGAGGAGAATCTCAAGCAAAAGCGCATCCCCTATGTATTGCTGAAGGAAGCGGGAAAACAGGTGCACGTGGCGATTCAGCCGCAGGGCTCGCCCGATCTGGACTCATCCGCCCGGCAGGAATACAAGGCGATGCTCCTGACGCAAGACGAGATCCGCCAGCTCTATCACCCGCTGCGAACGCCGCTTTGATCCCTCTACACCGCGTACAGGAAAGGAGAAGTCATGATGAAAGTACTGCTGCTGGAAGATGAAAAGTCGATCCGGGATTTTGTCCGCATCAACCTGAAACGGGATGGCTGGGAAGTGGTGGAAGCTTCGACGGGGGAGGAAGCGCTGGAGCTGGCCGATCGACAGCCGGACATCGAGATCGCCATTCTGGATGTCATGCTGCCAGGCATCGACGGATTCGAGGTATGCAACCGGCTGCGGCAAAAGTACCCGCGACTCGGGATCATCATGCTGACAGCCAAAAGTCAGGAGCTGGACAAGGTGATGGGCCTGGAGTTCGGAGCGGACGACTACGTCGGCAAACCGTTCAGCCCGGCCGAGCTGCTGGCTCGCGTCAAAGCTTTGCACCGCAGGATGTTTTTGCCCGCGACGACCGAAGCCGAGCGAAATGAAATCGACATCCATCCGTTCACGCTCTTGCTGGACGAACGGAAGCTGATAAAACAGGATCAGGAGATTGTCCTCACCCCCAAAGAATTCGCCATCATCAAGCTGCTGGCGGAAAACGCGAACAAGGCGATCAGCCGGGACGAGATTCTGACGGCGGTCTGGGGGCAGTTCTTCGTCGGCGACCTCAAGATCGTGGATGTCAATATTCGCCGCATCCGGCAAAAAATCGAGCAGGACCCTGCCCATCCCGCCTTCCTGGAGACAGTATGGGGGTACGGCTACCTATGGCGAAAGGACGTTTCTGATGAAAGGAATTAGGACCAGGCTGATTGTCCACTTCGGCCTGATCCTGCTCTTGATCGTACTTGTGCTGGAAGGGTTGTTTTACTGGGCGGTGCACACCTACTACTTCGGTACGGCGACCGAAGCGCTGGTGACCCGCACTACGACATTTACCAACTTCATCAACAAATACGCGACGGGCTACCGCCTGAAAGACAAGGCGCGCTACATTCTGGAGAACGTCTCGAATGACGAGTACGCGAAAATCGAGGTCCTGGATGTGGACGGCAGGGTCATTCTGAACTCCTACGGCTTCCAGACCAATGAAGTGATCGATACTCCTGATGTGGCGGACGCTCTGAAGGGAATGACGGGCATCCACGTCGGCAAGAGTCCGCAAACCCGCGAGCGCGTCATTGCAGTGTCCAACCCGCTTACCTTCGATGGCGAATACGCGGGGGTGCTGCGCTACACCATTTCCGCCGAGCCGTTCTACCACGCAGTCAACCGGATCGCTCTGTACGGGGCCGGCGTAGGGGCAGCCGTCGTGTTCCTTGCTTTCGTCCTCAGCCTCATCATGGCGAAGCGCATCGTCGATCCCATCGAGGACCTGACCAAAGCCGCGACCCAAATGGCGATGGGGAACTATTCCACGCGGGCCGTCAAGCGGTACGACGATGAGGTGGGAACACTCGCCGAGACGTTCAACTACATGGCCGCGGAAATCGGGAAAAACGAGAAGCTGAAAAACGACTTCATCTCCTCCGTTTCCCACGAGCTGCGCACGCCCTTGACCTCGATCAAGGGCTGGGGCGAAACGCTCATCTCAGGCGGACTGGACGAGCCAGAAGAAACGATGCTCGGACTGGAGGTGATCGCCAAGGAAACGGACCGGCTGATCGGCCTGGTCGAGGAGCTGCTCGACTTTTCCAAGTTTCAATCCGGGGAAATGAAGCTGTCGCTTGAACGGATGGATTTGCGGGAGGTGCTGGACGACTTGCACCTTCAGTTCGCCATTCGTTCCCAGGACAAGGAAGTTGCCCTCCACCTGGAGATCCCCTCCTCTCCCTTGGCGATTATGGGCGACTTCAACCGGCTCAAGCAGGTATTCGTCAATCTGCTGGACAACGCCTTCAAATTCACGCCGCGCGGGGGCACAGTCCATGTGACGGCCGCCGAGTCGGGAGGCAGGCTGATCGTCTCCGTCGCCGATACGGGAGAAGGCATTGATGCCGATGACCTGCCGCACATCACCGGCAAGTTTTACAAGGGGCGGTCCAAGCTGTCCGGCAGCGGGCTGGGGCTGGCGATTTGCAAGGAAATCGTCGAGCTGCACGGCGGCCGCCTGTTTGTAAACAGCCTCCTCGGACAGGGGACGACGATCACGGTCGAATTGCCTGTCGCCAAAGCAATGGAAACGGCACCTAAAGGGTAGGAAGAGTCAACCTCTCCCCGCCCTTTTGCTTTTTCCTGGCAAAACCGGCAGCAGCGACAAGAGTCCAAGCACGGCTAGCAATGCCCCTACCCACAGCGGGGAAGCCAGCCCGAGCCCGGTATCGATCGCAAGCCCGCCCAGCGAGGACCCGGCGACCACGCCCAGACTGATGACGGAGCCGTGCACCGTCGTCACCAGGGGGCCGGTACCCGCGACTCTCGTGATGCGCGTCGTCATCGCGGGATTCATCGTGACTCCGGCCAGGCCGACTGCAATCACGGCGACCATGGCGACGGCCCGGCTATGGACAAACAGCCCGAAGGCAGCCAGTGCGACGGTCAGCGTCACCAGCCCGATCGTGAGGATCGACATCACGTACCGGTCGGCGAATCTGCCGGTGACGATATTCCCAATCACCGTAGCGACTCCGTATATCCCCAGGAGCAGAGGAATCATCGATGCCCCGAATCCGGAAAGCTCGGAGAGGATCGGCGAAAAGTAACTGAAGCCTGCGAATGTGGCTCCGATGACCAGCATGCTCGTCGCATATGCTGCCCATAGTTTGCCGTTGCGGAAAGCGGCCAGCTCTTCCCGAAAGCTCGCAGATTCCGGCCTGGGCGAGGTAGGAATCGCGATCTGGCCCAACACGCCCGCAAATAGAACCAGCACAACCACCGCCCAAAAGCTGGCCCGCCATCCGAAGTGCTGGTCAAAGACCATGGCTGCCGGCAATCCGATCGCAGTAGCGACCATCAACCCGCCCAGCACGATGGACGCTGCCCTGCCGAGTACTTCGGGACGGACCAGGGTAAAGCTGATGGCCAGGGAAACGCCGAAGGACGCCGCCGAAGAGACTCCCGTGACGATCCGGGCGACCATCATCATTTCGTAGCTGGTGGCGAGCGCGCCGAGGGTTTGCCCCGCTAGGAACACGAGAGCAAGCGCAAGAAAAGCCTTCTTTCGCGGCACCCTCAAAAGTCCGACCGTCAACAGCGGACCGCCTACGATCATCCCCGCCGCGTATGCGGAAATGAGGTAGCCGATGGCTGCGATCGACACCCCGAACTCCTGCGAAAGCGAAGACATCATCCCCGCCACCATGAATTCCGAGGTGGTCATGGAAAAAATCATCAAGCCCAGAACATAAACCGCAAATGGCATGGTTCCTCTCTCCTGTCCTGTTAAATTCACTCTATTTTGTAATGACCAGTACAAAACTGAGCGCAAAAGCCCCAGAAGCGCTTTTCTTGGACTTTCGCCATTCATCTTTCAACTTTCAACGGAACTGCTCTTAAGCCCTGCGAGAAAATGACTCACAGCGCTGCCAGCGTCCCTTGCACGACATCGTCGAGCACGCCACGATCATCCACGACCTTGCTCAACACACGCAGTCCGTAGTAGCTGCTCAGAAATGAGCGCGCCAGCTCAAGCGCTGGCCGCTGTGCCTTGATTTCCCCCGTGCGCTGGCCGGCCTCAATGACGTGACACAAAGCCCGCTCGAGCCGCCCGACGTGTCCTCCGACCAAGCGCGCAACCGCCGCATCTTTTCCTCCGAGTTCGATGGCAGCATTGATCGCCAGGCAGCCGCGCCGCTGATCCCCGTTAAAGTCTTGATCGATCGCCCAGTCCATCAGGGCGCGGAGGCGGTCTTTGACAGGACCGGGCTGCTCCAGAATTTCGACCTGCCCCTGTATGCCCAGCTCCTGATAACGGCCCAACGCTTTTTCGTAGAGGGCGTGCTTGCTCCCGAACGCATTGTACAGGCTTCCCCGGCCAAGCCCCGTTCGGCTGCACAATTCCTCCGTAGAGCTTCCTTCGTAGCCATGTTCCCAGAACACCTCCATGGCAGCGTCGATCACCGATGTATCCTTGAATTCGCGAGGTCTGGCGCTCATCGCATTCCGCTCCTTTCATCCTTCATTCGCGATTGGATTCCCCATAGATCCAATTGCTGGCAGTGACATTCATTATATTTATTTTGTAACGGTCAGTCAAATATTAAACTGTAACGTCCTGCTTCCTTGATTTCTCGGGTCTGAGCAGCTGCTTGCCCGAGCTGGCGGAGATCGCAAAAAATGGATTTTGAACGGGGAACCCAAATTGGGTGAAACATAATCAAATGGAAGCGGGCTGTGGTCGTCCAAACCCACAGCCCGCTCATAGCTATTCGCAATAACCCATAATCGAATTAGTTAATCAGCCCGTTTTCAGGCGCTACCGTATAATCGTAAAAAACCCCTTTTTTGTTGATCAATGCAGTGACAGTCGGTTTCCCCTTTTTCGCAAACGTATATTCATTGTATTTGGTTGTTACGGTGTACCCTGTTAAATCAAGATGGAACATTTTTTTCAGCATCGGGTTAGCGGCAGCAATCGCCTTTTCCTTCGTATAAAACGGCTTGGCAAACACTGTCGGAACATCTTCGGGTAAGACAAAGTTGCCCCCGCCTATTTCCTTCGTATTGCTCACTGCCACCACTTTCCCCGTTTTTGCCCCAATCTCGATTCTGTAGTTCGCTTCTTTGTCCATGAATCCCCAGACTTGATCGCGGTGCATTTCCGGAGATTTATAAAGAGTGGCTCTTGGAGACAATTCTGATGCACTGCCA
Source organism: Brevibacillus brevis (assembly GCF_031583145.1). Taxonomy (NCBI): domain Bacteria; kingdom Bacillati; phylum Bacillota; class Bacilli; order Caryophanales; family Paenibacillaceae; genus Brevibacillus; species Brevibacillus brevis. Next base: position 460,474 of record NZ_CP134050.1, on the reverse strand, counting down.
TTGGACAATGTCTTCAGTGCCTTTTTGGCTGCATCGGCTATTTTGGAATCAACCTCTGGCACGTTGGGATCAACATTTATCGTCTCATACTCCAGCTTCGCATGCTTGACCTTCTCTGTCGCCGCGTCAATGGTAACCGATTTGCCGTCACGCCCTACAAATATCCAACTATTCTCTTTTTCCCAGCTGTTTCGTTGTACAATATCAAACGCAACTGCGCGCTTGCTATCCATACTTTGCAATGTGCTCGTGGCTGTCTGCATCAATTGGGCAGGCACTTCGCCCGGCTGAAACGTCACGTTCGCGGATACGACTTTTCCTTCCTTCTTGGTAACCAGTACTTCACCCCTGTGGTCTTTGGCTGAAATTACCCAGCATTCGTTATTCGCCCCGGTGATTTCCTGCAACTCGATTTTCACATTGCCCGCCAGCTTTTGCATCGCTTGCCGGGCCTCCTCTACGACTTTTTGGTCCAGCTGTGCGAGTGTTTTCATTTGTTCTTCGGCCGGGCTCGCCTGCTGGGCAGCGTAAGCCGGTGCCGGCATGCTTGTGAATGGGGATGCTGCGGATAACAGCAATGCCATCATGCTAACAGCTAGCAGCGTTTGTTTTTTCATGCGGTATCTCTCCCTTTCTGTTTTCCAGATCAGTAATTTGATCCTGCTGGGCGGATTTTGTGACACCCACAAAATTTTTTTTGTGGCATTACAAAAAAACAGGCTATTACACGAAGCACAATCGGCTCGCGAGTCCGCCTGTTTTTCATGTTCTTTTTATTGTATGAATCGATGAGCGGGACCATATGGGCACCATCTTTGCCACGCCGCTTGAGCCTGTGCATAGGAAGCTGCAATTCCACTCATGAGCATATGCAGAAAGGGAACGCTACCCGTAGCGTTCCCTTTCCTTGTTTTCGTTTTTTATCGCTTAGAAGCTGTTCTCGATGACCAGCTGATCCAGCCCCAGGCGAGCCGTCGGATGAGCTTGCACGCTCGCTTTGCCTACGGTGAGCATCAGGGTTGGCAGGTAGCGGGACGGGATGTTCAGGGCTTCGACCAGTTTATCCTTGTCGTAGCCTCCCATCGGGCACGTATCGTATCCCTTCGCTTTTGCAGCCAGCATCAATTGCATCGCAGCGTAGGAGGAATTGCGGATGGCCTCGTCGCGGGCCATTTGCGGGTTGTTTTTGTATGCAGCCTCGACCTGTGAGACCATGGTGTCACGCACTTGCTGGTTGACAAGCCCTTGGGCGAGAGCGTGATCGTAGACGACAGCCGCCGACTTGTCTGCTTCCAGATCTCCCAGTATGATGATGGTAGCGTACGCGTCAACCACTTGCTGCTGGTTGTAAGCGATCGGCAGGAGCTTTTGCTTGATGGCCGGATCGGTCACTACCAGGAAGCGCCAGTGCTGGAGATTCCATGACGAAGGCGCGCTGGCAGCCAGACGAAGAATTTCGTTCAGCTCCCCTTGTGGGATGACGGCATTCGGATCGTATTTGCGTACACTATGTCTTGCTTCCATCGCCTGTTCGGCTGTTAATTTCATATCGGTTTGCATGAGATGACCTCCCTGAAATCGGATTGCTTACCAAAAGATATTGCTTACTTTATTATAGTTAGATACATTTTGCAACTATCTTTTTGTAAAAATAACGTGTTTTCTTTTACAAGGCACATCTGTCTGTGGCCTTCTCTCGCCTATTTTCTATTGTTCGGAGGAGATCTATATGAAATACGCGGATAACATTGTCATCGTGACGGGCGCCGGAAGCGGCATTGGACGTGCGGTCGCCACGATGTATGCAGAAGCTGGCGCGCACGTCGTGATTGCCGAGCGAAATCGGGAAGCCGGAGAAGCAGTCGCAGAAGCCATCAATAACTCGGGCCGTGCCGCGGCTGGCAGCGCTGTTTTCCATCAGACCGACGTCAGCGAGCCGAATGACATCGAACGGCTGATGCAGATGGTCGAAGATCGCTGGGGGCGGCTGGACGTCCTGATCAACAACGCCGGCCTTTCCGTCTGGGAGTCGCCCTATGAACTGGACGTAGAGGCCTGGGACCGCATCCTCCATACCAATCTGCGAAGTGTCTTTCTCGGCTCGCGCGAAGCGGCCAAAATCATGCGCAAGCACGGCGGAGGGGCCATCGTGAATTTGTCCTCGACCCGGGCGCACATGTCGGAGCCGCATTCGGAAGCGTACGCGGCGTCCAAGGGCGGCATTCTCGCATTGACGCACGCGCTGGCCGTGTCGCTCGGACCCGACGGCATCCGGGTCAATGCGATCTCCCCGGGCTGGATCGAGACGGGCGACTACACGGCGCTTCGTCCCGAAGACCACGCCCAGCATCCGGCCGGACGCGTCGGCAAACCGGACGACATCGCACGCGCCTGCCTGTTTTTGACCCAAAAGGAAAACGATTTTGTGACCGGTACCGAGCTCGTCGTAGACGGCGGGATGACGCGAAAGATGATTTACGTTCCGTAAGCTAAACCAATGCCCCTCCTGTTGAATACCTTGGTAGAACCAAGAGACAAAGGAGGAGTTCCATGCCATTTGAAGAGGAAGAGCTCAGAGTGCTCGCATTATGGCTCATTGCCATCGGCTTTCTGATTCTTGCCTATATAGAATGGACTGCCTTATAGTGACAAAACGCATATTGGCAGCTCAACAAAAAATCCACTCGTCGAATGCGAGTGGATTTTTTTGCGACTTTTCCCTCTTACCACGTCTTGAATGGCGGCGAACCCGGAGCCTGGTGCTGGAGCTGCTCCATGATCGGGTAGCCATACGCCATCACGATCAGGAAAGCGACGAGCCCGATCCATACGGGCCAGCGCTCCAGGAAGCGCGGAACCTGCTGCTTTTTCTCCGTCTCCCCGATCGGGTATTCGGTATACCCCTTTGGCGCGTAGAAGGTCAGGTACAAGAGGATCAGAATCAAGAGGATAGCAGCTACGAACAGCAGTCCCCCGCCAAACGCCATCATCCGCTGATAGTCCATCCAGCCGAGCGCAGTCGGATGATCCATGTAGGTCGTGTAGTCTGTACGGCGCGGAGCTCCTTGCAGCCCCATCGTGTGCATCGCAAACGACATCAGGAACATCCCGACTGCCCAAAATACGGTCTGTACCATCCCCATCCGATTGGCCGTCCGGGTCAAGGTGCGCCCGGTCAATACAGGGATGAGCCAGAAGCTGACACCGAAGAACGTAAGCGCGACCGCCGCCCCCACCGTAATGTGGAAGTGGCCCGTGACCCAAATCGTGTTGTGCACGACGGCGTTGATCTGGTTGCTGGCATTGATGATTCCGCCCGCCCCGCCAGGGATGAAGAACAGCATCCCGACGAACGGAGCGAAGAAGCGCACGTCCGTCCACGGCAGCTTTTTCAGCCAGCCGAAGAGGCCGATGCCGCCTTTTTTTCGGCCCGTCGTTTCAAAGACCGCAAACATGGAGAAAGCGGTCATCAGCGACGGTATGACCACGATGAGCGTCAATGTCACGTGGATCATTTTCCAGCCGGCCGAAATGCCCGGCTCCATCAATTGATGGTGAAACCCGACCGGAATCGAAAACAGCAGCAGAAGAATAAACGCAAGCCGGCTGAGCGAATCGCTGAATACATGCCCGCCGATGATCCGCGGCACGCACACATACCAGGCGATGTACGCCGGCATCAGCCAGAAGTAGACGAGCGGATGCCCGAAGAACCAGAACAAGGTGCGGCTCAGCATGATATTGATCGTCGGAGATATGCCCAGCGACCACGGAATGAGCTGAAAAATCACCTCAACTGCAACCGGGAGGGTCGCGATGATCCACATCACAAACGTCGTGACCGACATGAAGACGAACAGCGGCGACAGCTCCCCTTTGTGCTCCCGCTTCCATTTCCGGTAGCTGGCGAAGACTCCGAATCCTGCGAACCAGCTGCCGACGACGAGAAGCGCCGCTCCGATGTAAAAATACGGGGAAGCCTTGAGCGGAGCGTAAAACGTATACAGCACCGAAGCCTCGTTGCGCAATATTGTAACGACGGCCATCATAGTCCCCACGACCATCAGGATCCATCCGGCCCACCCCCAGCCGAGCGCCGTCCCGTGCAGCCGTCCTCCCGTCGTCCGCGCTACACCCGTGATGAGAAAGCCTACGATGAAAAACGTGGTAAAAATAAGTGCCATCAGCACACCGTGGGCAGTCAGGATCTGATAGTAGTTCGTCCAACTGGGCAGCTCCATGATTCCGCCGCGCACCATGCCTTGCATCATTCCCGCCAGTGCCGCGAGTCCGAAAGCGATGTAGGCCACCCAAATGTAAGCCAATCCGAGACGGGCGGACGAGCGCTCGACAGCGGCAGGCAAACGATCTGTCTCTACCTTTCTTGCGATTACCATTCCCAGTTCACCTCGCTTATTTCACGATAATCGTGGTCGCCATCACCTGATGGCCGGCGCCGCAATACTCATTGCAAATGATCAAGTATTCTCCCGGCTTGTCGAAGGTGTATGTGGCCGAGTTGATGTGGCCAGGCATCACCATGAAATTGACGTTCGTCCCGGGAATCTGGAAGCCGTGGATGACATCCGGACTGGTGACGTGGAAGTTGACCGTCGATCCTGCGGGGACCTCCATCTTGGTCGGCGAGAAGCCAAAGGCGAAGGCAGTCATGTAGGCGTCGTATTCTTTCTCCCCCACCTGCTTCAGCCCCGGCTTGTCAAAGGGCGGCGTTTCCGTCACCTTGGCCGGATCGATCATTTCCATATTGCTGGGCGGAGCCATCCCCATCGCAAACGCGTTAACGCACAGCAGGACGATAAACAAAGCCAGTCCGCCTGCTCCCAGCATCAACCATATTTTTTCAAACCGATGCAAGTGCATAACGTATCCTCCTTTTCATCCCCTCTATGCACGTTCCAGGAAAAGACCAAATACGCCAAACCAACTGAGGAGAATGATACCCCCGACGATCAGCACTGCGGCAAATGTGCCCTGCAGATGCTCCTGCTCGGTGTGCGGATTGGGCTGCTTTTCTTTGCGCTGTTTTCCCGTGCGGTTAGTCTGCGTCTCCATCGCCTCTCCTCCTTTCCTTGCGCCCATGACGGCGTGATGTCGTTCTCGCCCTCATTCTATCCCTGGCAGCGGTTCCAAGTAATTCGGGGAAATCCCCTAAAATAGCGGGAAAACACCCTGATATTATCCAGTTTTTGTCACAGGTTGGACACAGCAAAAAGACCAGCCCGGCCAGCTGGTCTCGTCTCGTACGAAAAATCCGCCAGCCCGGCACATCTGCATGTGCGCCAAACTGACGGATCCTTCGTTTGCGTGCGTTTCCCCTTGATTCATTTTTGTCATGTCGGCAATGGGCATCGGTGTATGCTATGCGGACCGCTTGCCTCCACCGCCGTTCAATTCCGCCTCGATCTTGGAGTCCTTCGACGACTCGCCCATGCGCCAGTAAACGATGAGGCTCACGGCGACACAACCGGCAACGTAGTAGTAGAAGAGAGACTCGACTCCGATGCTCTTGCACCAGAGAGCGATGAACTCAGCCGTACCGCCGAAGAGCGCCACCGTCACTCCGTACGGAAACCCTACGCCGAGCGCGCGGATTTCGGTCGGGAACAGCTCGGCCTTCACGATGGCGTTGATCGACGTGTAGCCGGTCACCACGATGAGGCCGACCATCATGAGAAGGAAAGCGACGACCGGACTTTTCGTCTGCTCCATGAGCAGGAACAGCGGTACGGTCAGCAGCGTGCCCAGAATACCGAAGGCGATCAGCAGCGGGCGGCGTCCGATTCGGTCGGACAGCATCCCGGCAAGAGGCTGCAGGACGACGAAGACGAGCAGGGCGATAAAGTTGATCCAGCTGACGACGCCGTTCGGCAGTCCTACTGTGTTTACCATGAATTTTTGCAAATAGGTCGTATACGTGTTGAAGGCAATGGTACCGCCGAGCGTAAGACCGACGACTGCCATCACAGCCTTCGGATGCTTCATCAGCTCGCGAAGCGTCCCGGCATTGGCCCGGTTTTTCGTACCCATTTTGGAGAACTGCTCGGACTCGTCCATGGAACGGCGCAGCCACAAGACGGCCAGTGCGCCAAGCGCTCCGATCACGAACGGAATGCGCCAGCCCCAAGTCTTCATATCTGCGTCCGTAAGCAATTGCTGAAGAATAATTTGCACGCCCAGCGCCACCAGCTGGCCGCTGATCAGCGTGACGTACTGGAAGCTCGAGTAAAAGCCGCGGCGACCGCTGTCGGCCATCTCGGACAAGTACGTAGCCGATGTCCCGTATTCCCCGCCAAGCGACAGACCCTGAAGCAGACGGGCCAGAACGAGAATGACGGGAGCCATCACCCCGATAGTCTCATAGCCCGGCGTACAGGCGATCACCAGGGAACCGCCAGCCATGATGGAGACGGAAAGCGTCAGTGCGGCACGACGTCCGTGACGGTCTGCATACCTGCCCAGCAGCAGGCTCCCGATCGGCCGCATCAGGAATCCGATGGCGAAGACCGCCGCCGTATTCAACAGCTGGCTCGTCGGGTCTCCTTTCGGGAAAAACTGGGACGAGAAGTAGACCGCAAATGCTGCGTATACATACCAGTCGTACCATTCGATCAGATTGCCGACCGAACCTTTAAAGATGTTGCTTGTGATGCGCCGCATCTTTGCGCGCTCGCTGTGTTGCGTCATCGCTGCATCCTCCTTGAATAACGGTGGAGAAATCCTGAAACCGCTTGCAAATGAAACAATCCCATTTCCTCGAGCAGGACGGTAGCATTTGTTTTGAAAGGGATTCCATTTTTCTCCGGCATGAATTCGAATAATCTGAAGTGTTTTTATTTTAAACCGATGGCTGGACACACATCCATCAGGTCGTCCCGAGCGTGCAAAAACGCGTACTGACTTGCCGAAATTCCAAATTGAGCTGCATTGATTTCTCAATCATCTCGGGATACCCTTATCGTAAGGGGGCTACCATGACTTTCAGCATGCTATTGAAATTGCTTGGAAACATCTCCGAAATCGCGGTGATCGCGCTCATCATCGGCCAGCTTGATTATTTTCGGAACATTGTGTACGGGAAAAACGACTGGAAGCGGATCGTGATCCTCTCTGCCCTGTTCGGATTCATGTCTGTGATCGGCACCGAGCACGGCATCCGCATCAATGACGCACTTGCCAATACGCGAATTGTCGGTGCGGTTGTGGGCGGGTTGATCGGCGGCCCTGTCGTCGGCGTTTTGACCGGGATCATCGGAGGTGTGCATCGCTATACGATCGGCGGCTTTACGGCAGCAGCTTGTGCCTCCGCGACTGTGCTGACCGGCCTGTTGGGCGGAATCGTCAGCACCAAAATGAATTTGCTGCGCTTGAGATGGCAGCATATCGTGCTCGTAGGCGTGGCTGCCGAGCTGATTCAAAAAGCGATGGTGCTGCTCATCGCCAAACCGTTTGAGGCGGCGCTCGAGCTGGAACTGAACATCGTGGTCCCGACCACGATCGTGACGATTATCGGATTGTTGATTTTCACACGTGTATTTCTGAATCTCAGAATGATGCAGGACCAGTCCGGAGCCTTGGGGGCCAACCTCGCCCTGACGATCGCCAGCCAGACGCTGCCGCATCTGCGGACAGGGCTGAATGCCCGTTCTGCGGAAAAAACGGCCGAAATCATACGGGAAATTGCGATGGTCGATGCCGTCGCCATTACCGATCGGGAGAATCTGCTCGTCGCGAAAGGCTCCGGCCTTGCGCAGCATTTGCAAAAAGAGACGATTTGCGCACAGGTGGCAAAAGCCGTCTTGAACCAGGATACAGTGGCATACCGGGACAAGGACCTCGCTTTTCCCCCGTCGCTTCGCCTGAAATCGGTCGTCGGAGCGCCTTTGTACCATCAAAACCAGGCGATCGGAACGCTGCAATTTTACTATAAAAGCTCCTCCTTGAAGACGTCTCAGACCAATCTGAAGCTGGTCGACGGCCTGGCCAAGCTGCTGTCGGTCCAGATCGAGCTGGCGGAGATCGAGCACCAATCCAAAATGCGGCAGCAGGCCGAAGTGAATGCCCTGCAAGCGCAAATCAACCCGCATTTCCTGTTCAACACACTGGGCACCATCATGTCCTATTGCCGGACAGACCCCGAGCAGGCGAGAAATCTGCTCGGCAATTTAAGCGACATCTTCAGGCGCAATTTGAAGAGCAAAGGGAATTTTCACACTTTGCAGGAAGAGCTGGACGGGATTACGTCCTATTTGGAAATTGAGAAAGTCAGGTTCGGCAACCGCCTGCAGGTAAGCATGGACATCGACCAAACGCTGCTGGAGCGAAAATTGCCCATCCTGACCTTGCAGCCGCTCGTGGAAAATGCCATCCATCACGGCCTGTTTCCAAAAATCAGCGATTGTTACCTCGTCATTCGGGTGCTGCCGTATGGGGATCAAGTGAAAATCAGCATTGAAGACAATGGGGTAGGGATCAGCGAGGAGCGACTGGCTGAGATCTGGAATACCCAAACGCAGGGGATCGGACTTGCGAATGTTCATCAGCGGCTGCAATCCATCTACGGAAAAGAGCATGGCCTGCACATCCAAAGCAAGCCAGGCACAGGTACGACCGTCACGTTTGCAGCCCCGTTATCGACTCATGAAGGGATGTGAACCCGCGTGTTCCTGAAAACGATCATCATCGATGACGAGCCGGCTATTTGTTCCGAATTGGAGTACTTGTTGAAAAAATATATCGATATCCAGGTGATTTCGACCCATTACAATCCGATTGACGCACTCCCCCACATCATCGAGTCCGAGCCGGATCTGCTTTTCCTCGATATTCACATGCCCGGGATGAGCGGCCTGGAATTCGCCAAAAAACTGAATCAGATGTCCAAGCCTCCGCTGATCGTCTTTTCGACGGCGTTTCACGAACACGCTCTGGAGGCTTTCTCCACGCCGGCAGTCTGTTACTTGACCAAACCGATCCTGGAATCGCAGCTGGACGACGCGATCAAAAAGGTGAGGATGCTGCAAAACAAGCCGAGCGTGAATCACCACCCGGCTCCGCCGCCGCTGGACGAGCATGTCTGCGTGCGGAAAAACAACAAGATCATTCCGATTGCGGTCAGCCACATTTGCTTTGCCTTCGTGAGGGAGAGAGATTTGTACATCGCCACCAAAGACGGGATCGAAATATGCGACCTGTCCTTGAACGAGCTGGAGACGATCTTGAATCGGACCGGCCACTTCTTCCGCAGCCATCGGAACTACATCCTGAACGTGAAGCACATCAAGGAAATCATCCCTTGGTTCAACAGCACCTATGTGATCAAGATGAACGACGACAACCAGACGGAAATTCCCGTGAGCAGAGGGAAAATCAAAGCGTTCCGCAGCATGATGAACCTGTGACGGCAAAACGAAAGACCGGGAATCGCTCCCGGTCTTTGTCGTCCGTACTAAAAGAAAGCATGCAGCAGAAAGAGAATGGCGAATGCAAGCCCGGTGCGAAAGTGCCACTTTTTGTCCAGCCTCCGGTAGCGAAAGAGACCGGAGATGGGGACTGGAAGGAGAACCAGTAGAGCGAGCAGCCCGCTCACATTCTCAAAGTTCAGCTCCAGTCCGTACAAAACGGCTCCGATTGCATGAAGCACGATAAGTGCAAGCGCTATGATGGCGGCAGGCGTATGCCATCTGCGCACCAGACGGGAAGCCGCAATCATCCACTTTTTCACGGTATTCCACCGGTCGACCAGTCCATTCTGAAAGAGAAAGAGGATGGCGTAATGCGCAAGCACGGCGAAAATCGCGATCCTCGCAAGCGAGCCCTCGTTTTTGAAGGTAAACTTGAAATCTCTCGTATGATAGGAAGCCGGATATTGATAAAGCGACCAGCACCCCCACAGCACGATGGCAGCAGCCAGCGCCAATGCTGTCCATGCCCAGACTCGCTCTGATCTGACCGGGATCCAATGCCGGTTTTCTCTGTTGGTCATGATCGTCATTCACCTCTTTGTTGACAGGTTTCGCGGCACGCAGCAATTACCGCATTCCTTTGGTACCCCCATCATAACAATGCTTGCTGAAAAACTCCTGAAAATCGCATGCAAAAAGGCCCGGGAATTTTTCCCGGGCCAAGAGCCGCCACTCGCTTTCCCCTACTCAAAATCCAGCCAGCCTTTTTTGATCGCGTAGCGTACGAGATCGGGCCGCGTGCGCAAATGCAGCTTCTCCATGATATGCGCCTTGTGCGATTCGACCGTTTTTACGGAGACGGTCAGCTGCTCGGCGATTTCCTTGTTGCTGAAGCCTTTGGCGATCAGGACGAGGACTTCCTTTTCCCTGTCTGTGAGAATCTCGTACTTGGCCTGCTCTTCGCCGTTTTTCACCATTTGCAGAAATTCCTCGATCAGCGACTTGGTCGCGGATGGATACAGATAGGCCATGCCGCTGTGCACCGAGCGGATGGCAGCGATGAGGTCGATGTCCGGCGCGCTTTTGAGGATATACCCCGCCGCACCTGCCTGGAGGACCCGAAACAAGTACTCTTCGTCGTCGTGCATCGTGAGGACGAGCACCTGGATATCGGGAGCCGACTCCTTGAGCCTGGCTGTCGCGGTCAGGCCGTTTTCTCCCGGCGGCATGCTCAAATCCATCAGGACGACATCCGGCCGAAGATCCCACGCTTTTTCGCACGCTTCCTTTCCGTCAGCGGCATAGCCGACTACTTCCATATCCTCCTGGGCGGCCAACAGCATCCCCAGCCCAGAGCGCACAATGGCGTGATCGTCAGCGATCAGGACGCGAATCGCCATGTTCGGTCTCCTCCTTTTGAATCGGAATGCGGACAATGACGGTCGTTCCCTCGCCGGGCGCCGACCGGATGTCGAGCGTACCGCCCAAGAGCTGCGCCCGTTCCCGCATGCCGAACACCCCCAGGCCCTTGCCCGTGTGGAGCGTTTGATCGACGTCGAATCCCACGCCGTCATCGACGATCGTCACCACGATTTCCTTTTCCCTGTCTTCAAACACAATGCCGAGCTGGCTGGCCTGCGCGTACTTCGCGGTATTGGTCATCGCCTCCTGGACAATCCGGTACAAGGCGGTTTCCGTCGCCGCCGGGTACCTCCGCCGCTCCCCTTGGGCGTGCAGCTCTACCTGAATGCCAAAGCTTTTTTCCACCCGCTTCATCAACGAACGCAGAGCGGGCAGCAGCCCCAGGTCGTCCAGCGCGGATGGACGCAGCTCCAGTGCCATGCGCTTGACTTCTTCCATCGCCTTGGAAGTCATCTGCAACAAGTCGTTGACGTGCTGACGGATCGGATCGCTCAAGCTGCTCTGGCCCACGACATTGAGTCCGACGAGGATGCTGTACAGCGCCTGTCCCACTCCATCGTGAAGCTCGCGGGCAATCCTCTTGCGCTCTTCTTCCTGCGCCTGAATCACATAGTTGGTCAGCTTGTGCTGGTACCGCTCCTTTTCCGCCCGCTGCTGAGCCGACATGTCGCGAATGACGAGCACCAGCTTGCCGTTCCCGTCATCCGGAAGGCGGGCCGAGCTCGCTGCTACCGGGTACTCTCTGCCATCCCGCGTCCGCAGGCGCATCTCGAACGACGGCAGCTGGACCTGCTTGAAGAAGCAATCCGCACAGGTCGTCTCTTCCAGACACGTCGCCATCCCCAGGCAGAGCTCGCAAATATGCTTGCGGCCGACCAATTCTTCCTCTGTCCAGCCAGTCATTTGCTCCAAAGCCGCATTGACCTTGACGATCTGCCCGCCGCGGTCGACTACCAGGATGGCATCGCTGACGTTGGCAAAGATGGACTGCAGCAGCGGGATCATCTCATGGGACGTCCCAAGCTCTTCTCTCCACGTGCTCATGCGCTCCTCCTCGCTAGACAATCTTCTTACCGCTATTGTAGGGGTTGCGGGAGGGAAAGTGTATCAGGGAATTCCCTGAACCTCGCGCTCGCCCGATGCTACTTCCGCCTTATATCTGGAAGAAACGGCTATTTCGGGACGAGAAGCTCCCCGCCCCGAAGCAAAAAGAAGCGGAACAGCCGTGGCCGTTCCGCTTCTCAGTCCGTTCTTACTCCACTACGATTTTTACCGCTCCCCCGATCGGCGGCAGGCTGCGAGTCAATGTCGGGCCGTAGTAGGCAAACACTTTCATGTCCGCTTTCAGGTCCGAGGCTTTGAGCTCGCTGTTGTCCTTGGCGCTGACGATCTTGGTCTTCTCGTTGATGATCAGCGCTACCTTTTCAGGCGCGTTTTCCGTCAGACCCTGTCCTTCTACCAGCATCTTGTAATTGCCCTGCTCGTCTTTGTCGATGCTCACGATCTTGCCTGCCGTCCCTACGACTTCCGGCATCTCCAGGCTGCTTTTCACCACGATGCTGATCGCGCCGGATTGCGGCGGCATGCTCATCGCCATCATTTTTTGGTGAGTGGCTTCCACTTCCATGCCCAGCTTCAGATCTTCCGGCTTCAGTTCTTTTCCGTCCGCCGTGGTGATTTTCGTGTTTTCATCCACGTGCAGGATGATTCCCGTCTCGTACCCGTTCAGTTGGAAGATCAGCTTGCCATTCTGGCCTTTGGTGATCGTCGTGATCGTACCAGTGCGCATAGGAGCTGCCTCGGAGTCTTGATCCACCACTGTGACCGCATCCCCTTCCACGGTTACCTCCGCTTGCAGGATCTCATCCACGAATGCGACCGGCACATAGGTGCTGCCGTTTATCAGGCGAGGCTCCGCCCCCAGGGTTTTGTACATTTTCGCGAACGGATAGCGGTCCTCGCCAGCCTTCGCGTAGCTGAAGATTGCGCCTTTGGCTACTTCCGCCGCCTTCAGCTCGGCGTTCCACTTCACCTGGAACCCGAGGGATTCCGCCACTTCGCGGAGGGGGACCAGCACGGTTTGCTGGCCTTTATCCAAAATCGCTGCTTGCTCGATTGGCTGACCGTTTACATCGACGGACAGCTCTTTCACCGGTTCGGATGTTGCGAATGCCGAGCTCGTTCCCAAGACGGCCAGCGCCGCCAACGTCATCATTCCCGTACGGATTGTTTTCATGCTGTATACCTCCAAGTTTTGTGTTTGCTTTTAGTGTGTCTATAAACTTGGACGGCAGCATTCTTCAAACGTTTCACAATAAATTTTTACGGTTGGTTGATCACCGGGCCGTTTCGCGGCAGCGGCACATCCGGTTTGCCCGACGGATTGTTGTACAGATAGGTGGGGACTTTACCCACGATCAGCGCTTCCGTGATGGGGATTTGCGTCGTAACCGTCTGCTGCTGCGTGGCAAACGGGATGATCACCCTGAGGTCGACCTCCACGTAAATGTAGACCGTCACCAGCACCATGTTGATGCCGGCCTGCTTCAGTCCCGTTTCCAGCCTCGTTTTGACAGCGCCGATCGGAACGAACGAGATGGGGATGTCGGGCCCCAAATGCTCCAGAAAGACGTTTTTGGTGGCAACCCCGAGCGGGATCGTCATCTGGACGTTGTCGTTCTCAAATTCCTTCAGCCGGTTCTGGATGCGGGCAGTCGTCTCTCCGATAATCCGGGAGTACTCGCGAAAGTTGAAATTCACGGCCTTGATATTGCCTTCCTGATCCTTCTCCATGAGCACGACTTCGTTGAAATCGATCCCTTGCTGGCTGAGCCGCTTGGTGACGGCATCGGTAATCGCGAGCTTCGCCACCTGATCTGCCTTCGCCTGGGCGATCAGCATGAGCGTCGGTTCCAGCTGCTTTTCCGCAATCACAAACAACGTGAACAGTGCGATGATCAGCAGCAGCGTGGTCGTGAGAAACCGCTTGCCGCGCCTCTGCCATCCCCCTCTTTTCAAACGCACGCTCCATCCCTCTCTCTGGCTTCACGGTGAGACACCGCAGCGGTTAGTCAGGACGCACGGTACGCATGGACGAGCGACGTTGCTTGTTCGTCCTCGGTCTGCCGCTGGCAAGCACCCCGCCGATCCCCGCCACGAACGTCGGCACTCCGGAAGTGACGAGAATCAGCGCCCAGTCGCGGAAAGACAGGTCCGTCGTCTTGAAGATGGGCTGAAGGGCATCGATGTAGACGACGCCGAGCACGAGCACCAGCGAGGAGAGCACCGCCCAGACCAGGTATTTGTTTTCAAAGACGTTGCGATGAAAGACGCTGTACTGGCTGCGACAATCAAACACGTGAATCAGCTGGGCCATGACCAAGGTGACAAAGGCCACTGTCTGGGCGTGGACGAGATCGTTTGGGTCTTCCCGCAAGGTCAGCCAGAAAGCGAGCAGCGTCATTGCTCCGATCAAAAAGCCCCGGCTGATGATCTTCCACCCCAGCCCCCGGCTGAAGATATTTTCCTCCTTGTTGCGCGGGCGCTGGTACATCGTGTCCGCCTCCGCCTGATCCACGCCCAGCGCCATGGCGGGGAGTCCGTCTGTCACCAGGTTGACCCACAAAATCTGAATGGGGACCATCGGCAAAGGCAAGCCGAGCAGCATGGCGAAAAACATGACGAGAATTTCCCCGACGTTGGAGGCCAAAAGATAGCGGATGAATTTGCGGATGTTGTCGTAGATGTTTCGCCCTTCCTCCACCGCTGCGACGATCGTGGCGAAGTTGTCGTCGCGCAGCACCAGATCGGCAGCTTCCTTGGTCACATCCGTGCCCGTAATACCCATCGCGATCCCGATGTCCGACGTCTTGATCGCGGGCGCATCATTCACTCCGTCCCCGGTCATCGCCACCACATGCCCGCGGCTCTGCAAGGCGCGCACGATGCGCAGCTTGTGCTCCGGCGAGACGCGGGCATAGACTGAGACGCGATCTACGTACTCCGCCAGCTTTTCGTCGGACATCGAGTCCAGGTCCCGGCCTTCCAGCACTTCCCCGTAGCTGCGCACCAGCCCAATCTGACGGGCGATGGCTTCCGCCGTCACTTTGTGGTCGCCCGTGATCATAACCGTCTTGATCCCGGCCTGGTGGCACAGGTTGATGGCCGGGCGGACTTCATCACGCGGCGGGTCGATCATGCCTGCCAGACCGACAAAGACGAGGTTGTTCTCGACGGAGCCGATCGGCTGGCCGGGCCGGTAGCCTTGCAGCGTCTTATACGCGAACGCCAGGACCCGCAAAGCTTTCCCTGCCATGGCTTCAGTTTGCTCGAGGATTTGGTGGCGAATTGTAGCCGAGAGCGGCTGCAGCTCCCCCTTCCAGAGGACGTGGGTAGAGCGCGCCAGCACCGCTTCTGCCGCCCCCTTGGTCAAAAGCGAATGTACTCCATCCGAGCCTTTTTCCACGACAGACATCATCTTGCGTTCGGAATCAAAGGGCAGCTCCTCTACCCGGACAGCCTGGTAACCGGATTTGGCCCGGTCGGCCGAGCCGTTTTGCCCCTTCGCTGCCAATACCTTGAGCGCTCCCTCGGTCGGGTCTCCGACGACATTCCAGAAGCGCGTCGTTTTGCCCATTCCGAGAAGATTGCGGGTACTCTGCTCCTCGCAGGTCAGCCGGGCATTGTTGCAGCGTTCCGCGATGCGCAGGATCTGATTGAGCGCGCCGTCCCTGGTCGGCGACACGGTTTTTCCATGCAGGAGAAACGAGCCTTCGGGGACGTAGCCGTTGCCGCTTACTTCGTAGAGCGTGTTGCTGTGCCATACTTGGGTCACGGTCATCTTGTTCTGGGTGAGCGTCCCGGTCTTGTCGGAGCAGATGACGGACGCGCAGCCCAGCGTCTCCACGGACGGCAGCTTGCGGACGATGGCATTTCTGCGAATCATCCGCTGGACACCGAGTGCGAGAGCCACAGTCACGATGGCTGGCAGACCTTCGGGGATGGCTGCCACGGCCAGGCTGACCCCGGCGAGGAACATCTCAAACAGCTCGTGTCCGTGCCAAACTCCCGCCGCAATAACCACGATCGTGAGCAGCACGGCCACGACGACGAGGATTTTGCCCATTTGCTCCAGACGAAGCTGCAGCGGCGTCTCCGCTTCCTCCGCCGTATTCATCATGTGCGCGATTTTGCCGATTTCGGTCCCCATTCCCGTAGCGACGACGAGGCCGCTGCCCGTTCCTCCCGTCACCATCGTTCCCATGAAAGCGAGGTTCTTCTGGTCTCCCAACGGTACCTGCGCGGTATCGGCCACATCCAGCCGCTTGATCGATTTGCTTACCGGGACGGATTCTCCGGTCAATGCCGACTCCTCGACCTCCAGCCGATTGGCGGAAAGGAGACGCAAATCGGCGGGCACGCGGTCCCCCGCTTCGAGCCACACGAGATCGCCGGGCACCAGCCGGGAAGCAGGAATCATCGACAATTGCCCGTCCCGCATGACCCGAGCCATTGGGGATGCCAGTTCCTTCAACGCCTGCAAGGACCGCTCCGCCCGCGCCTCCTGAATGAATCCGAGAATTCCGTTGATGATAATAATCGCAATAATCGTGATGGCGTCCAGATACTCCCCGAGAAAGTAGGAAATCAACGTCGCGATGAACAGGATGAGTACCATAAAGTCTTTGAACTGATCGAGAAAGACTGCGTAGAGAGGCTTCTTCTTGTTCTCAGCCAACTGGTTGGCACCGTGTTTTGCCAGTCGCCGCTCTGCCTCCTGCTGAGTCAATCCCTGCGCCGCATCGCTATGAAGGGCATCGGTCACGTCGGCAGCCGCCAGCGTGTACCATTTTCGAATTGGCTGTGTATCCACCTACATCTCCTCCATCCACTTCTCACTCCTTCTGATATGTATGCAGACGAGCCACAAAATAAAACAACCCGTCCCTTGACTTGGGACGGGCGAGTGGGCTTCCGTTATTTAAAGCTTTTCGCGACACCGATGCAGATGAGAAGAATCGGCGGCAGCCAGGTCAGCCTCGAGATCCACTTGATATGGCCGGCCCGCCGTCCCAGCGCCAGACCGATCGCCAGCAGCAAAGCGCTCATCACTGCGATGCAAAAAGCGACCAGGAGCGGGGAGTACCCGAGGAAAGTCAGGCTGATCCCGGCGCCAAACGCGTCCAGGGACAGGGCCAAACCGAGCATGACCGCTTCCCAGCCCATGATGTGCCCCGATCGGTCTGTATCTGCCCGGGCGGGATCGCGAAGAATCTGAATCATCAAGCCAAACATGCGAAATTGAGACAGCACGGCCGGTTCAGGCGACTCCTGCGATTCGATCCGGGCCGGCGCACGCGAGCTTTGCCCTTGCTCTTCTTCTGCAGATCGCGGGGAAACGAGTCTCCATAGCGTAAACAGCCCCATCCCGATCAAGACCGCGGCACCGACCCGCTTGCCAATTTCGGGAGTCAGCCAGTACGTGAGCGACGATCCGAGCATCATGACACTGTATACGACGACAAACGAACAACCTGACACGACGACTAGCGACAAGAACGGCATTCTCATGTTGCGCAGCCCATACGTCAATCCTACGCTGACACTGTCCATACTGATGGCCAGGGAAACGAGCAGGAGCGAGAGCCATCCGCTCATATGTGGTCACCTCTTTCTCGTTGCCTACTAGGTATACGCGGACTGCTTTTCCCATGTGCATGTCAGAAAGGTGAACTCCGGTCGCGGCCATCCGCATACGGGAAGGAAAACGGAGACAGAAAGAACCCAATAAAAAAGCCACTGCTTGCCTTTTCAAGCAAACGGTGGCTTTCACTCGCATGACATTCCCGCTCAGCTTACAGCTCGTCGTCAAACCCGCCGAAGTCGAAGTCGGTATCCATGTCCATGCCCTCTTCTTCGCTCATTTCTTCCGCGGATGCTTCGTCCTCGCCGAACATCAATTCATTCAGCAGCATCCCGCCGAGGAAGCCGGCAGCCATGCCCCCGATCATGCCGCCCATGCCGCTGCCGCGGTGGTGGCCGTACTGGCCCGTCTGGTACTGGGCCAACGAAACGTACGGGATGCCCTCTGGATTCGTGGCGTATTCGCGAATGGTGTCCAGGAGAAACCGGGAAAGCTCTTCATCCTGTCCCTCTGTAAGCAGCGACTCCGGCACGATGATTTCCGCCCTGTAATCCTTCTCGCGCCGCAGCCATCCCTCGGCCAGATCGAGCTCGACCAGCAGCTTGAGCTCGCCGGGTGCGGAGAAGAAGATGACCTCCAGCTCCTTCAGGGAAAAGCCCAAAGGCGTGCCCGGGAAAAAGGAAAATGCCTGTCCGTACGGTGTCAGTTTGCCCGAGTCCGGCTTTTGCCGCAAATCCAGCCGCTCCAAAGCCCGCAAGACCCGCTCCACCCGTTCGGGAGGCAGCACCTGAATCGTATCCAGGTCAGTCGGGTCCAGCGCCATTTCTACATCCAGCTTTGTGTGCAGGTAATACTGGATGGACGGCGTGGACATGGCCAGGCCTTCCGGCAGTTCAAAGGCAAAAGGAATTTCAGTGGAATATGGCTTGGGCTGCACCGTGAAGTTGCTTCTGACCGGGAAAGCCTGCACGGCCTTCGTGACTTCCTGCCCCTTCACATACGCCTTCATCATCAATACTGCACGCAAATCCGCAATCTTCTGCTCGACATTGCCGCCCTCGATCCGGACGACGCCGGTCATCGTTTCCCCCAAGCGGTATCCCGGACGGTCCAGCCGCAGATCGACCTTGGCTGCGCCCACACCAAATTTCGCCATCAGCTTTTTCAGCATAAAGCTACTCCTCCTCCACTCATAAACGAACGCTTATATCACTAGTGTAGCAGAGATGAAAGATGGCAGCCATAGCCGCGTATGCTTTTCTGCACACCGTCTCTTACTTCCGGGAATTCAGGTAAACGAGCAGTGCACAGCCGCGAGAGACTGCAGACGCCTGTACGCAGCAGCCGCACGAAACCGCACTCCCATGCCATCCGCTCTCCTTTCTTTGCCCATCACTTTTGCGCATCCAGCGCCAGATTCAGCTTCAGCACGTTTACGCGCGGTTCCCCGAACACCCCCAGGCTTCTGCCTTCCGTATGCTGCCCGATGAGCGCACGCAGCTTGGCTGGATCCAGTTTCCGCGCATTCGCGATGCGCTCCACCTGTACGTAGGCGGCTTGCGGGGAAATGTGCGGGTCGAGACCCGATCCCGAGTTGGTCAACAGATCAGCGGGAATCTCCTCCTTCCCGACTCCCGGGTTCGCTTTCAGAAAGGCTTCCAAATCCTTTTGCGTCCGTTCGATCAGAGCCGGATTGGACGGCGCGTAGTTGTTGGAGCCGGAGCCGGCAGCGTCGTTGTCGATGGACGAGACGCGGCCGGAAAAATACTTCGGATCGGCAAAAGTCTGGCCGATCAGCTCGGAGCCGAGGACTGTTCCCGATTCATCTGTGATCAGGCTCCCGCTTGCCTGGACCGGCAGGACGACCTGCGCGATTCCCGTCATCGCCAGCGGATAGGCCAGGCCGCAAATCAACAGCAATACGAAACTGAGACGAAGATTGGTCAGCCACATATCCCTTCACCTTTGCTTTCCTTTTAGTAAATGATGGTCACACAAGGCCGATCCCGCTCAGGATCAAGTCGATCAGCTTGATGCCGACGAACGGCACGAGGATCCCGCCCAGACCGTAGATTGCCAAGTTGCGGCCGAGCAGCTTGGACGCGCTCATCGGCGTGTACTTGACCCCTTTCATCGCCAGTGGAATGAGGAGCGGGATGATGACGGCGTTGAAGATCAGCGCGGACAGAATCGCGCTTTGCGGCGTCGCCAGGTTCATGATGTTCAGCGCGCTCATTTGCGGGATCGCCAGCATGAACATCGCCGGGATGATCGCAAAGTATTTGGCTACGTCGTTCGCGATGCTGAACGTCGTCAACGCGCCCCGCGTCATCAACAGCTGCTTGCCGATCGCCACCACCTCGATGATCTTCGTCGGGTCCGAGTCCAGATCGACCATGTTGGCGGCCTCCTTCGCTGCGACCGTCCCCGAATTCATTGCCAGCCCGACGTCGGCCTGGGCCAGCGCAGGCGCGTCATTCGTCCCGTCCCCAGTCATCGCAACCAGCTTGCCCTCTGCCTGTTCTTTGCGAATCAGCGCGATTTTGTCTTCCGGCTTCGCTTCCGCCACGAAGTCGTCTACACCGGCTTCCTTGGCGATTGTCTCCGCCGTCAGCGGATTGTCCCCTGTGCACATGACCGTGCGAATCCCCATGCGGCGCAGCTCTTCGAAACGCTCGCGCAGCCCGGGCTTCACCGTATCTTTCAAGTAAATCAAGCCGAGGATGTCCTTCCCTTTCGCAACAGCCAGCGGCGTACCGCCCGCCGCAGCAATCCGTCTCGCTTTTTCATCCAGGTCTGCAGGGATGCTGCCTCCTTCTTCGCTGACAAATGCCTTAATGGCATCGACTGCCCCTTTGCGAATCACTGTGCCGTCGGCCAAATTCGTTCCGCTCATGCGAGTCTCGGCGCGAAACTCGATTCCTTCCGCACCGGGAGCCTTCAGGTCGGTCACTGCCACCCCTTGTTTCTTCGCCAGTTCGATAACCGAGCGTCCTTCAGGCGTTTCGTCGTAAATCGAGCTTTGCGCCGCCGCCTGGTTCAGCTCGTCCTGCCTGGCCTTGCCGACGGTCACGAACTCCGCAGCCATCCGATTTCCGTATGTGATGGTTCCCGTCTTGTCGAGGATGATCGTATTGATGTCGCCCGATGCTTCTACCGCTTTCCCGGACATGGCGATCACATTGAATCGGGTGACCCGGTCCATCCCTGCGATCCCGATGGCTGACAGCAGGCCGCCGATCGTGGTCGGAATCAGGCAAACGAGCAGCGCGATCAATGTCGCGATCGGGATCGCTGCATTTACATATCCGGCAATCGGCAGCAACGTGGAGCAGACGATCAGGAAAATCAGGGTCAGGCTGACCAAAAGCGTACTCAGTGCGATTTCATTTGGGGTCTTTTGGCGTTTGGCGCCTTCTACGAGCGAAATCATGCGATCGAGAAACGACTCGCCCGGATCGGCCGTGATCCGCACCCGGATCCGGTCGCTGACGACGCGCGTGCCTCCGGTCACCGCGCTGAAGTCGCCGCCAGCCTCCTTGATGACCGGAGCGGATTCGCCCGTGACGGCGGATTCGTCTACCGATGCCACCCCTTCCACGACTTCTCCGTCACCGGGGATCAGCTCGCCTGCCTCAACGAGGACGACATCCCCTTTACGCAGCTCGGTGGAGTTGACCATTTGCACCGATCCATCTTTGGCGACTCTTCGCGCCCGGGTATCCTGCTTGGTTTTTTTCAAGCTGTCGGCCTGGGCCTTTCCCCGTCCTTCCGCCAGCGCCTCCGCGAAGTTGGCAAACAAGATCGTCACGAAAAGAATCAGCGTGACCACCGCGTTGTAAATCCGGTCCGAACCTCCTCCGAACAGGCTCGGGACGAAGGTCAGCAGCAACGTGATGACGAATCCTGCCTCCACCACGAACATCACCGGGTTTTTTATCATGATGCGCGGATCCAGCTTTTTGAAAGACTGGACCAACGCCAGCCGGTACAAATCTTTGGGGAGCGCAACCGTGCGCGTTCTGCTCATCGAAAACTCTCCTTTGCCTCTCTCATTTGCAACCCCTTGCTTCCTAACGGATCGTCAGCCACTCGGCGACCGGCCCCAGTACCAGTACGGGCAAGAATGTCAGCGCCCCCACGATCAACACCGTCGCGAGCAGGATGACCAGAAACATCGCATTGTCCGTGCGAAGCGTTCCCAGCGTCTCAGGCACGGACCGCTTAGCGATCAGAGAGCCTGCTACCGCGAGCATCGCGATGATCGAAACGTATCGGCCAAACAGCATGACCAGACCCGTCGATACGTTCCAGAACGGCGTGTTGTCTCCGAGTCCTTCGAAGCCGGAGCCGTTGTTGGCAGCCGACGACGTGAATTCGTACAGCACCTGGGAGATGCCGTGGAAGCCTGGATTTGAGATCGCGGCCGTGCCCGTTTCACTCGCCAATGCGATGGCCGTCGGAGCCAAAATGATCAGCGGATGCACGAGGATCGCAATCGCGATCAGCTTCATTTCCTTGCCCTCGATCTTGCGGCCCAAAAATTCCGGCGTGCGGCCCACCATCAGTCCTGCGATAAACACAGCCAGGATCGCGTACATCAGGATGTTGACCGTACCCACGCCGTCTCCGCCAAAGACGCAGTTGAGCATCATTTCGCCCATAGGCACAAGTCCGCCGAGAGGTGTCAGCGTGTCGTGCATGTTGTTCACCGTCCCCGTGGTCGCCGCCGTCGTGACGGCTGTGAACAGAGCGCTCTGCGCAATCCCGAAGCGCACCTCTTTGCCCTCCATGCTGCCCATGGTCTGTGACAAGCCCGCATGCGCCAAGGCCGGGTTGCCATCCGCCTCGCTCACGTACGCCAGGACCAGGAAGCCGAGAAACAGTAGGCCCATTGCACCGAAGATCATCCAGCCTTGCTTTCGGCTTTTCGCCATGAAGCCAAACGCGAACGGAAGCGATGCCGGAATGAGAAACATCGAAAGAATTTCCATGACATTCGACAAAGGGGTCGGGTTTTCAAACGGATGCGAAGAGTTGACCCCGAAAAATCCGCCGCCGTTCGTCCCCAGGTGCTTGATGGAAACGAGTGAGGCTACCGGTCCCCGTGCGATTTCCTGCTGGGCGCCCGTGATCGTCTCCGCCGTCGCAGTCGGCTCCAACGTTTGCGGGACGCCTTGGGCGACGAGCAGCAGCGTGACGACGACCGAAAGCGGGATGAGCAAGCGTGTGTGGGCGCGGATCAAATCCACGTAGTAGTTGCCGATGCTGCGCTTGCCTGTCAGTCCGCGCATGAACGCCATGACGACGGCGATGCCTGTGGCCGGCGTGGTAAACATCAGATAGATGATGACCATCATTTGCGAGAGATACGACAATCCGCTCTCCCCGCTGTAATGCTGCAGGTTGGTGTTGGTCAAAAAGCTGACTGCGGTGTTGAACGACAGCAGCGGCTCCATCGCGGCGATCCCGCTCGGATTGGCAGGCAGGACGCCCTGCAGGCGAAGCAATAGATACGCGATCGCTACCATCGCGATGTTGCTCACCAACACGGCCGTTGCGTATTGCTTCCAGTTCATGTCTGCGGTGCGAATGCCGCACACTTTGCAGATCAGTCGTTCCACTCCGCCGAAAAGGCGGTCAAGCCGCGTCTCCTCCAGCGAGAAAGCACCAGCCAGATAGCGTCCCATCGGTATGGCCAGAGCAATCAATACGACCAACACCAACGATATTTGCAGAAAATCCACGACAGCTCCCCCTTCACTCCTGTATCAAAAATCAAACGGATAGACTCAGTACTTTTCCGGATAGATCAAGGCATGGCACAAATACAGGGCCAGCGCTCCCATGATTAGCAAAAACAACATCATCGTTCTTTCCCTCCCTGCTCCTTCACCACGGCGTCACAAAATTTGATGAAAGCGAAAAAAGCACCGAATGAAAGCGCCAAAAGCAGTATGGAAACCGCGTCCATGTCATTCCTCTCCTCTTCTTTGTCTTCTCCCGTTCACTTGCGCCGCCATGCAGCGATTCCACCTCCATGCGATTCACCATCTGTGAGAAACTGTCTGTCTGTGCGCCTCTTTCGCCTCGATCCTCTCGTGCGGATGCTCTCTTTCGGAAGCCATCCGCCGTCCGAATCCATAAAAATAGACCAATGCTTACGATTTCCCCGAGAATCGCCCAAAAGGAGGCAGACGGAACAGACGAACGCAGTCGCCCGAAGTCCGTGGCCATGACGATCCGTTATCGGAGAAAAAGTACTCATTGGTCTACCGAACGCCCAGCTGGCAGCTGTTGCCCTCTTTGCGTTTTGTCTCCCGTTTCCTTTTTCCGAAAACAGCTTATTCTTTTTTGGAGCAAAACAAAAAGACCGGCAGAATGATAGGGGACGCAGCCTTTCTTTGCCGTCAGGGCAACAAAAAAGGCCTCCCAAATAGGCGGTCCTTAGACCTCCCTCGCTTTAGCCGACGAAGTTAGCTGACGGGTAGGATGGCGAAAGAGTTTCTCATCCCTTCCACGACGAATCGCGGAATTAACCCCTACTGATTGGGTCCTCCGTTTCCGAGTGCCTCGGAATTTGGCCAGATTTTGCAATTGTTGGTTACGAGTCTCATTATACGTCCGGCATAACTGGTTGTTAATGTCCTGTTTCTGGCTGTTTTGCACGATTTGTGGATTCTTCATCGATGTAAGCGTATTATCTCTATCAGGTCTCATCCGATCGTGTTATTTCGCGAGTTCTCTTGCGTTTTCGCTCTCCTCTCCGCTTTCCCCCCTCCCGCTTCGAGTTCAGGTTGACAGCCCTGTAACCCCTGAGTAATATAAGGCACAATCATAAAATAGGGGGTATGGCGTTTGGCCATCTCTAACAAAAAAAAGCTGGAAGCGGAGATCAGCGAAGCGTTTATCAAATTCCAACGCGACCTGATCGGCCGGGGACCGCAGGAAGCGAAAACGTATATCGTCGGAGACATGGTCATCTGCCGGTTCAAGGGCGTACTCACTGTGGAGGAGCGGCATTTATCCAGTCACGATAAAGGCAGGCGGATTGTGAAGGAAATGCGCGAGGTGCTGCGCGAAATGTACAGCGAAGAGTCCGAGGAAATCGTGGAAAAGCATACGGGATGCAAGGTGCTCTCCAGCCACAGCGACATCAGCACCAAAATGGGGGAGAGGATCGAGGTGTACGTATTGGACAAGGATCTCGAGAAAATGCTTGCCTGATCTGTCCTGGGCCGCATACGAGAACAGGCATAAGGCTCCGCCTGATCGAGGGCGGAGCCTTTTTCATACGCATATTTCAATCGCGACCTGCTGACCGTAGTCAAATCTCTCCCGAATATCAGTGACAACCTCCCACTCTTCTTCCCCTGCCTGGATCGAATAGAGCAGCTCCCGTCCCTGAAATTGCACATGCTTGACTGTGCCCGTGATGCCCTGAGAATCGCGGTGCCATTGCCGAAGCCTGATTTGCTCCGGTCGCACAGGCAGAAGAGACTGCGCGTGAAACGGCGTGCAGTCGCGCGTTACGCGGATCGGTACCGTTTGCTCTTTGCTTGTCAGCAAAAAAGTCTGCTTGTCGGTCCAGCTCCCCTTTAAAAAGTTGGCGCGGCCGACGAATTTGGCGACAAACGTCGACTGCGGCGCGTAGTAAATCTCCTGGGGAGTCCCGGCCTGCTCGATCTTGCCGTCCCGCATCACCACGATCTTGTCCGCCATGCCCAGGGCTTCGGACTGATCGTGCGTCACATAGACAATGGCTGTCCCCAGCTCGCGGTGGATGTGCGAGATCTCTTTGCGCATCTGCATGCGCAGCTCCGCGTCCAGGCTGCTCAGCGGCTCGTCCATCAAGAGCAGGGCCGGGTTGAACACCACCGCCCTCGCCAAGGCGACGCGTTGCTTTTGGCCGCCCGACAGCTGGCTCGGATACCGGTTCTCCATCCCTGCAAGCCCGACCATCTCCAGCATCTGCGACACTCTTTGCCGGGGATTTTTCCGGTATTCCTCCGGCACATGCTGCTGATGGCGCAAAGGAAACGCCACGTTTTCGTACACGGTCAGATGCGGCCAAAGAGCAAACGACTGAAACACCATACCGATGCGGCGCTCTTCGGGGGGCCTTCTTTTTGCTTTGTCGGCCACCAGCTCATTGTTGATCCAGATCTCCCCGTCCGTCGGGGCTTCAAAGCCTGCCAGCAAACGCAGCAATGTCGTCTTGCCGCAGCCGCTCGGTCCCAACAGGGCGACAAACTCTCCCTGCCCGACCGCAACATCGACTTGATGCAAGGCGGAAACATTGCCAAACCGCTTGGAAACGCCTGTCGCCAATGCACTGTTCATCCTTCCAACCTCCGTTGCCAATATCGCTTCAACCAGCCGCCCAGAGCCAAGGCCGAGAGAATCGCGGCCACGATCAGCGTGGACAGGGCGGTGCTAAGCGTCGTGGAGCCTGCCTGCTCAAAGCTGAAAATCACGACGCCGATCGTCTCGGAGCCCGATGACCACAAAAGGGACGAAATCGTCAACTCCGTAAAGGCCGTCAAAAAGACGAGAAACAGACCGGTCAGCATACCGGGAGCGTACAGCGGCAGCAAGATTCGCCGCCACCTCGTCCATGAGCGGGCGCCGTTGATTTTGGCGGCTTCCTCTACTTCCCGGCCGACCTGCATAATCGATACCGTGCTGCTTTTTACCTGCAAGATGAAAAAACGGACCACATAAGCGATCAAGATCAGCCAGACGGTACCGTAAAGGCCAGGCTGCCAACCGGGAAGCGGCTGGATCCAGGTCAGGATCATCGCCAGCCCGAGGACCATGCCCGGCAGCGCGTAGGGCAGCGAAACCGCCCCTTCCATCGCCTTGGCCGCAAGCGACGGGCGCTGCAGGCGCCATTGCGCGAACCACGTGCCCGCAACCAGACAAACCAGGCCGGACAAGCCCGCCAGCATCAAGCTGTTGACGATCGCCGCCCTCGTGCTTGCGTGGTCAAACAGCACGAACGCGAAGTGCTTTCCCGTCACGTTATCCCAAACAAACGGCAAGCCGTATGCTTGGAGAAATGCCGTCTGTGCCATCGACAAGAGCGGGAGCACGCTCGTCACCACGAGAAACAGCCAAACCGCTGCCTCGACTGCCCAGCGCCGCCCGCCAAGCGGGACGCGGACAGACTTGTCGGCTGCACTGGTCTGATCGACGCGGCTTTTTCGCAGGAGGAGCCACTGCAATCCCGTGCCTGCCAGCGCAATCACCCCCAGCAAAATGGACAAGACCGCCGCCCGGGAAAAGGCGCTCGGCCCAAATCCGGTCACTTGCTCGTATATGAGCGTACTGAGTACAGAAATATTCTCTGGTATACCGAGAAAGGCCGGAATGCCAAAATTGTCGAGTCCGGAGATGAACGCGAGCAATCCACCACTCGCAATTCCCGGCAAGGCGAGCGGGAGCGTCACTTTTCGAAACACATCCCCAGCCCTTGCTCCCGACGAGCGAGCCGCCCACTCCAGCTCCTTGGGGACGCGGTAAAGCACGGAGAGCGTCAGCATGTACACCAGAGGATAATGGGTCAAGCCCATCACCACGACGATGCCGTCCAGTCCGTATACGTTCCACACCTCCATCGGCGTCCCGGCCAGCCAGCTTGCTGCCCGGTTCCATACCCCTTGCGGCCCGGCCATCTGTGTCCAGGCGAGCGTCATGACGTACGAAGGGATGAGCAGCGGCAGCAGCGCCAACAAGTGGATTGCCCCTTTTCCGCGAAGATCCGTATAGGCGCACAGCCAGGCGAGCGTAACGCCGAGCAGGACGGCAATGGCAGTCGAAGCTCCTGCTGCGACGATGGTATGGCTGACCGCGTCCCACGTACGGGCATCTGCCAGCACCTCTGAAAAATGGGCCCAACCGAGTCCCGTTTCCGTCTCTACACTAAGCGTCAGGAGCTTCCACAACGGATAGACAAAAAAGAAAGCGACTGGCAGCAGAACCAGCCATGTTGTCGCCTTTTCAAGGGTGACAGGGGCGGCCCACCTGCGCCCCTGATCAGCCTGCCGCTCCGTCCAAACGGTTTGCCAGTTACTTGCCACCCATCATCTCTCCAAATTTCTTTTTGTCTGCTTCCCGTGCTGCTTCCAATTCCCCTGTATCGGCGGACATCACTTTGATCTGATCGATGGACTTCAGCCCTTCCGGTGCCGCCACCCCTTTGCGGATCGGCGTGTATCCGAGGCTTGCCGCCAGCTTTTGGCCATCCTCCGAGAGGACAAAATCGACGAACGCTTTGGCTGCCTCCTGGTGCTGGGAGGCTTTCAGGATGCCGATCGGCTCTGTAATGACAGGCACGCCTTCTCCAGGGTACACCATCTCTACCGGAGAGCCTTCCGCTTTCGCACGAGCCACCAGATAATCGACGATCATGCCATAATCCTTTTCGCCGCCTGCCACGCTTTTCAGCACCGCGCCATTACCTTTGATCACGGTCATTTCATTCTTCTTGAGGCCCTGGATGTAATCCCAGCCGAAGTCAGCCTGACGTGTCATGACGCCGACGTTGTATGCGGCAGCCCCTGAGTAGAGCGGGCTTGGCATGATCGCTTTCCCTGCAGCCTCCGGACTCGTCAGTGCCTTCCAGCTGTCCGGCAGCGTTTTGACTTTACTGGTGTTTACCGCAAGCACGGTCGCCATGACTTTCGTACCCGTATAAGCACCGTCTGCATCCTTCCACTCTGCCGGGATGTCGGCCGCTTCCGGTGAAGAATAGGGCAGAAGCAAGTCCTGCTTTTTCAGGCTGGCAAAGGTCGGAGCGTCTGCGACAAGCAGCACGTCTGCCTTCACCTGCCCGGCTTTTGCCTCCGCTTGCAAGCGGCTGACGACTTCCTCCGTCCCCGAACGGAACAGCTCAACTTTCACATCCGGATACTTTTTCGTGAAGCCTTCGATCAGGGCGGCTGCATCCGTATCCGGCTGAGACGTGTAAAAGCTGAGGGTGCCCTCCACTTTGGGAGCTGAAGATGTAGTTGACGCAGCCGCGCTGGCCTGTGCTGGCGTTTGCGACTCGGCCTTAGGGGCCGGCGCAGGCTGATTCCCGCAAGCTGCCAATCCGATTACGGATACTGCTGCAAATAAAGACATGGTCCATGTACGCATCGCACTCAGTTTCATTCCTGGTTCCTCCTGACATAAGTGGGTGAAGCGGCTATGAGCTTTGCTTGGCGCCTTGAAACCATTTCGCAATTTTGGCCTTCATGGCGATGTTCGTCATGTTTAATTGCAGTGGAGTAACGGTGATGAAGCCATCTCGCAGCTTGAAGTAGTCCGATTCCTGATCGTCGAAATACAGCTCCCCCAGATTGTCGGACAGCCAGTAGCAGAGATAACCCTGCGGATCGTTCAAGCCGACGTACTGGTAACGAAGCACGTCCATCGCCAGCGGCACGACTGCTACGCCTTTCACCATCTCCTTGGACAGATACGGCAGGTTGATGTTGAGGACGGTTTCCGCACTGAGCTTGTGACCCAGCAGCGTTTCAAACACGTCATAGGCGATTGGCTCGACGACGGAAAAGGAAGCGTTCGGCTTCAAGGTCGCAAGCGAAACGGCGATCGAAGGAATCTGGTACATCGCCCCCTCGATGGCTGCCGAGATCGTTCCGGAATAAAAGACGTCTCTGCCCAGGTTGGGACCGCGATTGATCCCTGACACAATCACGTCCGGCTTGTCCTTGAGAATCACTTCGAGGGCCATTTTGACGCAATCGGCCGGCGTTCCATTGACAGCCCACGCCTCCAGCGCCGTGTCGAAAAAATTCACTTTGTTTGCCTTCACCGGCGATTTCAGCGTAATGGCGTGGCTGATCGCACTGCGCTCCTGATCGGGACAGACGATGGAGACATTCCCGAACGGCTGCAGCGCTTTTGCCAGACAAAGAACACCGTTGCTAAAAATGCCGTCATCATTGGTAATGAGAATATTCAAAATTCAGCGAACCCCCTATCAAAAAGAAACACAATCCTTCTGCTGCAAAAACAGCAGGTTTTGTTTGAGCAGGGACAAATCTCGCGAGTCATCCCAGCCTTCCACCACAATCGGGCATTGTTTTTCCCACAGGAGCGGCCAAATCGCGGGAAGATCGATCTCGCCGGTACCGAGCGGGACGTGCAGCTTCGTTGCCGTCGCATCGCTGACATGGATTTTGTCGATGTCCTCCAGTTCCCGATAAAACTGCGGCAGGGAGCTGTTCAGCGGTACATGGGCAATGTCGAAGGTAGCAGTCGTCGGACAATGCAGCGAAGCTCTCAAACGGTTCAGATCCTCCGGAGTCACGACCATTTCCTTGGGCAGCGGCTCGATGTGCTCGATGGAAAGGACACGCCCCAGCCTGGAAGCCTCCCGGGCGAGCTCATTCAGGCTATCGACCAAGATCGGCTCGTACCAGCTGCGGCTTTTGGGAGAGAGGGTGACCCTTCCCGGATGTACCGTGACACTGGTTGCTCCGATTTCACAGGCCAGCTCCAGCGAATGCTTGACCTCTTGAACGGATTGCCGGCGAATGCCTTGATTCAACGAGCAGAGGTTCAAATCCCAACTCGCCGCATGCAGCGTCAGCTTCAATCCCGAGCGCTTCGCTGCCTCCCGGATTTCATAGGGATTGCTTTGGTGAAACCAGACGTGCTCGGCCCAGACCTCCATGCCGGAAAAGCCGTATTGCCGGGCAATCAGGATGGCCGCTTCCACCGGGTATTTCCACATCAGCGTCGAGGAAACATACAGCATGCCCACCACTCCTTTACGTCCGGCGGAATCGGCACGCTTCCTACCGGGTACGGATTGCGGGAGCCAAACCCATGAAAATCGCTGCCTCCCGATCGAATCAGGTGATACCGCCTGGCCTCACGCTCCCAGAAAGCCATCTGGGCAGCCGAGTGGCGAGAATAGTACACTTCGATGCCATCCAGTCCGTAGTCGAGCAGAGATCCCAGCTGGACCTCAAACGAGTAAATTCCCGGATGAGCGAGTACCGCAATTCCGCCAAAATCGTGCGTGCACTCGATAGCCTCACGGGCGCTGAAGGCGGGACGGGGAACATAAGCCGGAGCGCCTTTTCGCAAATAGCGATCAAACACGCCCTGTATCGTATTGCCGTACCCTCTGGCTACCAGCGCTTCTGCGATATGCGTCCGGACGGGCACACCGCCTTTTGCCAAAGACAGGCACTCCTCTGCCGTGACCGCCATCCCCAGGCGATTGCAGCGCTCCACGATTTCGCTGATCCACTGGATGCGTTCCTGCTGGCGCTTGTCCATCAGGTGGAGAAGACGCGAATCCGAAATATCAAAGCCGTAGCCTAAAATATGCAGCTCATCCTCGGGCCCCTCCGTGTTCCACTCGATGCCCGGCACGATCTGAAGCCCGAGCCGCCGCGATTCTTCCAGAGCGACCAAATAGCCGTCGATCGTATCGTGATCGGTAATGGCCAAATGGCTGACACCGCGGTTTTTCGCCTCGGCCAGTAATTCCACGGGTGACAGCAAACCGTCTGAAGCCGTCGTATGCAGATGCAGGTCCATCCCGTTTGTGTCCTCCTTTTCTTCCGACTTGTTGCGTTTTGCTTGGTTTCATTGTATCGTCGCTTTTTTAACGTCATATAAAGGCAGGAAAAAGCTTTGATAAACGAGAGAGCCGTCCCGGCGGCCTTTTTTTGTTCGAATCCTGACCCTATATGTAGGTTTGGTAAACGATTAACACTTTCTTTACAAAAAAAGAGAAAAAGCATCAGCCCGACTCTGTTCCGTCAGGGCTGATGCTTTTGATTCGCGAGACATGTGTTTGCGGCTGCTATCTGGACCTTAGACTACATCGTAGCCCTGGTCTTCGATCGCTTCCTTGATCGACTCCAGGGTAACGCTGCCCTCTTCGTAAGAAACCTCCACGTTTTTGGCCGCCAGATTGACTTTGCCGGTTGCGCCGAGTTCCTTCAGCGTTTTTTCGATGGTGTTTACGCAGTGATTGCAAGACATTCCTTCTACATTCAGGGTCACGGTTTTCATGAAAAATCTCTCCTTTTTTATAGGTATGCGGCCAAGGCCGCTTCTTGCCTGGTTGTCTTTCAAGGGCGAGCTTTACAGCTTCACCCGCTGCAAGCGCAAGGCGTTGAGGACGACAGACACGGAACTGAATGCCATCGCCGCTCCCGCGAGCCACGGAGCGAGGAAGCCCAAGGCGGCAAACGGGATGCCCAGCGTGTTGTAGGCAAAGGCCCAGAACAGGTTTTGCTTGATGTTGCGAATGGTCCGTTTGCTCATCTCGATGGCATCAGCCACACTGGTGAGCTCGCCGCGCATCAGGGTGATGTCGGCGGCTTCCATCGCCACATCCGTGCCGGTGCCGATCGCCATCCCGATGTCGGCCGTGGCAAGCGCCGGCGCATCGTTGATCCCGTCGCCGACCATCGCGACCTTTTTCCCTTGAGCCTGCAGCTTTTTCACTTCCGCCGCCTTGCCTTCTGGCAAAACTTCAGCGATGACCTGATCGATTCCTGCCTCGCGAGCGATGGCCTCTGCCGTTTGGCGGTTGTCTCCGGTTATCATGATGACAGTGAGACCCATGGCTTTCAGCCGTTCCACTGCTTTTTTCGAGGTTGGCTTGATCGTGTCCGCCACGGCGATCAGGCCGGCGAGCCTGCCGTCAATGGCCACGAGCATCGCTGTTTTGCCAGCCCGCTCGAAGGCCAGCATTGTATCCGCCGCACGTTCGAACGGGATGTCATCCCGCTCCAGCAAGCGTCGGGTGCCTACCAAGACTTCCTGCCCGTCGACGGTGGCGCGAATGCCGTAGCCAGGGATCGCTTCGAACGACGAAGCACTTGCCAGCGCGACCCCTTTTTCGGCGATGCCCGCTACAATCGCCTGGGCCAGCGGATGCTCGGAATTTTTCTCCGCTGCACCTACCAGTGCGAGCAGATGGGGTTCATCATCGTCCATCGCGATGACGTCCGTCAGCTCCGGCTCCCCTTTGGTCACGGTCCCTGTCTTGTCGAGGATGATCGTATCCAGCCGGTGTGCCGTCTCCAAATGCTCGCCGCCTTTAAACAGGACACCCAGCTCGGCGGCGCGCCCGGACCCTGCCATGATCGAGGTCGGAGTCGCAAGGCCGAGGGCGCACGGGCATGCGATGACAAGGACAGCAATCGCCTTCTCCAGCGCCTCGGCGAAGCTGCCGGGCAGCACCCAGAAATACCAGACGATGAAGGTCAGAAGGGCGATCCCCACCACGATCGGGACGAAGACGCCCGAGATGCTGTCGGCGAGGCGCTGGATCGGCGCTTTGGTGCCCTGCGCCTCTTCCACTACCTTGATGATTTGCGCCAGCGCGGTTTCCTTACCGATCTTGGTCGCCTGGACTTTCAGAAAGCCGTTTTTGTTCAGCGTCGCGCCGATGACGGTATCGCCTGCCGCTTTGTCTACCGGGATGCTCTCGCCCGTCAGCATCGATTCGTCTACCGCCGACTGGCCTTCGAGCACGAGCCCGTCGACCGGCACCTTTTCCCCGGGCTTGACGTGGACGACATCACCAATCCTTACTTCTTCCACAGGGACGGCCAGCTCGACGCCATCGCGGATGACTACGGCGGTTTTCGCTTGCAGCCCCATCAGCTTGCGGATCGCCTCCGAGGAACGGCCCTTGGCTTTCGCCTCGAACAGTTTGCCGAGCAGGATCAGGGTGATCAGCACCGCGCTCGTCTCGAAGTACAGCTCCAGCATGTGGGCATGGGTGCCGATGGACGAGATCGCCACATACAGGCTGTAAAAGTAGGCGGCCGACGTGCCGAGGGCAACCAGCACATCCATGTTTGCGCTCTTGTTTCGCAGCGCCTTGTAGGCACCGATGTAAAACTGGGCGCCGATGATGAATTGCACGGGGGTAGCCAAAGCGAGCTGCACCCACGGGTTCATCAGGGCATCCGGCAGCCAGATGAACGATGTAAAGGAGAAATGGCTTACCATCGCCCACAAGAGCGGGAGCGAGAAAATCAGGGAGACCCAAAACTTCACGGTCTGCCGTCTGATCTCCAGCTGCCTGCGGTCGGCCTGCTGCCGGCCATCGCCATCCACTTTGCGCTCCGCTTGGTACCCGAGCTTTTCGACCTGGCGGATGAGGTCCGCGATCCCGACCTGCGACGAATCGTATTCGACTGCCGCCGTCTCCAGCGCCAGGTTGACACTTGCCTTTAGGACACCAGGCAGTTTGTTCAGCCCTTTTTCGATGCGGGTCGCACAAGCGGCGCAGGTCATCCCCGTGATGTTCAATTCGGCCTTATCCGCCGCTACGCCGTAGCCGAGCGACTCGATCTTGCCGCGTATCGCATCCAGACTGGTGACGGCGGGATCGTAGACCACAGTCGATTTCTCCAGCGCCAGGTTGACGTTGGCTGCCTCTACGCCCTCCAGTTTGTTCAATCCTTTTTCAATCCGAAGTGCACACGCCGCACACGTCATCCCGGTTATCGGAACGGTGGCTTCCGCTGATTTTGCACTCATATTGATTCCTCCATCAACACATACCCTCGCGGGGTATATATCCGAGTAAGATTCCCTAATGACCTCTCGTTGATGCACCTTCAGTATAATATACCCCCACAGGGTATATCAAGCATTTTTTTCAAATGGTTTTTTCGAACAAAAAAGAAGGACGAAACCCATTGGTATCGTCCCTCTTATTCGGCAAAGCAATCAGTTTTTCGCAGCCATGCCTTCCAGGAATTGCGTTGCCTCTCCCGCCGTCGGAACCTTGAGCACGTTCCCTTCCGCGAATTCGTCCCCCTGCGGGTCTCCGCTCGCTCTTATCTCCTTAGCCGCTGTCTCAAGGTCATACGCCGTCCTGCGAAACTCATAGCCCGCGGGACTGATCAGGAGCCAGTACGCCCCCGGCTGGTCCGCAAACGGCATGCCAACGCTTCCCGCATTGACGATGCGCAGACTGCCTGCTTGACGCTCAAACTGCATATGGGTGTGTCCGCACACCACCATCTTTTCCCGGATCCCGGCAAAAATCGTGACAATCCGTTCCTGTGGTGTGATCGGTGTAAAGATTTCTTCATCGCTGTACGGTGTTGCGTGGCAAAACAGGACATCGCCCAGCCCCTCGACATGCAGTGTGGCTGTTGCGGGCAGTTCGCAAAGAAAATCCCTTTGAGAGGGGGTCAACTGCTGCGCTACCCATTGTGTTTTTTGGCGTCCTTTTTCCGACAAGGCGGCAGGAAGCGGTTGCCCGTCGAAAGCCATCACGACTTCCCGGTCTCCGTTCCCGCGAATGCAGCGAACCGGATCAGCATGGGCAAAAAGCCGTTCCATCGTTTGCTTTGGCATCGGTCCGGAAACGATATCCCCCCCAACAACAATCAGGTCAGGCTTGACCTCCTCGAGCTCATTCAACACTGCGTTCAGCGCCGGCAAATTTCCGTGAATATCATAGAGTGCAGCGATCTTCATCTGTGACACCCCTCCCAGATCAACTTCTATTTCCATCCTATCTTCGAACTCCTATGGGATAGTCCTGCTCGACCTGCCGAATTCCGGAAAAGCGCCATAAGAAAAGCCCCCGATTTCTCGGGGGCTTGTGCCGGTCTTCGGCGTATTCGCTTAGTTTGCCTGGTTGGCTTTTTGCTGGTAGGCGACTGCGATTTTTGCCGCCACCTCTGCGTTGTGTCTTACCAGCGCGATGTTCGTTTGCAAGCTTTTGCCTGCTGTCAGCGACTTCACTTTGTCGAGCAGGAAAGGCGTTACCTTTTTGCCCGTGATGTTGTTTTCTTTTGCTTCCTGAAGAGCCTGCAGGATGACAGCTTCAATCTCTGCGTGGTTCAAAGCATCTGCTTCCGGAACCGGGTTGGCGATGATCATGCCGCCATTCAGACCCAGCTTCCACTTGGTATCCATCAACGTGCCCACTTCTTCCGGCGTGTCCATACGGAAGTCTACGCCAAATCCGCTCTCGCGGGCAAAGAAGGACGGGAATTCAGAGGTTTGGTAGCCCACAACCGGCACACCGTGCGTTTCCAAATATTCCAGCGTGCGTCCGATGTCCAGAATCGATTTGGCCCCGGCGCAGACGACCGCTACGTTGGTTTGTGCCAATTCGGTCAAATCGGCCGAAACGTCCCACGTGATCTCGCCTTCGCGGTGCACGCCGCCGATGCCGCCGGTCGCAAACATGCGGATGCCAGCCATTTGGGCAGCGATCATGGTTGCCGCTACGGTAGTCGCGCCCACTTTTCCGCTCGCCAGGATGTAAGGGAAGTCCCGGCGGCTCACTTTCTCCACGGATTTATTGGTCGCGAACTCCTCCAGCTCGCTCTCGGTCAGGCCGATCTTGATTTTGCCGTTCATGATCCCGATCGTCGCAGGCACCGCACCGTTGTCGCGGATGATCTGCTCGACTTCCTTGGCCATTTCGATGTTTTGCGGGTAAGGCATGCCGTGCGAAATGATGGTAGTCTCCAGCGCCACTACCGGCAGATTGTTTTCCAGCGCGTGACGAACTTCCTCTGTATAGGTCAAATATTGTTTCATCGTTTATCGCTCCTTTTCAAATTGGTTGACAGCCTGTTCGAGCTGCTCCGGCTTGAGCAGCGGGGACACGGATTGATCGGTTTGCAAAGTCAGGGCAGATGCGGCCAGCCCCAATCGGCAGGCCATCTCAAACGACTCGCCGCTGACGATTCCGTACAGCAAGCCCGATGCGAAGGCATCCCCCGCCCCTGTCACGTCCACGACGTCCGTAGGATACGGTGCGAAATGCTCGGAGATCCCCTCCGTCTGATAATAGATGCCTTGCTCTCCCATCGTGACGACGACGTGCTTCACGCCGCGTTCTCTGATCTTGCGGCAAGCCTCGGCGCATTCCTCGATCGATCCGATGCTCACTCCTGCAAGCAGCTCTGCTTCTTCCCGATTCGGCAAGATGGCTTCCACTCCGTCCAATTGCTGTGGCAGCTTTTTCGCTTTGGCGGAAGAGACCGGGTCTACGAACAGTGGAATGCTTTCCGCCCGGCAACGCTCGATGATGTACGCCAGGCAATCCGCCGGTACGTTTGTATCGAGGAAAATCGCTTGAGCGGCGGCGATATGCGACCATTTTTCCGCAAACATCTCCGGGGTGAGCGCATCGTAAATATCCATATTGGCCAGCGAGACGATCATCTCGCCATCGATGTCGAGCAGAGCGGTATAGGTGCCTGTCCGCTGAGTCGGCAGACGCCATACCTGGCTGATGTCCACGCCGTGCTTTTTGGTCTCCTGAAGGATCCATTCCCCTTCCTTGTCTTCCCCGATACTGGTGAACAGCGAGGTCTTGCAGCCCAGCCTGCCCAAATTCTCGGCGATATTGCGGGCGACTCCTCCGCACGACTCCATGATCGTGACGGGATTGGAAGAGTGCAGGCGCACCCGCTGCTTGCCGCGCGCCTTCCGGTCCAGATTCGCTCCGCCGATGCACGCGATTTGCCCTTCCTCGCGCAGCACGTAAGCACGCCCCTTGATCTCCCCGCGCTTGGTCAGCTGCGCGATATATCCCGCAACGGCAGAACGGGAAATTCCCATCAGATCGGCCAGCTCCTGCTGACTGATAAAAGGATTGTGCCGGATGTGCTGCAAAATCTGCATTTCTTTGTCCACGGCCATCCTCCTTCCTTCTTGAGTAGCATTCACAGTTTCATCTACAAACAAAAGTTTATCACACAAACAAAAGTCCTGCAACGGATTATTCCCTTCCAAAATGATGCCTTGGCCAATAAGGATCCGCGGTTGGATTTGACAACACCCCTGCAAATCGAGTAAAATTGCGTTATCTTAAATTAAAGATATTAACAAAAAGGAGGGGTATCATGTCCGAAGCCGACAAACGGGACGTCTCCCTCGATCTTTTGGTCGTGCTGTCACGGGCGTACAACTGGGTCACAGCCCACACCAGCCGCGACATTCGTCAGCATGGACTCAATCCGACCGAATTTGGCGTGCTCGAGGTTCTTTTTCATAAAGGGCCCCAACCCTTGCAGCAAATTGGGGAAAAGATCCTGATCTCCAGCGGAAACATTACGTATGTAGTGGACAAGCTAGAGAAGAAGCAGCTGCTGGTCCGCAAGCCGTGTCTGGAGGATCGCCGCGTCATCTACGCCGAGCTGACGGAAAAAGGGCAACAATTTTTGGCCGACATTTTCCCAACGCACAAGCAAACGATTGAAAAAGCGGTCAGCGGCCTGACGCCGGAAGAACAGCGCCAAGCCATCGCCCTGCTTAAAAAACTCGGTCATGCCGCCCAAGAAAGCTTTTAGCCAAACGGGCGGCCAACCGCCGAAAAAAAGTTCTTGACAAAAAGAAGAATGAATAATAATCTTAAAATCGAGATTTACACATTAAAAGTTAGCGACTTACAAAATGGAAGGGGAAATAAACATGAGCAAAGTACTTTTGATCAAGGCAAACGATCGCCCTGTAGAACAAGCGGTAAGCGTAAAACTGTATGAGGCTTTCGCGAAATCCTACAAAGAAACTCATCCAAACGATGAAGTAACGGAACTGGACCTGTTCGCAGAAAACCTGCCTTATTACGGCAACGATCTGCTGACCGCCATGTTCAAAGCTGGCCGCGGAATGGAACTGAGCGCCGACGAACAAAAAGGCGCAGACCTCGTCAACAAATATCTGAACCAATTTGCGGAAGCAGACAAAGTCGTGATCGCATTCCCAATGTGGAACTTCACTGTACCTGCACCTCTGCACACTTACATGGACTACCTGTCCCAAGCAGGCAAAACGTTCAAATACACTGCTGAAGGCCCTGTAGGTCTGATGGGCGACAAAAAAGTGGCTCTGCTGAGCGCACGCGGCGGCGTATACTCCGAAGGCCCTGCAGCAGCTGTTGAAATGGCAAACAAATACGTTCGCACACTGCTCGGCTTCTGGGGCATCTCCAACATCACCGAAGTGATCGTGGAAGGCCACAACCAATTCCCTGACAAAGCAGAGGCAATCGTGCAAGAAGGCGTTGTCAAAGCAGCTAAACTGGCGGAAACCTTTTAAGGCCCGCCAGCCTTTTTTCACCAAATATCTCAAATTTAAAATATTATATTTGAAGATAAATGGTCATACTATATAGTAAGTCCCATAAGGAGTGATACATCATGATGGATCTTGGTTTGTTGATTATTCGTTTGGTGATTGGATTGACGTTTGCGGCTCACGGTACGCAAAAACTGTTCGGCTGGTTTGGCGGCCACGGCCTGAAAGGAACAGCCGGATGGCTGGAATCGATCGGGGTAAAGCCGGGGGTCTTGATGGCTCTGCTCGCCGGGCTGGGTGAGCTTGTCGGCGGACTGTTGTTCGCAGCCGGTGTCTGGACCTGGGTAGGTGCCGCTCTGATTGTGATCACCATGCTGATGGCGATTGTCAAAGTGCACGGTCCAAACGGATACTGGGCGACACAAAACGGTTACGAGTACAACCTGGCTCTCATCGCCATCGCGGTCGGCGTAGCTCTGATCGGTCCTGGCGCATACGTCCTGTTTTAATCTTTGCTCCCCTCACGCGGGCGCCAATAATTGGACCAAAGGAGGCATCCCCTATGGAACTATCCGTCTATACAAGAGAGGAACAGGCAAAAGGACATTTTGGCGACGGTGAAATCACCGAAAACAAGCCGATCGGCTTTCCCCGCGAAGGATCAGTCGTCACACGGGTCGGCCCCTTGTTTTACTGGGCCTGGGCGAAATCGGAAAAGACCTTCGAGATTCCGCTGCACCCCCATTCGGGATTCGAAATCTTGTCGTACGTGCTTCAAGGCAGGATTGGACACCGCGACACACTGGGCAACCT
Organism: Brevibacillus brevis; assembly: GCF_031583145.1. Classification (NCBI taxonomy): domain Bacteria; kingdom Bacillati; phylum Bacillota; class Bacilli; order Caryophanales; family Paenibacillaceae; genus Brevibacillus; species Brevibacillus brevis. The sequence goes on along the minus strand of NZ_CP134050.1, from coordinate 421,126 downwards.
CCAGGAAGTGACGACCGGGGGAGTGCAAATCATGCAGACTGGCTCGGGGGCCTATCACGCCGAAGAATTGAACAAGGACACCGAGATGTTTCAGATCTGGTTCGAGCCTCATCTGGCGAAGGCGACCAAACGCCCTCCGACCTACCATCAGTACAATCACGAGGATTTTCCCGTGGAAACGGTCGGCGGCACAGTCGTCAAACACATCGTTGGCCAGGAAGCGCCGATTCAGCTCGTCACCGATTCGCTCATGAGCGACATCACCATCCCTGCGGGGCAATCCTACTCGCAAAAGCTGCCGGCTGGATACTCCCATGCGGCGGTCGTGGTCGCTGGTCAAGGACGCGCTTTCAACAGCGAGGAAGACCAGCCAAGCGCAAGTGCTAAATCGTTCCGCACAGGTGACTTCGTCGTTACTGCCGCAGAAAACGATGACGTCATAGTGGCATATGAAGCTGACGCTGACACATCGCTCCGCCTGGTACTGATTCAGGTGCCTACCGAAGTCGATTATCCCTTGTACCGCAAGTAATCATTTATCGATATGCGTTTTGCTTTCACCGCCAGAAGAACAGCAGAGATGCCTGGAGCAGCCCAAGTTTGCTTCAGGCATCTCTTTTTTGTTTGCATAATCCCATCTTCCTCTAGGGACATTATCAGGGAATCCCTAACGGTTCAGGAATGATACGGAAAGGACGCAAGCCCCGTGGAAGATATTGTCATGACTAGAGCGGCCTTCGGGACAACCATGGCCTTTCACATTATTTTTGCTACCCTCGGCGTGGGACTCCCCCTGATGATCCTGCTCGTAGAGCTTCTCTTTTGGCGTACGAAAGACCGCGACTACGAAACCATGGCAAGGCGCTGGACGAAAGCCCAGGCGATACTGCTCGGCGTCGCCATCCCCTCCGGCACGATCTCAGGGGTTCAGCTGTCCTTGCTATGGCCCGGCTTCATGGAAGTCGTGGGCAAGGTCATTTCCTTGCCTTTTCAAATCGAAATCTTTGCCTTTTTCCTTGAGGCGCTGTTCATGTCTATTTACGTCTACGCCGCCCACCGGCTCTCTCCCGCCATGCGTCTGCTCAGCGTGTTCATGGTGCTGGTGGGAGCCACAGCCTCTGCGATCTTGATTACCAACGTTCACGCCTTCGAAGGAACACCGGCCGGCTTCCGCATCGCGGACGGGGAGATCGTCGATGTCGACCCGTGGGCGGCTTTTTTCAATCCGAGCTTCTTCGTGACAGCCGGGCATGTCACCGTCTCCGCCTACATGACCGGTGCCTTCGCCATCGCCGGCGTAGCCGCATGGAAAATGCTTCGGTCCGAAAGAGGCGGGCGCGTCTATCAGTACCATCAAAAAGCGCTGCTGCTCGGCTTGATCGTCGGCGGATCGTTTTCGTTGCTCACGGCATTAAACGGGCATGAATCGGCCCAGCTGCTGCACCGCTACCAGCCGGAAAAGCTCGCGGCCGCTGAAGGGTTGTTCCAGACGCAGGCCTACGCTCCGCTGGCGGTCGGCGGGTTCACCGACCCCGAGACAAAAGAAGTCAAATACGCCGTCGAGATTCCTTGGGCCCTGAGTTTTCTCGCTGCGAACCGCTTTGACGAGGTCGTGGTCGGCCTGGACGATTTTCCCGAGGAGCTGTGGCCCCCGCTGTACATCCATACGCTGTTCAACGGCATGGTCGGCGTCGGCAGCCTTCTGATTTTCGTCGGCTTCGTCGGCTTTGCCTGGAAAAAGCTGTTGAAGCGCTCCCAGTTTCCCCGCTGGGTGCTCTGGGTATTTGTCGCCAGCGCCCCGTTGTCCCTGCTCGGAATCGAGTTCGGCTGGATTTTCGCCTGCACCGGTAGGCAGCCGTGGGTCATCTACCGCGTAATGAAAACGGCCGATGCCGCTACGAAAGCCGTCGGCGTCTCCACGTTTTTCTGGATCTTTTTGGCCGTCTACCTGTTTCTGGCGGTCGTCACGCTGCTGGTCTTCCGCAGCTACTTCGGCCGCCACCCGCTGGAGCTGGATTCCGGCGGGCAGCGCAGCGAGCGCACGGCCGAATAATGTTTGATTTCGGGAGGCTTCGTCATGATCAATACGACCGATACCATCATCGCCATCACCCTGCTGTGGATTTTCGTCGTGATCTATTCCGTCGCCGCCTCCTTTGACTTCGGGGCGGGTTTTTGGTCCATGATCTACGTGAACCGCGAAAAGACGAAGGCCACTTCCATCGCCAACCGCTACCTCTCCCCTTCCTGGGAGGTCGTCAACGTCTTCATCGTGCTGATCGTCGTCGCGCTCGTGACTTTTTTCCCCGGCGCCACATTCACCCTGGGCACCGTCCTGCTCATCCCCGGGAGCCTGGTCCTGCTGCTGATCCTGCTTCGCAGCGCCTTCATGGTTTTCTCGCACCTGATCCACAAGTACGACAAAACGCTCAGCATCGTCTCCGGCATCACGGGGATCCTGGTCCCTGCGCTCTTGATCAGCGTGCTGCCCGTCACCCAGGGCGGCTTTATCCAAATGTACAACGGCGTCGAGCAGCTGGACTGGCATGCTTTTTTCACCAGCCCCCATGTCTATTCCTATATGGGACTGGCCGTAAGCAGCACGCTGTTCCTCTCCTCCCTCCTGCTGGCCGACTACTCCTACGTGGCTGGCGAACGGAAGGCATACGACGTTTACCGGAGAAATGCGACCTTTCTCGGTCCCATTACGCTGCTCATGGCAGTGCTGACTGTGGTGACGATGGAGATGGAGGCGCGGTGGCTCTTCGACCGGATCCTCGCTTACCTGCCCTGGCTGATCGCATCCGTACTCTTTTTCTTTGCCAGCTACATCGCCGTTCTGCTGCCGCCGCAGCGCCGGCTCATCCTGCACATGCCACGGGTCGCCGTCGTCGCGGCCGTCGTCCAATACCTCTTGGCCAGCTACGCCTATGGTGCCGCACGGCTGCCGTACATCGTCTATCCCCAGGTGACCATCGAATCGGGCTTTACCCATCCAGAGACGTTCCACGCCCTGTTCATCTGCTATCTCGTCGGCTTCGCGATCCTCATTCCCGGCTTCTTTTACTTTTGGCGGCTGTTTATGAAAGATCAGCAGTATGTACGGCAAAAATAATACCTGGAAAAAAGCACTGCCGTCCGTTGGCAGCGCTTGGGAGGCGAAGCCATATGACCATGACTGCAATCGGGGCATTTTTGTTCGGGATTGCCATAATAGGCATGCTGGATGGGATTGTCTTTCATCAAATTTTGCAATGGCACAGTGTCAACATGCACACGGATCGGATTCATCAGATCATGAGCGATGGGTATTTTCATTTGCTGGTGACCGTCGTCATGTTTGCCTCCAGTATCCTATTGTGGAAAGGAGATCCCAAAGAACCGCCATCCGGATTCTGGGGCTGCTTTTTCTTGGGGGCTGGTGCCTTCAATCTTGTAGAAGGGATCCTGAATCATCACCTTTTGCAGGCCCATCACGTGAAACCGGGTCCCAATCAAGTCTGGTTTGACATCTCCTATGACGTTTTCGCAGTCCTTCTCCTGGCTGTGGGATGGATGCTGTATCGCCGAAAAACCGCCGCGTGAACCTGCTGTGACTTTTTCCCTTTATAAATTCCCCTCTTCCGGCAAACCTTATCTCTGGGTCACATTTTACAAACAGGAGAACCCACATGGATGTCACGACATTACTGAATACCGGGAGGACCATCATGGGAATCTTAAGCGGAAATCCTCAAAATGAACCAATGCACTACGGCGAAGTTTTCGGAGTGTGGGGCTATCTCTCCACCGTAAAAGGCTTGCTCGTGGGCTACCAAACGTTCATCAACCACACGGGCGACAAGGACTTGAAGGGCTTCCTCGAAGACCTTACCCGCGAGATGAAGCAGGAAATTCAGCAGGTGGAAGAATTGCTGAAAGTGAATGGAGTAGCTCTTCCTCCCACCCCGCCGGAGCGGCCAGTCGCTTCCCTGGAAAGCATTCCGGTAGGCGCACGCTTCAACGACCCGGAGATTGCGGCCGGCGTAGCGCGCGACCTGGCAGCCGGAATGGTGACTTGCAGCCAGATTATCGGACAGTGCATTCGCGAAGACATCGCCATGATGTATACGCAGTTCCACTCCGCAAAGGTGCAGGCAGCCGGAAGACTGCTGCGCATCAGCAAGGAAAAGGGATGGCTCGTTCCGCCTCCGCTTCATTTGCAAACCCCTGAGCTTGTTCACGCTTGATCACAGGCCATACCCAGGCGTTTCCCCCTCTAAAACCGCGTTTTTAGAGGGGGTTTTCTTTTTTGTCCCCTCCTTTATATAGCCGAATTTATCGTTCTCGCCCAATTAAATATGGTATCATTTCAATAAAAAGGAAGTTTTTAAAAATGAAAAAGTGGTCTGCTGTGATCCCTTTCCTATCCCTTCTCTTGGTTTCTTGCACCGCAATTCCAGCCGAATCTTTGCAAGTTCATATTCAGTATCAAGCCACCTTAACGGACGTTTTCAACCATCACTATTCCGTCCAGGTTTATCAGTTTGAACAGATTATGAAAGAACTGTCCGAGGCAAAGGATAAAGAGCAGGTCGCCTACGTAGCGGGAATGATCGAAAGCTACCGGATCCAGAATCCTGCATTCACTCCGGCCATTATCCTAACCAACGAAGAGACCAAGCAAATTTTGGCGGATATAGAGCTGCAAGAGCAAGTCGTCACGCTGTTTCAGAAAAAAAAAGCGTATCTGAATAACCTGCAGCCGCTCCTGGAACATCGTGATCTCACCCAAATCCAGAACAAGCACGAGGAATTCGCGAAATTGCATGCTCTCACGGGAAGAATCAATGACAACAGGCTTTTTTCCCGGGATCCATCCAAAATCGATTCCTATAAAAAAGAGCTTGCTGTCCTTCTTCAGGCAATTCCGGAGTAGCCATCTGCCTAACTCTTTCGTCTTTCCTGCTCCTTTTCAGGCAAAAAAAACGGCCAAGATAGCAATCGGATCATCAGGCAAAAAGCTCTGCCATCCACGGGCAGAGCTTTTCAAGCTTAATAAAGTAAAGGAACTTCTGCATTAAAAATCTTCTACCAAAAATTGGTTCCCCCGATTTTCGTTGCCATCAAGAAATATGAACTTCCTTGGTCGATTTGGTACGCTTGCGAAAACCAAAGGCGACAGTAACTGCGCCCAAAACGACGCCGGCGACCGGTACGATCAGAGCTGTACGGAAGCTGTTGAGATCCGCCTGAGGCATTCCCGCTGCTCCCGAGGCACTGACGTAGACCGTGGTAACAAGAGCGAGCCCGAGTGCCGCGCCGAACTGGAATGATGTGTTAAAAAGCCCTCCCGCAAGCCCCTGCTCTTCTTCTCTAATGCCGTCAGTAGCGGCGATTGTGAGTGGTCCGTAGGCAAGTGCAAATGCAAAGCCCACCAGTAACAGGAAGGGTAACATTACTGCGTAGATCGAGTCGAGGCCTTTCAGCATGAACAACGTGTAAGCTACGGCGGCAAGGCAAAAGCCCCAGAAGATGACACGGACATTGCCGAAACGGCTCACAAGCCTTGGAGTGAGGGTCGGCGATAGTACGGCATCAATTCCGATAGCCAAGAGAGCGAGTCCTGTTTCTAACGATGACCAGCCTCGCAGCTCTTGCAAGTAGAGAACGGTAATGAACTGAAACCCAAAGAACGAGCCCGCGAACAACATACCGCCGAGGTTGGCGCGTATCAGTGAGCCCGAGCGAAGTATACCGAGACGCACCAGTGGTGAAGCGGTCCGCTTCTCGACAGCCACGAAGACTGCGAATAAAACAGCACTTGCAGCAAGTGTGCCGATCGTCCAATTCGACCCGATGTTAGGCGATTCCACCACCGCGAAGACGAGGAGTAGCATCGCCACTGTCAGACTGATTGCCCCGGCCAAGTCGAAGCCTTGCCCAGATTGTTCAGGACTGCCAGTATTCTTGATAAGTCTATAACCCGCAACGAGAATGATGAACGAGAATATCACAGGGCCGAAGAATACCCACCGCCAGCTAAGCTCCGTCAGCATACCTCCTGCAACAAGACCTAGTGAGAAGCCTCCCGCAGCCGTGCCGGCATAGATGGAAAGGGCCTTGTTGCGTTGCACTCCTTCGCTGAAGCTCGTCGTGATAATGGACAGACCGGCGGGTGTCATGAATGCAGCACTCACTCCCGTCATGAATCGGGCTAGAATCAGGACCCAGCCGTTGGTTGCAAATCCGCCGAGTCCCGAGAAAACCAGAAATACGGTTAGCCAGAAAAGGAACATTCTTCTCCTGCCGAACAGATCAGCGGCTCGCCCTCCCAGCAGCATGAAACCACCGTAGCCAAGTACGTAAGCACTTACCACCCATTGAAGAGAACTGGTTGACATGCCCAGGTCAGCTCGGATCGACGGCAGTGCTACTCCGAGCATGGATACGTCGATCCCTTCCAGAAAGATGGCACCGCACAATACGAGCAGTACCCCCCACGATGTTTTATTCTTATCCTGAGCTTGCTTTTGACGGTCATTACTTTTCACAGGTAATGCCTCCTTTCGAATGTGATCAACCCACATTCTAAAGATTGACATTAGTGTAACGGCAACCAAAATTTTTAACGCAAAGAGGACCCTCTTACAGCCGAAAATCACATTGACATTAACACAAATGTCAATGTTTATAATGAAATCAAATGCTGCAAAGGAGGGTTCCACATGCTGATCAGCCAACTGTCAAAACTAACCGGTGTAAGTCCGAGGTCCATTCGGCATTATGAAAAGAAAAACTTGCTTTCCTCCAATCGCCTTAGGAATGCGTATCGGGAATTCGATGAATCTGCTATCACGAGAATCAAAACCATTCAGTTGTATTTGAGTTTTGGTTTAACTACCGATGAGATAGCAGAAATTTTAAAATGCGAGGATAACCTGCATGAAATGGACATGTATTGCGAAGAAATGCTGGAACCATATGTAGCGAAACTACATGAAGTCAAAAACCAAATGAACATGTTGGCTTCAGTTCACCAACAGTTGGAAAAGCAAATCAACCAGATCAAAGAAAACCTTTCACCAATATGTAGGCAATGAAATATGAGGAATTTGGATTCGCGATAACAGCGGGCCTGCGCACCCCCAACAGCAAAAAACCCGCCAAGGCCAAATGCCAGGCGGGTTTGCTTTTGTTCTCGGTTTACTTAGCGACTCAATGCCGGCTTTTTCTCCAGCATGGTTCCTTCCTCGGCAAAGCGCGCATGCCAGGAAAATGCTTTTTCGAGTACGTGCGGCGTGTGTCCTCCGCGAGTCAGCGCTTCCTCGTAGTATGCCCGCAGTTGGTCCTTGTACAGCGGATGCGCACAGTTTTCGATGATTTTCAGCGCACGTTCGCGAGGCGCCAGTCCACGCAGGTCGGCCAGCCCTTGCTCCGTGACGATGATGTCTACATCGTGCTCCGTGTGGTCCACGTGGGAGGCAAACGGCACGATACTGGAGATCTTGCCGTCCTTCGCGATGGACTTCGTGACGAAGATGCCGAGTCGGGCGTTGCGGGCAAAATCGCCGGAGCCGCCGATGCCGTTCATCATTTTCGTACCGGAGACGTTGGTGGAGTTGACGTTTCCGTAGATGTCCGCTTCCAGTGCGGTATTGATGGAGATCAGACCCAGACGGCGAATGATTTCCGGATGGTTGGTGATTTCCTGCGGGCGGAGTACCAGCTTGTCGCGATACTTCGCGAAGTTTCCGAAGACGTGCTTCGCCATATCGGCCGTCAGCGTGATGGAGCAGCCCGAAGCGAAGGAAATTTTTCCGGCGTCCATCAGTTCAAAGACCGAGTCCTGGAGCACTTCGGAGTACACCTCGAGATCGTTGAACTCGGAGTCCAGGAAGCCTTGGAACACGGCGTTCGCCACCGAGCCGATCCCGGATTGCAGCGGCGCCAGCTTTTCGGTCAGGCGTCCGGCTTTGACTTCTTCTCGCAGGAAGTTGATCAGGTGCGCTGCGATCTGGGCCGTTTCTTCATCCGGCTGTACAATCGTCGAAGGCGAGTCTTCCATGTTGGTGATGACGATCCCTCTCACCTTGTCAGGATCGACCGGGATGCCGAGCGTTCCGATCCGTTGGTCGATCGAAACGAGCGGAATCGGCCCGCGCATCCCTTGCGGCCCTGGCGTGTACACATCGTGCACGCCTTCCAGCTCTGTCGTCTGCGCCATGTTCAGCTCGATAATGACGTGCTTGGCCTGTTCCACAAAGATGTTCGAATTGCCCACCGAAGTGGAAGGAATGATCATCCCGTCCTCTGTAACTGCAACCGCTTCCACAATCGCGTAATCGATCGGTCCCATGACTCCCGCTCGGATCAGCTCCGCAGTATGCGACAAGTGCTGGTCCACAAACAGGATGCTGCCGTCATTGATTTTTTTGCGCATGGTGGCATCCGTCTGAAACGGCAGACGCTTGAGCACCATGTCCGCTTCCGCCATGACGGTATCGACTTCCGATCCCAACGATGCGCCTGTATATACGTTCACTTTAAAAGGTTGATTGTCGCGTTTGACCCGTTCTGCCAGTGTGACCGGCACGAGTTTGGAATCCCCTGCACGCGTAAAACCACTTAGCCCGATCGTCATGCCATTCTCGATCCAGCCGGCTGCTTCCTCCGCCGTCACGACTTTATCCGCCATCCGTTTATCGCGTAAGCGTTCCCACATGATAGTGACCCCCTTGTTTCTTGGTTCCTCGTTGTTTTTACACTATCACCGAAAATCTGAACGGTCACTCAATTGGACGCAAGCAAGAAAAAACGGAGGCAATTCCAGCGATATTTGCCGCGAACCATTCTCAGGCAGATCGAAATCAAAAGCCGAGCAGCTGGCGGAAAGAGCTGGCGTACGTCTGGCTGACCGGCACGCGCGTTTTTTGCTTGTCCTTCATCTCCAGCAAAAAGGTGGAATGGAAGTGTGGATGGATGAATCCGATCGATTCCATATTCACGAAATAGGAACGGTGACAGCGCACGAACTGACCGGCCGGCAAAAGCGTCTCCAGCTCGGCCATCGAGTATTTGTTGGCATAGGAGCCGTTGTTCGTGTGCAAAAACGTCCTTCCGTCCCTGGAGCTGATGTAGACGATATCGTGAAGCGACAGCGGCAGCCAGCCGTCGTCGGTTTTTCCGATCAAAAAGGAAATGCGAGGCTCCTGCGCAGGCAGAGGCAATGCCTGCGGCGCGTAAATGGCCGTAATACACCCCATGACTTGCCCCTGGCTCACCAGCGGCAGAGACAGGCCGTAGTAGGGCACGCCGAATACGCGGCTCTCCACGTAATGACCCACTTTCCCCATTTCCTGCAGCGCCTTGTACGTAGCGGAGCCGACCGGCACCCGGTCACCCGGCGCAATTTTCAGATCGATGGTAGAACTGGGCTGATAATAGAGGTACTGCGAACCGTCAGATATGGCGATCGATACCCCGTCCGGCACGACTTCGCCGATCATTTGCAACACTTCTGGAACCAAAGTGTTCTCCATTATGATTCCCCCTGCTCCTTTTCGCGTTTCTCTCTCCTTCTATTAAACCACACATTCGCTCTTTTCGAGCCAGCCTTGTCTTGTCTTGCCAGCCAATCCTTGGATAAGCCCGGCATTCCCCGTCCAATATGCTATCATGAAAGCAACAGTCAGGAAAAGGACGGTATCGCATGGACAACACGATCGTTTTGATTGCCAAAGGCACGGATACGCTTGACTTTTTGCTGAAGGAACTGAAAGCATACTTCGAGCCGTACTGTCAGGTCATCGGCTACGCCAGCCACCAGTACATTCCTGACTTGCGGGGAGCTGCGCACATTTTCCTCACCACCAAATCGCCGGAGCTGTACACAATTGCGAGACAGGCCGTCGCCGACGAAGTACCGATCACGGTCCTGAACCGCTTTTTCGAGCTGGAGAAAATCAAGGCGTTGATGCAGATCCCGCCGGGTACGACTGTCCCGGTCATGAACAATTCGCCTGTCACCGCGCAGGAGGTCATCCAAAACCTGCGGGAGGCAAACGTGGACCACCTCCATTACATCCCGTTTCATCCCGGCTGCACGTTTGACGATCCAAGCATACGCTACGCCGTGATCATGAGCATTCCGGATGTGCCGCCGCCGCCCCATATCGAAGTGATCGACCTTGGCTTTCGCAAGATCCACATACACGACCTGATCGACATCGGGCGCAAGGTGGGCGTACCGGTGGAATGGGAGCGGGCGTACTTGTCCGCCTTCATCGCCGAAATGTCCGAATTGGCCAAACTGCTGGGCACGTCGTACGCCGAGGTGCAAAAGCTCAACAGCCAGCTGCAGTCGACATTCCAGGCCGTGCGCGATCCGATCGTCGCCTGCAACCAGCAGGGCCAAATCACGTTCATCAACGATGTCGCCATCGAGCTCTTCTGCCCGCATGCAGCGGACGTCGTGGGTCAGTCCTACACCGTGCTGGCGGAGCACTCCTTCCTCGAACCGTTTTTCGAGCAGGAAGGCGAGGGCGACACCCTGATCACGATTCGGCACAAACAGTTTTTCGTCAGCAGCCAGAGCATCCGCGGACGGCAGGAGCGGCTTGGCTTCGTCTGCACGCTGAAGGATGTCACCGAGCTGCAGCGCCTGAAGACCCAGCTCGTCCAGCGGGGGCATACCGCCACGTACTCGTTTGCGGACATCAAAGGAAAAAGCGCGCCGATCCAGAAAGCGATCGACGTCAGCAAGAAAATGGCAAAAAACAATCAGACGATATTGCTGCTGGGAGAAAACGGGACAGGAAAAGAGCTGTTCGCCCATGCCATCCATCAGCATTCGCTGCGCAATAACGGCCCGTTCGTCGCCATCAACTGCGCCTCCCTGCCGGAAAACCTTCTGGAGAGCGAGCTGTTCGGCTATGAAGACGGCGCATTTACCGGCGCTCGCAAAGGGGGCAAGCCCGGACTGTTCGAGCAGGCCGACGGCGGTACGATCTTCCTCGACGAGGTCGGAGATATTTCCCCTGCCATCCAGGTGAAGCTCTTGCGCGTGCTTCAGGAAAAGCAGGTGATCCGCGTGGGCGGGACCAGCGTACTGTCCGTCGATTGCCGCGTGATTGCCGCTACCAACCGCGATCTGGAACAGGCGATCGAGCAAGGCCAGTTCCGCGAAGACCTGTTTTACCGGCTCGCCGTATTGCCGATCGAAATCCCGTCGCTGCGGGAGCGGATCAGCGACCTGCCCCTCCTGATCGAGGACCATTTGCAAAGCAAGGGGATCCGCAAGAGCTGTTCCCCTGAAGTGATGGAGCTGCTTTACAGCCACGACTGGCGCGGCAACATCCGGGAGCTGAAAAACGTGTTGGACTACGCCATCGCCGTGTGCGAAAAGCCCGCCATCACCATCGAGGACCTGCCCAAGCGATTCACGGATCGACTCGCCCAAAAGGCAATGGCCGCATCGTCCGCCTTTTGCGCCACCGACGACAGGGACGTGGACCTGCTCCTCTGCCTGTACCAGTATTCCGTCACAGGCAAGCCTGTCGGGCGCTACCAGCTCGCCCATTCCCCTGCTCTGCGCTCCACGGGCTGGACAGAGAGCAGTCTGCGGGGCAAGCTCAAGCAGCTGGAAGAGCGCGGACTGGTGCGCTCCGGTACGACGCGGCAAGGCACTTCGATTACGAGAGACGGCATCGAACTTCTGCGCAGCCTCTCTCGCATTTAGGCTGGATTCACTTTTTATTAGGTCTTATTAGGTCAGCCAACACCTAATTAACAATCCTAAAGAACCGCCTGACATTGTTCGAACTTTGCCACAACCAACGAAGAAAACGCCTATTGCGAGTTTTGTCGAAAGTTGGCACGTCCCTTGCTTGTTACCTCAGCGTACAAATTCAAGCGAGGTGACCTCATGGCTACACAACCTATTTCTCCGGCTCCCGCGCCGAACAAAGCGCCAGCCAAAAAACGCTTTTCCGTGCCTCATACGTACGCCATACTTTTTATCATGATCATTCTGGCTGCTCTGGCATCCTACGTGCTGCCAACCGGCGAGTTTGAGCGGATGCAGGACCCCGCTTCCGGCAAGACCATCGTCGTGAACGGCAGCTACCATCCCGTCGAGAGCAGCCCTGTCGGATTTTTCGACATGTTCAAGGCGATTCCGGACGGGATGCAGAAAGGCGCTCAAATCATCTTTTACATTTTTATCGTGAGCGGAGTCTTTGGCATCATTCGTTCGACGGGCGCGATCGAAGCCGGCATCCACAAAGGGGTGCGGCATCTGGAGGGGCGGGAAAAGCTGCTGATTCCTGCCTCGATGTTCCTCTTTTCCATCGGCGGCTTCACCATGGGGATGGCTGAGGAGAGCATCATTTTCGTGCCGATCGGCATCGCGCTGGCCCGGGCGATGGGCTTCGATGCCGTCACCGGTACGGCGATGATCACCATGGGGGCGGCGAGCGGCTTCATGGGCGGCATGCTCAACCCGTTTACCGTCGGGGTCGCGCAGTCCCTGGCCCAGCTCCCACTTTTCTCCGGACTGGCGTTCCGCGCCGTCGTCTACGTCGTCGTGCTCGGCTTCGCCATCTGGTATGTGATGCGCTACGCCTACAAGGTAAAGGCCGATCCGACCCAGAGCGTGATTTACGACGTAGAAAAACAGGCTGTCTCCGAACAGGCGGAAGTGGACATTCCGGAGCTGAACATCCGCCACAAGCTCGTGTTTCTCGTCATCGCCGCCGGACTGGCCTGCAACGTGTACGGCGTCTTCGAACACGGCTGGTTCCTGACCGAGCTGACCGCCTCCTTCCTGATCATGGGATTGGTCGCGGGTCTCATTGGCGGACTTTCCGTCAACAAGCTGTTTGACTCGTTCGTAGCTGGTGCCAGGGCAGTTACGTTCGGCGCCTTGATCGTCGGCTTCGCGCGAGCCATTACGGTCGTGCTCGAAGACGGCAAGACGATCGACACGATGATCAACGCCCTGACCTCGATGATTGGCCATTTGCCCGACGCGATCAACGTCATGGCCATGTTCCTGATTCAGGCGGTGCTCAACCTGTTCATTTCGTCGGGAAGCGGTCAGGCCGCCACGACGATGCCGATCATGGTTCCGATCGCCGACTTGCTGGGCATCCAGCGCCAAGTGGCCGTCCTCGCCTTCCAGTACGGCGATTCGGTCACCAACTCGATCATCCCGACCTCCTCGGCTCTGATGGGTTATTTGGCCGTCGCCGGTATTCCGTACGAAAAGTGGGTCAAATTCATCTGGAAGCTACTTCTGGGCTGGGCAGTAATCGCCTGCGTGGCGCTGATCACAGCCGTCTACATCGGCATCACCTGATCCGATCACGGTTTCCAGCAAGCTTTTTGGTCGATCATCAGAGGGAGGAACCATGCGTACTACTATCGAACAACTGCGTCCTGCCATCTTTTCACTGTTCGATCATCTGCACCAGCATCCGGAAGTGAGCTGGCAGGAGCGCGAGACTACCGCGTTTGTCGCCGATTTTTTGCGCAAGCACGATTGCACGGTCACCACCTTCGGGGACGTGCCGGGAGTCGTGGGGGACTACGGTCCTCCCGGTTCTTTTACAGTAGGTGTCCGGGCCGATATGGACGCCCTGTGGCAGGAGGTGGACGGGGAATTTCGAGCCAATCATTCCTGCGGCCACGACGCGCACATGACGATGGCAATGGGGGTGCTGATGGTCCTGCACGCCCAAAACATCAAGCCGCCTGGACGGATTCGGTTCATCTTTCAGCCGGCGGAAGAAACGGGAGACGGCGCTCTCACCCTCGTGAACAAACAAGTGGTGGACGACGTCGACTTTCTGTATGGCGTCCATCTGCGACCCATCCAGGAAATTCCGAACGGGACGGCTGCTTCTGCCATCCTTCACGGTGCGGCAGGAACCATCTCGGGCCATATCCAGGGCAGCGACGCACACGGTGCCCGGCCTCATCTCGGGGTAAATGCCATCGAGGTCGCCGCTGCGATCGTGGAACAGCTCAAGGGCATCCATCTGGACCCGCTCATCCCGTATTCCGTCAAAATGACGCAGCTGTCCGCTGGCAGCAAAAGCACCAATATCATTCCCGGGTCCGCCCACTTCCATCTGGATTTGCGGGCCCAGACGAACGAAGCCATCGACAGGCTGTTTTCCAAAGTCGAGCATATTTTGCAGCACATCGCTCACCTGTACGAGGTGCCTTTGCCGTACACGATCACCGAACGCGTGTATGCGGCGGAAGTGCATGAAGAAGCCCGGCTCATCATGGCCGAGGCGATTTCGGAGACGCTCGGTGCCGACAAGCTCGAACCGCCGATCTCCACTCCGGGTGCGGAAGACTTCCACTATTACACCAAGGAACGGCCCCATCTGCGGGCCACGATGCTCGGTCTCGGCTGCGGACTTGCTCCGGGCCTGCATCACCCGCAGATGACGTTTGACCGGGAAGCCTTGCTCGCCGGCATCGAAATCCTGACCCGGACCGTACTTCGGACATTTGAGCGGCACGTTTGATTCATACTCTACTTGCAAGGAGAGTTGACGGTCATGAAAATAGAACGCGTAGACTTGCAGCGCATCAAAATCCCGCTGAATTCGCCTTTTGAAACGAGCATGGGGGTCGAGACTCACAAGGAATGCATCCTCGTCCGCGCCTACCACGGCCCGCACGTCGGCTTTGGCGAGAGCGTCGTAATGGATGTCCCTGTCTACAACGAGGAAGACGTGGACACGGTTTGGTACATGCTGGAAAAGTATTTGATCCCGCAGCTTTTCTCCCGCGAAATCGAGCATCCCGACGACGTCTCCCGGATGTTCTCGTGGATGCGCCGAAATCACATGGCCAAGGCCGCGCTGGAGGGAGCCGTCTGGGATCTGTACGCACGGGTGAACGGCATGTCCCTCTCCCAGGCGTTGGGCGGCACGCGCAGCACGATCGACGTCGGGGTCAGCATCGGCATCGAGCCTACGGTGGAAAAGCTGCTTGAGCGCGTAGAAGGCTTCATCCGCGACGGCTACAAAAAAATCAAGGTGAAGATCAAGCCCGGCTTTGACGTCGAGCCGATGCGCGCGATTCGTCAGAAGTTCGGTCCGGATGTGCCCCTGATGGCCGACGCCAACTCGGCGTACACCTTACAGGACATCGATATGCTGAAGGAGCTGGACGACTTCGGGCTGATCATGATCGAACAGCCGCTGGCCCACGACGACATCATCGACCACGCGACCTTGCAGCGGGAGCTGAAGACGCCGATTTGCCTGGACGAAAGCATTCACACCGCAGAGGATGCGCGCAAAGCGATCGAACTGGGAAGCTGCCGGATCATCAACATCAAGGTCGGACGCGTCGGCGGATTGACTGACGCGAAGAAAATCCACGACCTGTGCCAGTCGAAGGGAATACCGGTCTGGTGCGGAGGCATGCTGGAGGCGGGCATCGGCCGGGCTCACAACATCGCCATCGCGTCCTTGTCCAACTTCTCGATTCCGGGCGACACCTCTCCGTCTCACCGCTACTTCGCAGAGGACATCGTCACCCCGCTGATCGATTTTGCCGCTCCTGGCGTTTTGGACGTGCCGACCGCCCCCGGCATCGGGTTTGCCATCAACGAAGCGGCGATCCGCGACGCCCTCGTCGAGCACAAGAGCTACTTTGCCAACCGCCAATCGACGACGACGGTCATACCGAACTATTGATACGAAGCAAAAGACCGGGATCCCTTGCCTTCAAGGGAATCCCGGCCTTTTGCCACTGGGTGATTTGTTGCCTGTCAGACGACCTCGTTGAACGATTGTCCTCCGTTGCCTGTATGACGAACGGTTCACGAATAGCGCATGAATTAGACGGAATATTCTGCATATTATACACATTCGATTTCTCCGGATGTTAACGAACAAAGCAGACGTCGGCCATGGCCTCTTATCATTTGTCGTTCGATGAGTTCATGCAAGGAAACCGTTTAAACCATGTCGGCAAGGCTGCTTGTGCTCACTACTTGAGCAAAGGTACCTTGCAAGGATGCCATAAACGTATCATGGACGGTTTTTGCTGGAATCACAGTGCCATTCCACTCTAAATCCCGGGTGGCACACGCATCACCGAGCAATATCACTTCATAGCCCAAACGACTTGCCGTTCTCACAGTCGAATCGATACATATATGGCTCATCATGCCGCAAACGACTAACCGCGTTACGTCCATCGATTCAAGATGTTCTTGCAATTCCGTTTGAAAGAAGCTATCGGGAGTATGCTTCACGATCACTTTTTCGCCGGATTGCGGAGTTACTCGTTCGTGAATGTTGATCCCCTCGGTATCGGGCAAGAAAAAGGTGGCGTTCTCCTCCAGAAGAACACACTGGATATGAACAATCGGTAAACGCTTTTCCCGGAACAGCGACAATGCTTCTTCGGCATGGCTTGCCGCTTGATCGGGATTGAATAACTCATTTCTGCCCCCTTTAAAATAATCATTTTGAATGTCCACCAACACTAACGCTGTATTCATGGTACACGGCTCCTTTACTCGTCGTGAAATTAGTTTCTAAACGTATTGTAATATCGGTAAAGGGAATGGGGAATTACCCACTTTTTTGTGGGTATGGGTATGAGCGATTTCAAATTTGGTAGGGGATGCCTTTGCGATCAAGAAGTTCGGTTTGACCCATTTCCACCATGTATTCAATACCGATCTCTTGCATAATCATTACCGCATCTAACAGCCTTTTCCCGCGGTCCGTAAGAAAGTATTCGACATGCAACGGATACCCTTCCGTTCTGATTTTATCCACGATCCCGCAAGACTGAAGTTCTCTTAAATGCTGCAACAGCATCTTTTGGGTGATCTGGTCAATGTCTCGCTCCAGTTGAGCTAGGGTCGTATTCCCGTTTCTCAATTGAAATACGATCATGGTTTTCCATTTGCCTTTGATAATGTCATGAACGATCTCCAGTGGGCAGGTACATATCTCTCGAATGATCATGGAACTCACCTCTATGCCATCATACCAAAAACAGGAATTCCCTTCATCGGAAAAAGCACCTTTGATCTGGTTCAACCGTCGCTGCCCGCACCATCGCCGCGACGCCGAGCTGCAAACAGGAATCCACCAATCGCTTTTGCCCCTCTTTCCATTTATGACACCATTATTTCAGTCAAAAAAAGAAGCACCAGCTTTCGGAGCTTCCAGCTTCCTTTCTTCCTGTCACAACCACGCAACCAAATAGCGCAACGCCATGATGGACACGATCCCGACGACTACCGTCCCGAGCAAGCTGCGCGTTTTAAGCGCGACGAGAAACGTCGGAATCGCCGCGATCCACTCCACGTTTTCCGTCAGGGAAGCCAACTTGCCGTCATGTAAAAACAACTCTTGTCCGACCAGGGCAGCCATAACGGAAATGGGAACGTGGCTCAGCCAGCGGATCCCCCACTCAGGCAGCGCGATCCGGCTGAACAGCACCAAAGGGAGCACCCTGGGAATAAACGTGACGAGCGCCGCCCCCAGTATGATGACCATAACATCCCATCTTACTTCCATTTTTCAATCACCATCCCGATCGTAGATGCGATGACGGTCGCTGCGATGACACCGATATTTCCTCCAAAAGCGAGCGAGATGCCCACAGTCAGGATGACGGCGCTGATGGCGACCGCTCCGTCCAGCAGCCATTTCTTCCGGCTTACCATGGACAAGACCAGGAGTCCGATGAACATCGCCGGCAGGGCAAAGTCGAGTCCAAACTTCTCCGGGTCTGCAATCCACTGCCCCAAATACGCCCCGGCTATATTGGCGAGGAACCAGTTGGCGTAGGCCGTGATATTCAGGCCGTGCATCCAGCGCTCGCTGATTTGCTTCCGCTTCGCCGCTTCGTTGATCGCCACTCCGAACGTCTCATCGGTGAGCAAAGCTCCGATGAGCATGTTGCGTACCCCGGAAAGGTGGCGGAAATACGGCGAGAGCGCCGCGCTGAGCAAAATATGCCGGAGGTTGACGAAGAAGATCGTGACGATGATCGCCGAGGCAGAACCGTTGGCGGCGAACATTCCCGCCGCGATGAACTGGGCGGAGCCTGCGTACAGCAACAGCGATAAACACGCGATTTCGGCAACGCTGAGACCCGCTGTTTTTTCCACCACGCCCGCAGCAAACCCGATGCTCAAGTACCCGAGCAACGTCGGGATGCAATCCTTGACTCCTTGGAGGAAAGAGTCTTCTTTCTGCCAGACGGCAGCTGATTTCATGTGAATGTCTTGCTCCCTCATCCTGCTTCTCCCTTTCCCTTTTCTATATATGCCACACAATCCAGCCGGCTGCCTATTCGCGCTCGCCTTGCTCATACCGCCTTCCCGTCACGACGTGAAAGAGATCCGGCCTGTTGCGCCAAAGCGCCTCTACTTTCTCCGGCCCCAGCTCTTTGGTCACCGCCGCAAACATGATGTCGTGCCGGATATATTCCACCGCCACCAGCACCAGGGCAGGATCCTGCGTCTTGACCGCCCAGGCGCTGGCGTTTGGCGTGAAGTTGGCGATCAGCACTTCTTCGTGGTCTCTGGCCACGATGGTCAGCCGGCCGCCCATGCGCTTCTCCGCCACTTCAGGCGACATGTAGTCGTGGTGGTACGTCACTCCTGCTTGTATATCCCGACTCCCGAAAAGCACGGTGAAGACATCGACACCTTCCTCCATCCGCTCGCCGATCGCTTTTTGCACGAAGGGAACTTGCGGCTCCCAAATCGACAGCCATACCTCTTGTTTTGCCTTCCCGATCAACTCCGTCATTTCCGAGACGACGAGGTCATCCCCATCAATCCGCCGTATGACATCGACGTCGCGTTCGCTCTCCAATGCCGAGAGCTCTTTTTCCAAATAGTCAAACGACTCCTCGAATTGCTTGCGCTGCCGCCCGATCAGCTCTCTGGCAGATAAAGGTGCGTACGTGACTGGGTCGGTCGGCACGATGTACACCGCCCCTTTGTCGACCAGCTTTCCGACTACCTCGTAAATCATCGAACGGGGCACGCCCGACCTCTTGCTGATTTCGTAGCCTGTGACCGGATGGTGCTTGAGCAGCCCAATGTACGCCTTGCACTCATAGGGGGAGAAGCCCAGCTTCTGCAGCTCTTTAAAGATGTCCTCCATCGACTCACCCTTAGTAGTTAGTGTTATGCTTACTATAAATCCAACCCTCTCCAAGTGCAAGAGTCTTTCCTCTTTCCATTCGAAAACCTGAGTGCCCCATGGCTTTTGGCGGAGCCGCGGTCGCCCAATTAAAAAAAGAAGACCCGAACAACGGATCCTCTGTCTCTGGCTCTCTGTCTGTATTACGTCAGCCGAAAGTCTACTTCGTCCGTCGCCGGCAAATAGTCGACCGTCAGCCCTTTTCCGTTCATGTACCACAGCTCATCCTTTTCCATGTAAAACGTGATGCCGTTCACCTCTGTGGAAATGCCCACTTCGTTCGGCTGTTCCTTGGCGATCCCCATCGAAAACGAGTCCTGAACGGTGCTCACTCCGCCGTATCGAACAAAGAAGCGAATGCTGTCTCCGGCTTCGCACCCCCATTCCTGACGAAACCAGTCAACCGCTGCAGTCGTCACTGTCAAATCCATCATCTCTCACTCCTTGTTCAAAAGCTGCCTTTGGGTAGTATACCCTCTTTCCCAAGTGTAACTGACTTTGTAAAGATGTAAAGCGAAAAAGTCTAGTAAGTGTCGGCCCGTAAATAGGCCAGCACCTTGAAAACGAATATTGGCCTTATGATTGATGGCATTTGCACGATCTAGTCGCCGTCTTGCATACATCCGCAAGATCGAGCCGCCAACCTTACAATACTGTAAGTGCGTGTAAAGATAAATCGATTTGTCTATCCCTCCGAATGGGATAAAATCCTGCTATCTGGAAAGAGGAGGATTTTTGTAACATGAACGCAAGTGAAATCAACGTTCACTACTTCAGGATGATCAATGACCTGGGAAAGCATTTCCCTGTGTTGAATCCTGCATTTACATTCATAGCAGAGTATATGGTCTACATCTTGGCGTTGAGCGCGCTTTTGTATTGGTTTACGCGAACAGATGAAAACCGAATGATGGTGGTCTGTGCGACTGTCACGTTCTTCCTCGCCGAGTTGCTCGGAAAAGCAGCGGGAAGCCTCCACTTCAACCAGCAGCCATTTGCGGAGCTGCCGGACGTGAACCAGCTCGTAGAAAAAGCGGTCAACAATTCCTTCCCGAGCGACCATACCATCTTGTTTTTTTCCTTTTGCATGAGCTACTGGCTTTTCAAAAAGAAGGGGAGACTGCTTTGGATGCTGCTCGCCCTCTGCGTAGGCATCTCCCGTATCTGGGTAGGGGTACATTATCCTGCGGATGTCATCGTGGGCGCACTGATCAGTATCGGTTCCGCCCTGGCTGTCTATTTAGTGGTACCGAGACTGCGGGCCGTCCACAGCATTCTTACGCTGTACGAGAGAGGCGAGCGGGCGGTTTTCCCTTCAAAGACAAAGGCCAAGGATTTATGATCCGCCGCCTGTTCGCCGCAGCATCCTACAAGCAGCCTCCTACAACTCCATTCCCTCTCGCCCTTCAGCGAAAAAAGCCGACTTCCCTTTTGGAGAAATCGGCTTTTTTCGTTTTCTATGGTTATTTGAGCGGCAGCGTGACCAGAAAGCTCGTTCCTACCCCTTCCTCGCTGCTCACCTGGATTTTGCCGTGGTGCGCGTCCACGATCCACTTCGCGATGGACAAGCCCAGTCCTGTCCCTTCCGTCACTCGCGAGCGCATCTTGTCTACGCGGAAAAATCGGTCAAACAGAAAAGGAATATCCTCTTTCGGTATACCGATCCCGGTATCCTTGACCATGACTGCCACGCGCTGTCCTTCTCTTTTGCAGGAGACGAAGATCTCGCCGCCCTCGTTCGTGTACTTCAGGGCATTGTCCAGCAGAATGACCAGCAGCTGGTGCAAGCGTTCCTCGTCACCAACCATCTCCAGCGGCTGCTCGATGTCTGTCTCCAGGCTGACCTCCTTGACGATCGCCATCTGGGAAAATACCTGCGTACACTTGAGCACCAGCTCGTCCAGCCGCAGCTTTTGCTGCATGATTTGCAGTTCGTTCGAATCGCTGCGGGCCAGCGTCAACAGGTCCGACACCAGCTTGGTCAACCGCCGCGCCTCCTGCATCCCGATCATGATCTTTTCGCTTTCCTGCTCGATCGTATGGTCCGGATAGCGAAACAGGCGCTCCAGATTGACCAGAATGGCCGCCAAAGGCGTACGCAGCTCATGGGAGGCGTCCGCGATGAACTGCTGCTGCTTCTCCCAGGAGACCTGGATCGGCACGAGAGCCCTTCTGGCGAGGAACAGGCCGGCCACGACCGCGATCACGATGCTGACGGCATCCCCGATCACCACGACGTAAAGCAGGCTGTTCAGCATGTTTTGCTCCGGGGCCAAATTGTAGACGACTTGATACTGCATGGCAAACTGCAAGCGCTCGCCGACGACCACCTTTTTCGGAATCGTGACTGTCTGGACGCGAAAGGCTTGCCCGTCGACCGTCATGGTCTCGATGCCGTCCGGCTTGCCGATATGCCGAAAGTCTGCCAGGTCGTCCGGCTCCAGGCGGTCGCCGAAAGCCGTGCCGATGACTTGTCCCAGCCCATCCCATACGATCAGGGCATACCGGCGGTCCAGATCGCTGAATTTTTTGCGCTCGCTTCGGTTGTACGGAAACGGATCCTCGTTGATCCGCTGGAGGCGCGGCAACGGATCCACCATCAATCGCTGCGCCACCTTGGACAGCTCGTGGTCCACCTGGGAGTAGAGGCGGTATTTCATCGTGAAGTAAACGGCGCTTCCCAAGCCGTTCAGCAGCAGGAAAACGACGATGACATTCAAAGCCACCAGGCGAATCCGGGTTTTTTGAAACATTATCGTTCTTCCTTCTTCAAAATGTAGCCCACGTTGCGGATCGTGCGGATAAAGCCTTCATAAGGCCCCAGCTTCTTCCGCAAGTAGTGGACGTACAGGTCGACCACCCCGTAGTTGGCTTCCGAGTCGATCCCCCACACCCGGTCAAAAATTTGCTGGCGGGTCAAGATCTGTTCCCGGTTTTGCAAAAAGTACTTGAGCAGCTCGTATTCCTTTGTCGTCAGCTTCATCGGCTCGTCGTCGATGAAGCCGTCGTATTCGTTCACTTTCAGGGAGAGCGGGCCGTACGACATTTCGCCCTCCGCTCCTGTTTTGCCGTTGCGGCGCAGAAGCGCTCTCGCACGGGCAGTCAGTTCTTCCGCGGCAAACGGCTTGACCAGGTAGTCGTCCGCCCCCGCGTCCAGACCTTCCACGCGGGACTTCACGCTGTCCTTTGCCGTCAAAAACAGCACCGGCGTCGTAATCCCCTTCGCACGGAGCGTTTTGACCATAGTCAGCCCGTCCATTCCCGGCATCATGATATCGAGCACCAGCAGGTCGTAAATTCCCCGCTGGGCCAGCAAAAGCCCGTCGTCTCCACGCTCGGCGGTGTCCACTTGGTAGCCTTCATCCGAGAGGACTCCGGCGATCGCCTGAAGCAGGGCTTGCTCATCCTCTACTGCAAGAATCAGCATATCAATCCCTCTTTCATCTGCAAAGCCGCTTACCCAAGCTCCTTATTTTTCCATGCCCACCGTTTTTGGCTTGCGAAACGGCAGCGTGATCCGCACCACTTTTTTCAAACGGATCGACATATCATCAAGCATAGCATAAACGACCGGGATCACAACAAGGGTAAGCATGGTAGAAAACAGCAACCCTCCGATGACCACCGTCGCCATGGGTGCCTGGCTTTCCGCCCCTTCCCCCAGTCCGAGCGCCAGCGGCAAAAGTGCCAGCACGGTACAAAACGTCGTCATCAGGATCGGGCGCAAACGAACAGGACCTGCGGTGAGCAATGCCTCCGTCCGCTCCATCCCTTCGCGGCGCAGGATGTTGGTAAAGTCGATCAACACGATCGCATTGCGCACGACCAGCCCTGCCAGCAGGATCAGCCCGATAAAGGCGGGGACGCTGATCGGCCGTCCCGTCACCCAGAGGCTGAATGTCGCCCCGAAAATGGACAGCGGAACGGAAAGCATAATGGAAAGCGGATAGACCATCGATTCAAACTGGGCGGCCAGAATGATGTACACCAGTACAATGGCAAGGCCAAACGCGATCAGCATGCTCTTGGTCGACTCATCCATCTGCTGGTTCTGACCTTGCTTCTCAATTGTGTAGCCCGGCGGAATCGGATAAGTGGCCAACACTTGATCGATTGCGGCTGTCACGCTTCCCAAGTCTTGACCGGGAGCCGTCGCCGCGGTGACGTTGACCACGCGGGTCTGGTTGTAGCGCTGAATCGCCTGTGGACCGGCTGCCATGACGACATCCGCCACATCCTTGATCTGGATCAGCTCTCCTTTTGGCGTCGTCAGCAGCAGGTTTCCGATATCCTGCATGCTGCTCGCCTGACCGTCGCTAAGGCTGAGCGTCACGTCCACTTCCGTCCCTGCCGTCTCGTATTTCGTCGCGACCTGGTCTTTTAAGGCCGTCTGAATCGTGCTGGAAATGAGGCTTTGTGTAACGCCCAAATCAGCGGCGCGCACCCGGTCCAGCTTCACCTGGATTTCCGGGCGGGACTCTTCGAGGTTGTTGTCGGCTTCCCGCACACCGGGCACTTCTGCGATCGCCGCCGTCAGGCCCTCTGCTACTTCCTTCAACGTATCTTCGTCGTTTCCGCGGATCGCGTAGGAAATCGGCGAAGCGCCGCCGAACTGTCCGCCGCCACCGCCCATGCCAGGCAAGGTTGTGCCCCCGGCCTCGCTGACCCTGAGCCTTGCCCCGGGAAAGCGGTTGAGCTTTTGTCTGATTTCGTCTGTGACTTCCGCGGTCGACCGTTGCCGCTCCGATTTGTCGGAGAGGATCAGCAGAAAGGAACCCGCTGAAGTCGAGGCGGAGTTGCCGCGGGTAGCATTCGTCGAGCCCACTGCCGTAAAGATGGTCTTCACCTCGGGAATGGTCGACAAAATCGCCTGCGCTTGCGTGACCGCTTCCCTCGTCTTCTCCAGCTCCGTCCCGTTCGGCATGGAGATGGAGACGTTGATTTGCCCCTGATCGGACGTCGGCATGAATTCGGACCCGATAAACGGAATCAGACCAACGCCCGCCACCAGCGACGCGATCCCGATCGCCAGGACCGATTTGCGGTGATGCAGGGACCAGTTCAGGATGCGTCTGTACGTCGACAGGACGCGCGAGTGTTTCGGTGAATCCGCCTGTGCGGCTTTCAGCATGTCTTTCTTATGCGAAGTGGTCCATTTGGCCGTCAGCATAGGGGTGACCGTCAGCGAGACGATCAGAGACGCGAGCAGGGAGAACGACACCGTGACCCCGAGGTCTCTGAACATCTGTGCAGTGACGCCTTCCACAAACACGATCGGGAAAAAGACCGCGACAGTCGTCAAAGTCGCAGCGATAACGGGCATCGCCACTTCCTTGGTACCTTTGACAGCCGAATCCTTGATGGAAAGGCCGGTCTCCCGGTGCCGATGGATGTTTTCCAAAACGACGATCGCGTCGTCGACGATCATCCCGATCCCCAGCGTCAAACCGCCCAAGCTCATGATGTTGATCGACATGTCGGCAAAATACATGAGCGTAAACGTGGAAATGACCGAGATCGGGATCGCCGTGGCGATAATGACGGTATTGCTCGCGCTTTTCAGGAACAGCAAGATGATCAGGATCGCCAGCACCCCTCCGATGAGGGTGTCATGAACCAGCGTGTTGATAGACGCGCGAATAAACGACGACTGATCGGAGAGCGCCATGACAGACATCGACTGCGGCATGCTCATCCTTTGCTTGACCATCTCGGCGTACAAGTCATCCACGACCGCAACCGTGTTGGTTCCCGACTGCTTCATGATCGAGAGCGTGACCGTCGTCTGATTGTTCATGGTGTTTTCGATGGATACTTCTTTGAATCCGTCCTGAATTTGCGCCACATCTTCGAGGAAGATCCGGCTTCCGTCCTTCAACGGAATCGATACCTTGCGGATGTCGTCTACCGACTTGAATTTCCCCAGAGAACGGACGGTGTAAGACACGCCGCCCTCCGTGATGTTCCCGCCGGAAGAGTCCATGTTTTGGCTCTTCAGCTGCTGGCTGATATCCGAGACCGTGATTCCGTACTGCTCCAGTTTGCTCTGATCGACAACCACCTTGATTTCCCGGTCCAAACCGCCGGATACAGTCACGGAAGCGACGCCGTTCACCCTCTCCAGCGCAGGGGCGATCTGGTCTTGCACGTAGCTTTTCAGTTGGTCGGCTCCCATGTCTGCCGACACCGCCAAGGTCAGTACGGCCGTACTGTTCGGGTCCATTCGGGCCACCGTCGGAGAGTCCACGTCGTCCGGCAAGGAGCGCTTCGCACGCTCGACTTTTTGCGTGACTTCCGTGACGGCCTTGTCCAAATCCACCCCGTAATTGAACTCTACGATGACCATCGAATTCCCTTCCCTGGAGGTGGAGCTCACCGACTTGATGCCAGCGACCGTCGCGACGGCCTGTTCGATCGGCTTGGTGACGAGATTCTCCATTTCTTCGGGACCTACCCCCGAATAACTGGTGATGACGGCGATGGTCGGTATTTCAATTTTTGGGTACAAATCGATAGGAATCCGGCTCAGCGACATGATTCCCAAGATAATCACGATGAGGACGCCCATCATGACCGTGACGGGTCGTCGAATGGCTCGTTCCGATATATGCATGGGGATCACCTATCCTTTTGGAGTTGCCGTTGGCTCGGGGGTGCCTGTGCTGTTGGTTTGTCCGCCAGGGTTGGCTTGTCCACCCGAAGTGCCCTGTCCGCCTTGCTGGCTTTCTCCCCCTTGGCGACCGGCTCCACCTTGCTGACCCCTGCCGCCTTGTTGAACCGCTTCACCTTGCTGACCGGCGCCGCCTTGTTGACCCGCTTCACCTTGCTGAGCCGCACCATCTTGCCGACCAGCGCCGCCTTGCTGACCGGCCCCGCTGCCCTGGCCGCGATTCCCTGCCTTTTTTCCTCCACCGTTTTGCAGCTGGGTCGGATCGATGACCGCTACGGTCGAATTGTCTGTCAGGGTATTCTGACCCTGCACCACCACGGACTCCCCGCCCTGCAGTCCGCTCAGGATCTCGATTTTCGTTCCATCGGATTCCCCTGTTGTGACTGTCACTTGTTTCGCTTTTTCTCCTTCGACTACGAATACATACGAGCTTTGGGCTTTCGTAATGACAGCCTCGCGTGGAACCACGATGGCTTTGTGTGGATTTCCTTTCACTTCAATTGAAGCGACCATCCCTGCTTTTGCCCGCAACTCCTTATTCTCTACCTCGATCTCGATCGGGTATGACTTGCTCGAATCCGCCAACGGGCTGACGGACGTGATTTTTCCATTCACCGTCATATTGGCTGATGGGACCTTCACCGTCACGGTCTGCCCCGGCTCGAATTGGCCCACTTGCCCCTCGCTAGCCTTCGCAGTGACTTTCATGGTAGAGATATTGATCACTTGCGCTACGACCGCGTTGTTTGATACGTTTTCCCCGACTGTAGCGGACAGAGAGCCGATCACGCCATCGATCGGCGACTTGATCGTTAGATTGGCCACATTTAACTGGGACAAGGCGTAATCCGCTTCAGACTGCTTGAGCGTTGCCGCTGCACTGTCCAATTCTGCTTTCGTCGGACCTTTTTTCTCTTGCTGCGCTTTTTGCTTCTGATTCTCCAGGTTGGTCAAAGCCGTCGTCAACGCCAATCGGGCTTTCTCCACCTCTGCCGTGGAAATGGCGCCTTCGCTGAACAGTTTTTCCGAACGCTCCAGATCTACTTTCGCGGCGTTTGCCTTGTTCTGCAGGTCCGCCAGCGAATTGGCTGTCTGCGCAAGCGTCTCCGCGTCTGTTCCTTCTGTCGCCTCTGCGTATTTGGCCTTCGCTGACATCATGGATGCTTGCGCCTTTTGCAGCTGAATCTGCAGCTCCTCTCCGTCCAAGACGGCAATCGGTTGCCCACTCTTGACCTGGTCCCCTACCTTTACAAGCAGCTTCTGGACCCGGCCCGTAGCCTTGGAAGGAACATCGACCTGCTGGATCGCTTCCAGCCGTCCCGATAGATTCATCTGCACCGCAAATTCTTCCTGTGTTGCTTTTTTCACCTCTACAGGCACGGCTCGGGCAGCCTGGCTATTTCTCCTGTTAGAATTTTCAGGATTGCTTGAGCATCCGGTCACCACGGCCAGTACCATTAGACCCATGGCGATCTTTCGAAGCGTTGGATTCACCTTGCTTTCCTCCATTTCATCCACCTCTTGGCTTGGGCCAATAGACAGACATGATGTCATAGATAGATTCATTAGAGCATCTATTTTTTTGAATTAGATTTGAAAAAGCAAAAGATTCCGCTTCCACCAAAATAAGAGATCTGACTCGATGGAACGCCACCGCCCGAACGCAAAGAAAGCTGTATTCACCGCTACTTTTTCAAGTAACAGAGAATACAGCTTTCTTTTCCCATTCCTTCAAAACTGGATCTGCATGATTGCCAAGATTGTGTGGATAAGCCCTCGACCGATTAGTATTCGTCAGCTCCACGCGTTGCCGCGCTTCCACACCGAACCTATCAACCTCATCGTCTATGAGGGGTCTTACCAGCTTAACGCTGTGGGAAGTCTCATCTTGGAGGGGGCTTCACGCTTAGATGCTTTCAGCGCTTATCCCGTCCGCACATAGCTACCCAGCTGTGCCACTGGCGTGACAACTGGTGCACCAGCGGTGCGTCCATCCCGGTCCTCTCGTACTAAGGACAGCTCTCCTCAAACTTCCTACGCCCGCGACAGATAGGGACCGAACTGTCTCACGACGTTCTGAACCCAGCTCGCGTACCGCTTTAATGGGCGAACAGCCCAACCCTTGGGACCTACTTCAGCCCCAGGATGCGATGAGCCGACATCGAGGTGCCAAACCTCCCCGTCGATGTGGACTCTTGGGGGAGATAAGCCTGTTATCCCCAGGGTAGCTTTTATCCGTTGAGCGATGGCCCTTCCATGCGGAACCACCGGATCACTAAGCCCGACTTTCGTCCCTGCTCGACTTGTAGGTCTCGCAGTCAAGCTCCCTTCTGCCTTTACACTCTACGAATGATTTCCGACCATTCTGAGGGAACCTTTGGGCGCCTCCGTTACCTTTTGGGAGGCGACCGCCCCAGTCAAACTGCCCACCTGGCATGGTCCTCTCGCCCGATGAGGGCGACGAGTTAGAAACTCCGTACATCAAGGGTGGTATCCCACCGACAGCTCCACAGAGGCTGGCGCCCCTGCTTCTCAGCTTCCCACCTATCCTGTACATGATGCACAAAGTTCCAATACCAGGCTACAGTAAAGCTCCATGGGGTCTTTCCGTCTTGTCGCGGGTAACCTGCATCTTCACAGGTATTATGATTTCACCGGGTCTCTTGCCGAGACAGCGCCCAAGTCGTTACGCCTTTCGTGCGGGTCGGAACTTACCCGACAAGGAATTTCGCTACCTTAGGACCGTTATAGTTACGGCCGCCGTTT